>CAWIVA010000056.1:0-6344 GCA_963839225.1 uncultured Acidobacteriaceae bacterium
GAGAGCTGAGCCGATTGATCGGCCGCTTCCGGATCGGCGACGACGTCGCGGCGGCGCCGATCCGCCGCAGCGCCGCTTAAGATCGCCCCTAGCAGCCTGTCGGACTTAGCGCTTTTTATCGGTATTGGCTAGAATTGTGGCGTTGATTCGCACGCTGAGTGGGCCGCATCATGGACAACTTCCGACCGATTGACCGAGAGACGGGCTTTTTGATGCCGCCTTCGGTGGATGAGTGGCTGCCGCAGCGACATCTGGCCCGTTTTGTCGTGGAAGTGATCGACGGATTGGACTTGCGCGCGATGAGCGGAAGCTATCGTGGCTCGGGTTCGGCGTCCTATCATCCTCGGCTTCTGCTTGGCCTTTTGGTTTACGGCTATGCGACGGGGGCGTTTTCGAGCCGCAAGCTGGAGCGGGCGAAGTGCGCGGCGAGTGGCGCTTGGCGACCATGGCCTGGAACATCAAGCCAATGTTCGCCCTCGCCCCCGCCGTCTGAGCGCGGGGCACCGCCTCGTCGCCGACCGCGAAGATTTACACACCTCGCCCGTCCAATAGCCCAACGGTAGAGCTTGCCAACCCCGATCGGACGTCGGACAAACCGCGTCAACCGGAAGAATCCGCCTCGAACAACAGGAACAAAAACTCGGCGATATTCTAGTCGACAAACCCAGCCGCAAAATGTAGGGTTGGCCATGGATAGAGGTTCGATCATGGCAAGCGTGCTCAGCGAAGACTATTTCCAAGACGAGAGGGCCGCCTTTGAGCGCCTAGAGACGATCGTCTGGCCGAATGGCCCCATTTGCGCCGCATTGCAAGAATGCCGGCGCACTCGGTCGGATCGGTTGCCTTGACGGCGTTAAGGATAAGAAGGGCCGTGTTCGTTATGGTCTCAAAAAATGCTACGCGCCGAAATGCCGCAAACAATTCACCGTCCGCAAAAGGAACTGTCTTCGAGGATAGTCCGATCCCGTTAACTTTATGGTTTCAGGCGGCCTATTTGATGTGCTCCAGAAGTAAAGGCATTAGCTCAAACCAGCTTCACTGGAATTGTCGACTCATATCTTATTGACCTACGGGTACCTGCTGCTCTTCGCCTGGCTCCTGGTAGAGCAACTGGGCATTCCGCTACCCGCCACGCCCATGTTGCTGGCCGCCGGCGCCCTCACCGCCCAGCACGAGTTCAGCTTTCCGTTGGCGTTGCTCGCCGCCTGGTCGCGGCGCTCACGGCCGATAGCGCCTGGTTCCTCATGGGCCGCAAATATGGCCATCACGTGCTGCGCCTGCTCTGCAAGCTGTCGATGGAACCCACCGTCTGCGTTCGCCGCACAGAGGACTCATTCGGCCGCCGCCGCAGGTTCACTCTGATTTTTGCCAAGTTTGTGCCCGGCCTGGCCACGATGGCTGCACCCGTGGCCGGACAGAACGGCATGGGCTACGGGGAATTTTCCTCTATGACGCCATCGGCGGCATGCTCTGGCTGGGCGCGCTCTTGGCCGCGGGCCGATTCTTTGGCGACCTGCTTCGGCGCAATCCCAGCCTGCTCGACTGGGCAGGACGGTTTTCCGGAGCGCTGCTGCTTCTGGGCATTCTGGGCTTCTTCATGCTCCGCGTCTACCGTCGCAGGATGGTCCTCAAAGAACTGATTGCTGCCCGCCTGGAGCCCGAAGAGTTGAAGAAGCAGCTCGATGCCGGCGAGCAGGTCTATATCATTGACCTGCGCCATCCCATGGAACTGGTCCCCGACCCCTTCACGCTGCCAGGCGCGATTCATTTCTCGCCCGAAGATCTTCGCACGCGCGGAAGCGAAATTCCCCGCGACCGCGATATTGTGCTCTTCTGCTCCTGCCCCAGCGAGGCCACGGCGGCCAAAACCGCCATGACCCTGCGCAAGCTGGGCGTGGAGCGCGTCCGCCCCCTGCGCGGCGGCTACGACGAGTGGAAGCGGCTGGGCTTCCCGCTGGATGCGATTGCGGTGGCGGTTCCAGCCGAGAAATAATCTCAGGATTGCTTAACAAACAGCGCAGCGATCTTGGCTGCGATCGGAGATCCGATTCCGCTGCACGGATCGGGGCCTGGTCGCGGCGTTATAAAAACCGTTGCCTCCCACGGTGATGTCGTTGAAGGCTCCCTGGTTTTGCCACAGCGTTGGCGTGACAAAGCCGAGCTTGGTTCCGAAAGAGGCAAAAAGCCCGGCATAGAGCGGCGCCACCGCGCTGGTGCCACCCACCACGGCTTGCGCGCCATGCACGAAGATCTGGTAGCCGGTGTTGGGATCGGCGTCCGCGCACACATCGGGGACCATGCGGCCCGCTGCCTGCGGTGCTGCCGGCGGGAGCCGGCGGCGCGCCAATTTGAAAAGCCTGCACCGGAAAGACGGTCGAATAGCCGCCGCCCGTTCCTTCGCCGTCAGTTTCGCCGGGATTGTCGTTCCAGACCGTCTCCTGGGAGGCGGACTTGTTGGTTCCTCCGCAGCCTACCACATGCGGGCAGGAGGATGGGCAATCGACGTTGGCGGGGTCGGCGCCGCCGTCGCTGGAATCGTTGTCGCCGGAGGCGGCAAAAACGGCCATGCCGGCTGCAGTTGCGGCCTCGCGCGGCGGATTCCATCTGCCGCGGCGGCAGTAGCGCCCCAGTTGGCTTCGTCAGAGCCCCAGGAGATGGAGCACACGTCGCAGCCATCGGCCGCTGGCTTTCTGCACGGCCGAGGCGATGTCCTGCGACCAATACACGCGGATCGTCGCGGCCTTGCCCGTGGCCGCATAATAGGCCGCGCCGGCCACCTGGATATCCAGCGCCACCTCGTAATCCGGATCGTCGGCTGAGCCTACGCTCTGGTTGGGATCGTTCTGGGTTCCGTCCACGGAGACGTCGGTGATCTGCGGGCGAGGGCTGGCCAATGGACTGGAAGAACGCGTCCATGTCAGACTGAACCCACCCGCCGCCCAGCTCGACAATCGCGATGACGCCGCCGCCAGGCAGGCCAGTGGGCCATTTGTAGGCCGCGCAAAGGTCGGGAAGAGTCCATGTCTGCGGAGGCGGCCGCGCCGCGGCGGCGGCGGTTGCGCAGTTTGAAATAGGGCACGGATTTGTACGTAGTGCAGTAGCTTGACGAGGAATGGTGCTCACGGGGGACTCCTTGCGACGGCACGAGCGTCGTTTTCGCAGTATGGCACAGGCGGTTGCTGGAAGACAAAGCTCATTGCGCCCTGCAAGCCTTAGTATGAAAGGGAGAAGAATCATCGTCTCAGGAGTTTGCACCATTGGCCTACGACGACTTACGCGACTGGATCAAAGCACTCGAAAAAGACGGTGAACTGCAGGCGCATTCGCGAAGAGGTCTCGCCGGAGCTCGAGATCACCGAGATCACTGATCGCGTCTCAAAATTGGAGCGGGCAAAGGGCTGTCTCGGCGGGAAATACGCTCCCGGCGGCCCGGCGCTGCTCTTTGAAAACGTAAAAGGCCATCCTGGCCACAAGGTCCTCATCAACCAGTTCGGCAGAGAGCGCCGCATGGCGCTCGCACTCGGCGTGGACCGGCTCGATGAGATTGCCGAACGCATCCAGGGCCTGATGAATGTGAAAGCTCCCGAAGGCCTGCTTGACAAGCTCAAGATGTTGCCGCAACTAGGCGCGTTAACCAGCGCATTCCCCAGGACCGTGAGCGCCAAAGAAGCCCGCTGCAAAGAGGTCATTCGTCAAAGAGAACATCGACCTCAACCAATTTCCGATCCTAAAGTGCTGGCCTCTCGACGGAGGCCGCTTCATCACTCTGCCCTGCGTCATCACCCGCGATCCGCGCTCGGGCAAGCGCAATATCGGGATGTACCGCATGCAGGTCTACGACGGCCAAACCACCGGCATGCACTGGCAGCGGCAAAAGGTAGCCGCGGAGCACTATCGCGAAGCCTTACGCGAGGAAGCCTCTCGGTCGAGTGAATTCGATCCAAGCACTGCGCGCGTAGCGGCAATGGCGGAGTCGGCGGGCGGAGCGGTCTCAATCCCCGACGGTCCCATCGGCGGAATGCCGCAGGTGGCGATGGGCAATCTGAAAGGCTCGCGGCTCGAAGTTGCCGTAGCCATCGGAACCGATCCGGCCACGACGTTTGCAGCCATCGTTCCCGCCCCGCCTGAGGTGGAGGAGTTCCTCATCGCCGGTTTCCTGCGCGGCAAGCCGGTCGAAATCGTGAAATGCGAAACCGTCGATCTTGAAGTCCCCGCGCACGCCGAGATCGTTCTCGAGGGTTACGTGGAGCTTGGTGAGCTGCGCAGCGAAGGCCCTTTCGGCGACCATACCGGCTTCTACACCCTCACCGACGATTACCCCGTCTTCCACATCACCTGCATCACTCATCGCAAAGATCCCATTTATGCCGCGACCATCGTCGGCAAGCCGCCCATGGAAGACGCCTGGATGGGCAAGGCTGTCGAGCGCATCTTCCTCCCCGCCATGAAGATGACCATCCCGGAAATCGTAGACATTCATCTTCCCGTCGAAGCGGTCTTCCACAACCTCATGCTGGTCTCCATCCGCAAGAGCTACCCCGGCCACGCCCGTAAAGTGATGAACGCCATCTGGTCGCTGGGCCAGGCGATGTTTACCAAGTGCATCATCGTAGTGGACGAGGACTGCGACGTGCAGAACGTAGCCGAGGTGGTGTTGCGCGTAGCCAACAACATCGACCCCGAGCGCGATATTCAGTTCATGCTTGGCCCCATTGATTCGCTCGATCACTCCTCGCGCCTGCCCAACTACGGCTCCAAAATGGGCATAGACGCCACCCGCAAATGGAAGGCCGAAGGCTTCGATCGCCCCTGGCCGGCAATGATCGAGATGGACCGCGCAACCAAAGCGCGCGTGGATGAGCTGTGGGCTAGGCTGGGATTATAAGCGGATTCAGCTACGGTTTTTCGGGTTCTATCGAGTAGTCGAATTCTCATCTTGGGACTTTATCGGAGCAGGCTGCCTAAGCAATAGAACAGCAGAGAAGTTGGTATGACAAAACGGGCAATTAGCTCGGTATTGGACGGGAGTGCTTGATTCGATAATTATGTCCATTCGAGTTCCACACTTCTCGCATTCTTCATAAATTTCATACATGGGACATTCCTCCTGAAAGCGCAAGGAACAGTTTGCATTAAACTGTGCTTTCTGTTGTTTTCCTACACAATGGCGCGAGTTACAATTTCTATGAAACTGTTGCCCTCCGCAGGATTTCCTGATGAAGGATGTGTATCAGAGAATCACCGTCGTTGGCGGCGTCAAATGCAGATTGAAGTTCGGCGCGCCTTTCATGAGTAGCTTGACCAATTAGAGTCTCATTCGCGCGATTATAGGTGTGCTGTTGCCACCGAGAATCGGGACGAGACCAAGCGCGGTCTAGTACAGCACCACGAGCCTCAATCTCCGCTTCCATCTCAATGAATCTCTGCGCTATTTCCAAAGCCATGTCTTTTTCGTTCATGGTTCCTCCTATGCGCCCACATGCGCTGGTACATTCTCTCCTTTAGATTCTACTCCCGAAACAAATGAATCTAGTTACTAAGTCAATCTAACTAATCAAAGGTGCAAGCATTAGCAAGCATCAAAGTGAAAGGTGCAAGCATTGGATTACTCTATCCGACTGCCTCCTCACGCGCAGCCCGGTCGCGCTCCTGCTCATCTGATTTTCCTTTCTGGCATGAGAAGTGCTTTAGTGAAGTGGTGCTTGCGCTGCGCCACCGCGTGACCCACGGACGATTGGCTAGGGCTGAAAGCGCCAGAGGTCGTTGAGGTTGCCTACCTGTGCCGCCGTCGAATCATGCCCCTCGCCTCCAAAGAGCCAGAAATTTCCGCTGCTGTCAGTCCAGCTTACGGCGGAATATCGGCCTCCGGGGACGTTCGTAGCGGCAGGCACACCCTCTTTGCCGTAAACGCCGGGCTGGCCTTTATCTATAGTTTGTGCTGGGTTCGCATACGTGGTATTAGACCCGCCCATCCATGTCCATTCTTTGGTCGAGGGGCTGAATTCCCAAAGATCATTGAGCCAGCCACTTGTTCCGGTCGAATCAAGTCCCTGACCAGAGAAAAGCCAGAAATTCCCGCTGCTATCTGTCCAGCTTACGGCGCTATCCCTGCTTCCAGGCATGTTGCTCGCAGCAGCAACACCCAAAGTGCCATAAACACCGGTAGCCGATCCCTTGTTGCTCCCGCCTATCCACGTCCATTCCTTGGAGGTGGGACTGAATTCCCAAAGGTCGTTAAGGGACGTATATGCCCCTGTTGAATCATAACCAGCGCCCCCGAAGAGCCAAAGATTCCCGCTGAGGTCAGTCCAAGTAACCTCCTCTTGCACTCCAGCAGGGACATT
>CAWIVA010000057.1:0-60698 GCA_963839225.1 uncultured Acidobacteriaceae bacterium
TAGCCGCCGATATTTTCCTCTTCACAGAGGGTGGGAATTACCAGGGCCAGCTTTTCGCGCTGCTCTGGCGATGGCATCTTTAATTCTTCATTCACCTGCATAGATAGTATTTAGTCTATTCCCTTTAGAAGCTGACCTTCCGTTCCGGAAACCATGTGACTTGGATAGTAGTAGTGTTTACGGTCTGCTGACTTGCAGGATACACGGGGGTGCCTGTGGGATAAATCGGAGCCTGCCAGCGCTCGTGGGCAAAGCTGCCGTTGATTTCGAAGTCCTTGGCTATTCGCTTCACCACCTGGAAGTTTATATCGTTCAGCGTAGTTCCACCGGGGATAAAGTCTGTAGCCGCCTTCTGATTGCGCACGCCAACCTGGAGCCACTCATTGCCGCTCAGGTGATAAGTGATCCAGCCCTGGCCGCCCTTGTCCTCGCGCCCGATCCAGTCGCCAAAGATCTGGCCGTTGTTGGTGTAGCCCTGCTTCTGCACGACCTCATAGTACATATACTGGCCATAAAGGCTCTTATAGACGGGCGGATCGGTTGAAGCCGCCTCAACCCGTATATCCAATTTAGGAATACCGGGCACGTGTGAGAGATAGAGACCAGGATGCCACGAGGAGCCATGGGGATTGTCGATGGGTGAAATGTCGTCGTGCACAAAGGAGTCCAGATAGACCGTGAGCCAGTTGCGGAGTTTTGGCAACCTGTAATTGAAGTCGAAGGCGCCAAAGCGCGCGCCGGGATCCTGGTTGCTGAACTTTATATTGGCCTGGGGTGCGGTGAGGCTAAAGAAACCTCGAAAAAAATTCCGTATGTTGATCGGCTCATGATCCTTGCCGCCCCATATCACGGTGCGCTCGAAGCCGAATTCCAGATTCTCTGTGGGCCTGAAGCTGATCTTCTCCACATGCACCCAGGGATCGATGGGGTATGTGTGGCCTTTGAGGGGGCCGATCAGAAACTCATACCTGAACGGGCCTGTGAAACGGGAGAGCCCCGGAACGTGCAACGGCTCAATGCGGTTGATGCGGAATGCATAAACGTTTTCGGCGTTGTTGGAATAGGCCATCGAGCCGCCCTGGGCGGGTCCCAACCATTCGTCCTGTTTACCGAAAGAAATCACGTGGTTCAGAACCTGGGCGGAGACGTAGGCTTCCATAAAGCGGCCATCGGTGACCGAGGCAATAGGTCCCGCCGGAATAGTGGTCTGCAGTTTCAATGGCAGAGGAATAGAAGGAGGTGCAGGGGATATGAGAACTCCGTTGTTGTAAGTATTGAAGTAGTAATCACTGGTGCCATCGCGGCTAACAAATGCTTCTGCCAATGCGTTTGAGTAACCTGGGCCTGAAGGAGCTGCCTGGAACTCGCCGCGCGCGTAGATCAGGAACCGTCCTGCGGCGGCATACCCGCTGGCGCCTGAATAGTTATTGAATCCGCCCTCGTAGGGTCGGCCGTAGTCGTTGATGATTGTTGAACCGAGATGATAGCTGTCGCGCAAAGGCGTGCCGTTGATGGCGCGCGCAACTTCGTAAACACTTTCCACGCGTGAATTGCCCTCATGCCTTAGGCAGGGGCCCTGCATGTCGTTGAGCATCTTTTGCATTAGCGCATCATAAATTCCCTGCGCCTCGTCTGTGACTGGCCCCTCATCCGCATCTTCGATGCGCGCTCCGACTTCTTCCAGCATGTGTTCGATGCTGGCGCGGGTCCAGGGACGCATGCCAAGGTAGGCTGTATCCACAAACCCCAGCGAGTAGAGCCGCAGCATCGCCGGATAAACCCAGCTGTCGACCGGAATAAACGGCGAACCCAGCGAGGAAGGCATGCAGGGCAATGCGGGGCGGCTGTTGTCATGATCGAACTGCCCCGCGCTCTCTTGCGCTGCAGGCTGCTCGGCCGCGAGAAGATGGGTGGCCACAAGGAAAAACCCCATCAATACCGCCCTGCAATAAGGAACAGAAGGCTTGGCCAAACGTCCGCTCACGTTCATACCTCACTCTACCATCATGACTTTACCCTTCGACGCCCTGAAACGACACCCCCGCGGGTACATAATCTGATGAGCGAGCACACCCATTGGATTGACGTAAATTGGCACTTGCTCCGCCCCTCGGCGTATAACGCAAGAATGGGGGTGCGCACGAAAGCCGAACCCGGATCACATGCTGAGATTGACGCATGGCTGAGTAAAGGCGGAGTGGTAGTTACCGCCAGTGAGCGTGCCTCCCGCGCCCTTGCCTTCGCTTTCCATCGAGCCCGGCGCGCAGAAGGGCTCACTGCCTGGCCTGCGCCCGACATTCTGGACTGGAAGAGTTTTGCCCAGGCGGAATGGGAAAAGCGAACGTGCAATAGCCGCCTGCTGCTGAACTCTCTGCAGGAGCGGTCATTATGGGCGGAGTTAGCCGGTGCGGACCGGCAGATGGCCACTGTGCTCGAAGGCCCGCGCTACCGCCTGGCCACTCTGGCCATGGAAGCTCATGACTTGCTGTGTGCATATGCCCCGCGATTCCTGCGGGAAGGCGCGCGCAGCGGCTGGCAACAGGATGCGGGTGCCTTTGGCATCTGGCTCACAGCCTTCAACGAAGTTTGCCACGCCCGCAACCTGCTCAGTCCTGCTCATCTGACGCTCGAGCTGATTGCGCTGCTTGAGAATCCGTCAAAAGAGGAAACACAGCGACCACCATTGCTTCTCGCCGGCTTTGACCGCATGCTCCCGGTCCATCACGCCCTCTTCGAAGCCTGGGGCGAATGGCGGCAGGCCACCCTCGACAAACCCGCCGGCCAAATCCGTTTTTACGAAGCAGCAGACGCACAGGCCGAACTCACCGCCTGCGCTCTCTGGTGCAGCCGCAAACTTGCCATAAACCCGAGCGTCCGTCTGCTGGTCATTACGCAAAACGCAAACAGCCGCCGAGGCGAGATTGAGCGTGCCTTTCTGAAGCATGCTCACCCCGCCACACAACCGCTTTTCGAGTTCTCCCTCGGTGTGCCACTAAGCCGAATCGTGCTTCCCGGCAGCGCTCACCTGTTGCTGCGCTGGCTCTCCGGCCCGCTGGCTGAGCACGAACTCGACTGGCTGCTCTCCACCGGGCACGCTGCCGCTAGCCGCAGCGAAAATTCCACACTGCAAGCACACATGCGAAAGCTCCGCCGCCGAGGTTTGGAGCAGCCCAGTTGGACGCTGGATGCCTTTATCAACCAGCGGTCAGGCCAGCCGTTGCCGCCCGCCTGGGTTTTTCGCATGCGCCAGGCCCAACGCCTCCTGGCGGAGTCTTCGCGCCGCCTGCAAAGCCCTCTAGAATGGGCCGAACTCGCCCCGCGATTGCTTGAGTCCGCCGCCTGGCCGGGTGAGCGGCCTCTTTCCAGCGCCGAATTCCAAGCCGTCCATCGCTGGGATCAAACTCTCGAAACATGCGGCTCCCTCGGCTTCGACGGCAGCCGCATTCCCTGGTCCGAATTCCTCTCCGTCTTATCACGTGCTCTCGACGAGACCCTCTTTGCCCCGGAATCCCGCGACGCGCCAATACAGATCGCCGGCCCGGCTGAGTCGGCAGGCCTCACCGCCGACGCCATCTGGTTCCTCGGTGCGGACGAGGATGCGTGGCCGGCGGGCGGCTCCACTCATCCGCTGCTTCCACTCGATGTGCAGCGTGAAGTCAAAATGCCTCACGCAACCGCTCAACTTGATTGGGATCTAGCCGAATCCATCACGGTCAGATTGCTTGCGTCAGCGGCGGAGGTCCACTTCAGCTACGCGCGCCAGAACGAGGGCACTGATGTCAGACCGTCTCAGCTCATCGCGAAGATAGCCGGAGCAGCGCAACCGCTGCCTCCGGAGTTGGCCGCCCTGCATAACCCGTTGCCGCTCACGGTGCAATTCGAAGATCGAAGCCGAATTCCCTTCGTCGCCGGGACGACCAAAATTCTGGGCGGCTCCAGTGTCCTCACCTCTCAGTCTCAATGTCCCTTCAAAGCCTTTGCGACCACGCGCCTGGCCGCCCAATGCTGGAAACCGGCCCAGGCCGGACTTACCCCATCACAACGCGGAAACTTACTTCATGCGGTACTTCACTCCGTTTGGGCTGGCCCGCCCCACGGCATTCGTTCTCTCAGCGAGCTGCAGGCGATCGGGGACAAAGAGTTATTTGTCGCAAATCACGTTAGAGGCGTGATGCAGGAAGAGATTTCGGCAAGTCTAAGTGGGCGCATGCCCCACCGCTATTTGGAACTTGAGAGTCAACGCCTTGTTTCACTCGTGACTCAATGGCTGGACTATGAAGCCACTCGAATCGAGTTTGAAGTCAAAGATACTGAAGTCGACAGCACCGTTCAAATCGCCGGCCTCATCTTTGACCTGCGCCTTGACCGCATCGACCGTCTCCGCGACAATTCCCTGCTGGTCATCGACTATAAATCCGGCGACGTCAACCCTGAAATCCTGGGACCTGCCCCGCCCCGACGATGTGCAACTACCCCTCTATGCAAGTTACGCCGTTGAGCGAGAAGAAGTGCTCGGCGGACTGGTCTTTGCCAAGGTCCGGCCAGGTGACCTGTGCTTTGCCGGTCTGGTCGGTGATGCCAGGACAACACTAAAGGCCGATCTCTCCAGCATGAGCAGCCTGGTCAGGAACGATTCCCTTGCCGAGAGCCTGATCGACTGGCGGCTCTACATAGAGCAACTGGCCAAAGATTTTCTCGCCGGCCGCGCCGAGGCTGACCCGCGCGAATACCCCGATACCTGCGAGCGCTGCGGACTGCAAACGCTCTGCCGCATTCACGAATCTCAAGCTCTGCTCGATGATGAAGACGATTCAGAAAGCAGCGAAGGCGAGAGCGATGAGTAGCCTGACCAAACCCGCGCCTCCCGATCAATCCGCGCGCGATCTCGCCATCGATCCCGCGCACTCCATCCTGGTGCAGGCCCCGGCCGGTTCGGGCAAGACCACATTGCTGGCAGATCGATTCCTCCGTCTTCTCTCCGATGTCGATGACCGAGCCAGGTGGTAGCCATCACTTTCACCAATGCCGCCGCCGCCGAAATGCGCAACCGGATTCTCGGAAAGCTGCGTGAGCCGGACCCCGGCCTGCTAGCCCGCCGCGCCCTGGAGCGTTCGCACGCACTGGGCTGGAATCTGCTCGAACTTCCGGCGCAACTTCGCATCAGAACCATCGACTCATTTTGCCGCGACCTGGCTTTGCAGCAGCCTTTGCTCTCCGGCTTTGGCGGCGGGCTCGATATAGCCGAGCAGCCTGAGGAGTTATATCGCCGCGCAGCCCGCCGCAGCCTCGAGCAGATAGACAATACCGATCCCATGCTAAGCGGAGCGATTGCCTTGCTGCTCGAGTGGCGCGACAACAATTGGCAAGAGGTGGAAAGCCTGCTAGTTGAGATGCTCAGCAAACGCGAACGCTGGATGCACGAATTTGTTCTGTCGCGTGATCCGGATTGGGATGCGCTTAGAGTCGTTCTTGAAAGGCCCTTCGCCCATGCAGTGAGTGAAGCGATCTCTGTGCTTGACAGAATGCTGAATCAAGTCCCTGGCGCGCGCGAAGAAATTTTGTCCCTGGCACGGTTTGCCTGCACGCAGCTCAACGGCGAAAAGCATCGTGAGCTGGCTGAGCTTGCCGAGTTTCCATCCGGTCCATTCGCCGGCGAAGATCTCGCAGCAGCGCGCGATGCCTATCTGTGCCTGGCCAAACTCATCCTTGCCGATGGTGCGTTTCGCAGGGCGGCAGATAGGCGTCATGGCTTCCCAGCCGATCGCAAGCACGAGAAGGCGCGATTCTTTGAATTGATTAAGGTTTTGGGAAATAATCCCAGTTTCGAATCGGCGCTTGCCGGGGTCCTGGCACTGCCCCCTACTCGCTATACCGAGGAAGATTGGAAAATTGTTCAGGCCTGTTTCATCCTGCTGCGCCATGCGTCAGCCCAACTCCAGGTGGTTTTTGCTGAATCCGGAACAGTGGACTACACCGAGGTCGCCCAGATTGCGCGGCGCGTGCTTAAAGATGAAGACGGCCTCCCTACCGATGCGGCCCTGGGCGTAGCCGACGGCATCCGTCACTTGCTGGTCGACGAATTCCAGGACACAAGCCGCCGCCAGCACGAGTTGCTTTCGAGCCTCATCGCCGCATGGTCTGAACGCATCGGCCGCACCTGCTTCGTAGTCGGCGACCCCATGCAGTCCATCTACTTTTTCCGCGAGGCAGACGCGGAGCTCTTCCCGCGCGTAAAGTCATTTGGCCTTGAGGTTCCCAACGCTGAGCCGCTCCTCTTCGATTTCGCTTCTCTTACGGCGAATTTCCGCACCACACCGCCGCTCGTTAACTGGCTCAACGAAATCTTTGCCCAGGTCTTCACCGCCGACGATGGCAGCGGAGTAGCCTTTTCTTCCGCCGAGCCCGCGCGCACAGAGCTGCCCAACCCAACGCCGGAATTCAATCTGCATCTTGATTTTCAGCCGCAATCACCTCGTGGAAAATCTTCTGCCCCGGAAATTACGAAGGAAAGAGAAGCATCTCAATCTGCGCAGATTCAGCAGATTGTAAATCTGATCCAGAGCCACACCGCCCGCATCGGCGAAGCCAGGTCACAGGGTGGCAAATTCCGCATCGCAGTCCTGGCCCGTGCGCGCAAGTCGCTCCTGCCCATTGCGAAGGCCCTGCACGAGGCCTCAATTCCCTTTCGCGCTGTCGAGCTTGAAACGCTGAAAGACCGTCCCGAAGTTCTCGATGCCTTGAGCCTCCTGCGTGCCGTCCTCAATCCCCAGGACCGCGTAGCGTGGCTTGAAGTGCTGCGTGCGCCGTGGTGCGCTCTTGCGCTCGACGATCTTTACAAGCTCACGAGCGCCGACGATCCGGAGTTGCTTGCCCGCCCAGTGCCGGAACTGCTGGCCGAGCGTCTCCCGCTCCTCAGCGAAGACGGCCAACGCGCCGCCAGTCGCGTGCTTGAAATGTGGAACTCATTCCCCGCTTTGCGTGCCGCCCAGCCGACTGCCTCCACGGGTACCTGGCTCGAGCAGAGCTGGGTACGGCTGGGGGAGCCGCCTGTGTCGATAACTCCGCGCGCGCCAACATCGATCTCCTGTGGAGATGCCTTGACCTCTTGCCGGCGGGCGAGCAGGATCTGCCCGGCCCCGCGCTCGAAGCTGCTCTCGACAAGCTCACCGCATTGCCTGATCCAGAGGCCAACAGCGACGCCGGGGTCCAGTTGATGACCATCCACAAATCAAAAGGCCTGGAGTTTGAGGTGGTCATCGTCCCCGACCTGCAAGCCGTAACAAAAGGCGGCAAGCACGAGATGCTCTCCTGGCTCGAACGCGGTCTTGCTCAACTGGATGACCAAGACAACATTACCGAGTTCCTCATCGCTCCCTTCCAGCCCAGAAGCAAAGATCCCGGCGAAGCCAAGAAGTGGGTCGATCGCATCCGTCGCCAGCGCGAATCGCAGGAGGACCGGCGCATCCTTTATGTTGCCGCAACCCGCGCCCGCGATGAGTTGCATCTCTTCGCCCGCCCTGCTTACAAGATCGAGAGCAATGGTCAGTTCAATCTTGCCGATCCCGGCAAGAACAGCCTGTTAGCCACTGCCTGGCCGGCACTTGAAGATGAAGTTCGAAATCGTTTCGAAGAATGGAAGGTTGCCAAAGAAAAATCTGCTGGCGGCCAAGAGCAAGTGATCGAATCCATTGCCGCCTCCACTGAGAGCAACCTCCTCATAATGCCCGGCCCGGTCAAACCAACTCTGCTGCGCCGCCTTCCGCCGGATTGCCTTCCCGCAACGTGTGAAGGGTTCTCTCCAGTAGAAGATTCACCCATCGTTGGAATGAGCGCCTCACGGCTCTACATCCGCCACGAAGGCGGCAAGCTCTCTCGCACATTCGGTACCGCCGTCCACTCACTCCTGGAAGAGCTTGCCCGTCTACGCAAAACGCATGAATGGCAACCGGCGCGCGCCGCTTTAAAGCGCTTCGAACCCCGCATCGCCGCCCAGGTGCGCGCCTCGGGCGTGGAGCAGGCGCAGTCTGCCCGCATCGCCGCCCAGGCGATGGAATCTGCGCTCAGCGCTTCCTTTGACCCCCTCGGCCAATGGATTCTCTCGCCCCACGCTGATGCCCAGAGCGAGGTCCGCTGGGCCGGAGTCGTCGCCGGCACATTGAGCACAGTCCGCGTGGACCGAGTCTTCCGAGCAGGCCCTAGTCCTCAAGCGGAGGGCGAAGACTGCTGGTGGGTCGTCGATTACAAGACCGCGCATGCGGACAATGCCCACCCGTCCATAGCTCTCCCCGAGCTAAGAAAAATCTTCGCGCCTCAACTCGAAGCCTATGCCGCAATCCTGCGCAACCTCCACAGCGTGGACCTGCCCATCCGCGCCGGCCTTTATTATCCGCGCATGGTATCGCTGGACTGGTGGGAACTATAACCGACCTGGCTTTTTCCCCGAGGTTGCATAAACATCGGCTCTGTTGAAATAATCCTGTCGCGTCCCTAACCATCTTCATTCATGTTTTGAAGAGGCAAGCCATGGACTCCAGTATCCCGTCCTTCTCTTTCGATCCACTGTCCGTTACGGGCGCTCTCCCGCAAGCCTCTTCACTTGGTTCGCCCTGGCGGCGTTTTGGTGCGTTCCTGATCGATTATTTGATCCTATTCATTGTCGGCCTCGGCCTTGGGGCCGCTCTCATGGACGAGTTTTCCCAATTGGGCCAGTGGGGGCGCCTAGTTGGATTCTGCATAGCTTTTATCTACTGCGCCCTCTACGATTGCAAAATTGGAAACGGCCAGACCTTTGGAAAACAGTGGATGAAATTGAGGGTGGTCGATGCGCAGGGGAAAGCGATTTCCTTTGGTAAATCTGTTGCAAGATACGCGATATTCGCCGCTCCTTTTTTCCTGTATGGGCTGCCGCTGCCGTCAACGCAAATGAGAGCAGCGGTTGGCATTCTGGGTTTCATAGTCGTATTCGGAGTTGGGGGATCGACGCTTTATCTCCTGATCACCAACCGCGCCACAAGGCAAGGACTCCACGACCTCGCCGTTGGAAGTTATGTAGTCAAAGCAGGCGAACCCGGTCCCGTGGGAGCAATGCCGATCTGGAGAATACATTGGATAGTTCTTGGGCTGATCTTCGTTCTTGCAATTTCCATTGGAGCCTTGGCGGGAGACCTCAGCGATCTGCAGACTGATTTAACGCCCCTCCAAACCCATTCCGAGCTGGCGCAAGACTCACGGCTTGTCCAACAGGTGGTTGAAGCCCCAGGTGGTAAACGCATCCGAATCGACGTCCCGCGACATCATCGGGGGAGGAACGAAGAGAATCCTGACCCTCACGATTTTATGGGAGGGAAAGAGCGGGGATGAGGAAGCCTTGGCGGACCAAGTGGCCAAGCTGGTTCTCACGAACGACAAAAAGGTTCAGGATTTTGACAAGGTCGAGATTGTTTTCCGCCGCAGATTCGATCTCGTAATTTCCCAAGGATCGCTCGCCTGGACATTCAAGCGTACTCCCGCCGAATGGCGCGAGCGTGTCCTCCCGGCTGCGCCCGCACAGAGTCCAGCACCGGCGCAACAATAACCCGGGGGGCAAGCAAAGAGTGCGTTGCTCCACGCCCTCACCCCATCGTGCGGGGTTGCGGACTCGGCGCCCCAGACCCGTCCATAGCTCTCCCCGAGCTAAGAAAAATCTTAGCGCCTCAACTCGAAGCCTACGCCGCAATCCTGCGCAACCTCCACAGCGTGGACCTGCCCATCCGCGCCGGCCTTTATTATCCGCGCATGGTATCGCTGGATTGGTGGGAACTATAGCTGCTCTAACTCATGCATGCCGTCAGGAGTCGCCGGTTCAGAGCGAAGCAGTGTGCGGCTCCACTACATCTGCGGCGCCGGCTCAACCTTCCGCCCTGCTTGCGGATCGCGGCCGCCGGTCACGCTCTTGTGATGCCGCACATCGGCGCCTTCCACCCAGAAAATCACGTCCTCGGCGATATTCGTAGCGTGGTCGGCAACTCGCTCCAGATTGCGACTGATCATCAAAGCATTCAGCGCCTGGGGAGCTAGGTGGCTTTCCTCTTCCATCACCTTGGTCAGCGCCTTGTAGGCCGCTTTATTCATCGCATCCACGGCGTCATCCATGGCCAGGATCGAGCGCGCCAGCGGAGCATCTCCCTCAATAAATGCCTGCAAACACTTGCGCACCATCTCTGCGGCCAGCGTCGCCATTCTGGGAATATCCACCGGCAGCTCAACCACTGCCATCTGATCCATGCTCCGCACACGGTCGCTGATGCCTTGGCTGCGTCGCCCACCCGTTCCAGGTCGGCATTGATCTTGATCACGGCCAAAATAAAACGTAAATCGATGGCCATGGGCTGCTCCATCGCCAGCAGGTCAAGAGCGGCCTGGTCGATATCGCGCTCCAGCCGGTTGATCGCCATCTCGCTGCGGCTAACGAGGTCGCAGATCGAAAGGTCGCGCACGCGATACGCTTCGATGGCGCGCTGAATAGCCTGCTCGGCTAGCCCCGCCATCACCAGCAGTTGCTCTTTCAGTTCGTCCAGACTTTGTTGAAAGCGTATGCGCGTCATCCAAACCTGCCTGTGATGTAATCCTCGGTGCGTTTGTCGCTGGGATTGGTGAATATCTTGTGTGTGGAGTCGAACTCCACCATCCGCCCATTCAAAAAGAAGCCGGTCTTCTCTGCCACGCGAGCCGCCTGCTGCATATTGTGCGTCACAATCACAATAGTGTACTGCGATTTCAACTGAAAAATCAGGTCCTCGATCTTCGATGTGGAAACCGGGTCCAGTGCCGAAGCCGGCTCGTCCATCAGCAGCACCTCGGGGTCCACAGCCAGCGCGCGCGCAATGCACAACCGCTGCTGCTGCCCGCCGCTAAGGCTGGCGCCCGGATTTCTTCTTCAGATCGTCCTTCACCTCATCCCACAGCGCCGAGTTCTTCAGCGACTTCTCCACAATCTCGTCCAGCGCGCGCCGGTTGCTGTAGCCGTTCAGCTTCAATCCCGCGCAACATTGTCGTAAATGGACATGGTGGGAAATGGATTTGGCCGCTGGAAGACCATACCCACCCGGCGCCGAATCTCCACCGGCTTGGCAATCCTCGTAAATATCCAGGTCGCCAATGCGCACCTTGCCCGTCACCCGCGCAATGGGATTGGTCTCGTGCATGCGGTTCAGGCAGCGCACAAACGTGCTCTTGCCGCAGCCCGAAGGACCGATCAGCGCCGTGGCATGGTTGGCTGGGATATTCAGATTGATGTCCTGCAGCGTGTGATTGGTCCCGTACCACGCGTTCAGGTTGATTACCTCGATGCCAACGCCCACTTAGCTTGCTCCCTTCAAAACGCCGCGGCTGGTCACATAACGCACCAGCGAAACCGCGAGCACAATCAAAACAATCAACACCAGCGCCCCTGCCCACGCCAGACGATGCCAATCATCGTAGGGAGAGATGGCATAAACATAAATCTGCAACGGCAGCGCGGCAATCGGCTCGTTCAGATTCGCGCTCCAGAACTGATTGCCGAAGGCCGTAAAAATCAGCGGCGCGGTTTCTCCCGCCACGCGCGCAAAGGCCAGCATGCAGCCGGTAATAATGCCCGGCGAGGCCGTCTTCACGGTAATCGACAGCACCGACCGCCAGTTGGGCACGCCCAGCGCCAGCGCCGCTTCGCGCACCGCATGCGGCACCATCAGCAGCATCTCTTCGGTGGTGCGGCAAACGGTCGGAATCATCATGATGCCCAGCGCCACTCCGCCTGACAAGGCCGAAAAGTGCCCCTGCGGAATCACGATCAGCGAATAAACCGCAATGCCCATCACGATCGAGGGAACGCCATTGAGCACATCGGCCGTAAACCGCATCGCATTGGCCAGCTTCGTTCCGCGCCCAAACTCGGCCAGAAAAATGCCGCCGCCAATTCCCATTGGAACGCCTATCATGCTGCCGATCGCGAGCAGAATCGCCGGAGCCGAGCAATCGCGTTCGCCATGCCGCCGCCTGTCTCGCCCACCGGCTTGGGAATCTCCGTGAAAAAGCCCAGTTCAGCGAACTGGCGCCTTTGTAGAGCAGATAGACAAAGATAGCCAGCAGCGGCGCCACCACCAGCATCGTCGAAAGCACCGCTAGCCCGGTCGCCGCGCCATCGATCACCGCCCGAATCTTCGCCCGCAATTTCCGTTCCGCCGGCAATCTCTGCTCTCCAGTTTCGCTGTTATCTATTCCCTGTACTTAATGCACCTGCGCGGGCGCTCCGCGCGTAACCGCCCACACCATCACCCGGGCAAATGCATTCACAATGATCGTCACTATAAACAGCGCCAGGCCGATCTCCATCAGCGCGCTCAGATGCAGGTCGCCTGAGGCCTCTGCAAATTCGTTGGCGATCACCGCCGCCATCGAGCTGCCATTGCCAAGCAGCGAGCGCAGAATCTGCGGATTGTTGCCGATCACCATGGTCACCGCCATGGTTTCGCCCAGCGCGCGGCCCAGGCCCAGAATGATCGCGCCCACAATCCCAATGCGCGCATTGCGCAACACGCCCATGCGGATCATCTCCCAGCGCGTGGCGCCCAGCGCCAGCACCGCCTCCCGCTGCGAGTGCGGCACCGCCGTCATCACTTCGCGCGTCAGCGAGGAGATGATCGGCAGAATCATGATGGCCAGAATCACGCCCGCGGTCACAAATCCCAGGCCGGTGGGGTTATCGTCGCTGAAGAGCCCCGTCCAGCCCAGCCATGTGAATCAGCAGCGGATTCACATACTCGCGCATCAGCGGCACCAGCACAAATACCGCCCAAAGCCCATAGATCACGCTGGGAATGGCGGCCAGCAACTCGGTCATAAATGCCAGCGGACCGCGCAGCGCCTGCGGGCACATCTCGGTCAAGAAATACCGCCACGCCAATGGCCAGCGGAACAGCCATCAGCAGCGCCAGAAAGGAGGAAACCAGCGTGCCATAAATAAATGGCAGCGCGCTGAAATGCCCGTTTACCGGGTCCCAGTACTGCGGCAGATTGGTCTCAGGATCGATAAATGCACTGAAGAAAAATTGAAAGCCAAACTTGATGCCAGGCCAGTTGCGAGCGCACCACCAGCTCGACGGCGATCAGCACCACGATCCCGAAGATGCTCAGCGCGCAAAGCACCATCAGCCCATGAAAGCCGCGATCGGCCATGGCCGAATTGCCGCGCGACAAAAGAAAGGAGCGAATCGCCGATACCGCGAACCGGCGCCGCATCCGCCGGACGCCTTCCCTCAGGAGGATCTGCTTCAGGCTTAAGCTGGCTTGCGGGAGATGCGAATATCAGGCACGTTGGCGTTCACTTCAAACAGGCTAACCGGGAATTGATGAATAAGAGGTTACAAGGGACCGCAAAATCAAGCGGATAGGACAGGAATATTCCCGCCTCCCCGTTCAAGCGTTCAAATGCATACCCTCGCCTGTCTTCACGGGCTATTCCCTCAGTTGCGAGTCCGCCTCGGTCAAAACTTGCTCCACGGCGGCTGTCATTACCACTCCTCACTATTCCCGATTCTTGCCCTCCAAACGAAATGGAAATCCTTCCTCCATTGCTTTTCGATTTCCGTTAAGCTGGTAACCAGTAACCCGGAAGGCCTTGCTCCATGCGCCCATTCATTACCTTCTTCGCTCTCCTCCTCGCCACCCTCAGCCTCCACGCCCAAAGCAATCTGCAGCCTGATCCGCCCCACCGCGACTGGAAGGCTTCCTGGGTCACGCATCCCACCGCCCCGTTGCGCGAGCCCGGCGGTCCTCCACTTCCGCCGCACACTCACCCTCGCCGCCGTTCCGGCCGCCTATCCTGTTCGCGTCAGCGCCGACAACCGCTTCGTCCTCTATGTCAACGGCCGTCGCGCCGGCGACGGCCCCGCCCGCGGCGACCTGGCCCACTGGCGCTACGAGCGCTTTGACCTCGCCCCGTTGCTCCAGCCGGGCGAGAACCTCATCACAGCCACGGTCTGGAATTTCGGCATCTACGCGCCCATCGCACAAATTTCTGACCGTACCGCCTTCCTGCTCGAAAGCGAAGCCACCGGAGACAGCGTCCATCAGCACCCGCAGATGGCTGGCAAGTCGAGCAGGAGACGGCCAGCGGCCCCCTTGATCGGTCGCTGATCGATCATGCGCATTTAATGGCCTCGGGCCCCGGCGAAGAGATCGACGCCGCGCATTACGACTGGACTGGAACGACGCCCGCCACATCCGCCTCAACCTGGGTTCCCGCCGCTTCGCCCATGCGCGAAAGCATTTATTCCACGGCAACCAGCCCATTCCTTTGACGTCGAAGGCGACAAACCTGGGGCCTGGTCCCTGATCAGCTGCCCCACATGGTACTACGCCCACCAGCGCCGGCGAAACCGTCCGCACCGGACATTGCCCGCTCTCAGCAGCTTTCCCGCCGCCGCAGTCACGTTCCCGCCGGCAGCCACGTCCACATTCTCCTCGACCGCAAAACCCTCACCACCGCCTATCCGCTGCTCACCGTCTCCGGCGGCAAGGGCGCCCGATCACGCTCACCTACTCTGAAGCCCTCTACGACAAGACCGGCGAAAAGGCGACCGCGACGAAGTCGAACGATCGCCAGGCCGTCGGCCTGATCGACCGCTTCCTTCCCGACGGCGGCCAGCATCGCACCTTCGAGCCGCTCTGGTGGCGCACCTGGCGCTATCTTGACCTCGATATCCAGACCGCCGACGAACCCCTGCAACTGGAATCCCTCACCGCCAACTTCACCGCGTATCCCTTCAAAGAGCTGGCCACCTTCCAATCTCCCGACCCCGATCTCGCCAAAATCTGGGAGATCAGTTGGCGCACCGCCCGCCTCGATGCCCACGAAACCTACATGGACACGCCCTACTAGGAGCAGCTTCAATATGTGGGCGACACCCGCATCCAGGCGCTCATCTCCTACGCCGTCGCCGGCGACGACCGGCTCGCCCGCCAGGCCCTCGAGCCTTCGACCAATCGCGCTTCCCTGATGGCATCACCCGCAGCCGCTATCCCAGTTCGCTGGCGCAGACCATCCCCACCTTTTCCCTGCTCTGGATCGGCATGGTCCACGACTACTGGCTCTACCGCCCCGACCCCGAGCCCGCCGTTCCTCGCTGCCGGAACCCGCACCGTCCTCGACTGGTTCGCCCACTATGAGCAGCCCGACGGCCTGCTCCGCAAGCTTCCCTGGTGGAGCTTCATTGACTGGGTCACCGAGGCGAAATCCCCACCTACGACTCGAACGGCGAGTCCTGCGTCACCACCCTCGAATACCTGGGCGCGCTGAACGATGCCGCAGATCTGGAAAAAGGCCTCGGCGACCCGCATCTCGCTGACCGCTACCAGATCGCGCCGCCCACGTGCGCGCAGGGATCTACGGCAAATGCTGGAACGACTCCCGCGGCCTGATCGCTGACAATTCCGAACAGAAGATCTTCAGCCAGCAAGCCAATATCCTCGCCGTCCTCTACGACGTAATCCCCAAAGACCACGAGAAGGAAGTGCTGCGGCGTATGCTGGCCATCGACCCCGCCACCACCCCCGATGGCATCCTGAGCGCCTCCTACTACTTCCGCTTCTATCTCTCCCGCGCCCTGGACCACGCCGGAATGGCGGACGAATACCTCCACTCCATCGAACCCTGGCGCAAAATGCTGGCCCTCCACTTCAGCACCTGGCCTGAGACTCCCGGCAACACCCGCTCCGACTCCCACGCCTGGAGCGCGCATCCCATCTACGACCTGCTCACGCTGGTAGCCGGCATTGAGCCGGCCAGCCCCGGCTTCGCCACCGTCCACATCGCTCCGCACCTTGGCAACCTGACTTCGCTCAAGGCAAGCTATCCCCATCCTCAGGGCATGATCGAAGTCGAAGTATCACCGCCAGGGCGAGGGACTCGACGCAAACATAACCCTGCCCGGCACGCTTACCGGCAGCTTCGTCTTGAAGGCAAAGAGGTGGCCTCTCAAGCCGGGCGTAAACCAGATTCGCGACCCGGCAAAATACGAAACTGGCATCGAACACGGCAGCCGTCAGGCGACCCTTCGCAGTGGGCACGACATCCCGGCTCCGGACAGTATCTGCCGCCCAGTCCTGACTCCTGCTACGCAGAAAATCGATAAATACACAGGAAACACTGTTTCCCCTTCGAGAAACGTGTTACAACTCATGCATGGCAAAGGGAAAAAAGTCTCCGCCCTCAGGACACGTCAATCTGAGAATGCTCGCCGAACATCTCGAGCTATCCCAGACCACCGTCTCCCTGGTCCTGAACAACTCACCCTCCGCCAGGTCCATCCCTCAGGAGACCCGCAACCGGGTGATGGAGGCCGCCAAGCGGCTCAACTACCGCCCCAACTACTTCGCCCGCTCCCTCGGCAAAGCCGCTCCATGAGCGTAGGCGTGCTGGCGCCCGACCTGAGCGAGGGCTATTTCACCCGGGTGATGAGCGGCGTAGTTGAGGAGCTGACCGGCGCTCACTACTTCTACTTCACCGCCTGCCACGACTGGAAACAGGAGTTGATCGAGCAGTATCCGCGCATGCTGGTGGAGCGCGCCGTAGACGGATTTCTGTTGCTGAACACTCCCGCGGATCACATCGCCGTCCCGGTGCCCGTGGTGGCCATCTCGGCCCACAGCGCGGCCGAAAACGTAACCAATATCGTCCTCGATCATTATCTCGCCGTCGAGCAGGCGGTACCCACCTCTATGATCTCGGCCATCGCCGCATCGCCTTCATGCGCGGCCCGCGCGCCATCCCCGATTCGGAGTTTCGTTGGGAGGCCATCCAGCAGGTTGCCTCAGGAGATGAGCCTCAAGCTCGACTCCATCGCTGGTCATCCGCATCGACTCCGCCGGATGGTCGATGAAGGACCGGCTACCACCCCATGGCGCCCGAGATCGGCTACAAACCCATGCAGGCGCTGCTTAAAAAGACCCGCGACTTTACCGCCATCTTCTGCTTCAACGACATCGCCGCCATCGGCGCCATCCGCGCCCTCAAAGACGCTGGACTCAGCGTGCCCGGAGACGTCTCCGTCGTCGGCTTCGACGACATCCAGTCCGCCGCCTACTCCACGCCCTCGCTCACCACCGTCCGCCAGCCGCTCACCGAGATGGGCAAGCGCGGCGCGCAGGTGCTGCTCGAGCGTATCGCCAACCGCGAAAAGCAATTCCCGGCCGAGATCGTCATGGCCCCCGAACTGGTGGTGCGCGAGTCCACCGGGCCGGCGCCCCAAAGGCTAAGCAGCTCACGACAAGGCCTCAAGCCAGCGGCTGATGTACACCTGAGCATGCGCCTCGCCGCAATAGTGCCGCGCGTGGGTGCATCTGCAGCTTCTTCGTCCACTTGTAACCGTCAATTGCGCGCTGTTGCAGTTCACCACAAGCCAGTGCATGGGCTTGTCGCTCTCCTCCCGCAAATCTCACACCGTAAATTGTGTCGATCAAGGCATGACCTCCAAATAGCTCATCTACCAATATCCCTGTTCCCTGCTACTCCAGCATCTGCAGATCCAGCGCTCTTCAGCAGGCAATCCATGTGCGGATGCGCGAGCGCCCGCTTCATCGCCGACGCTTTGCACGGCTCCACGGTCACCACAAACGGCAGCGCGTGCTGCGGATAGCCCGGCTTCTGCACAATGGCGCGAATGTTGATCTGCTCTTTGGCCAGCGCCACGGTAATATCGGCCACAATTCCCGGCCGGTCGTCCACCAGGAAGCGGATGTAATGCGGAACCTCAAACTCGCGCGCCCACCCCCGCCGGGGCCGACGGAATCTCGACCCGCCGCGAGCCGTGCGCCAGCGCCAGCAGATCGCTGACCACGGCCACCGCCGTCGGATGCCCGCCCGCGCCGTGGCCGGAAAAAACCACATCGCCGCCGTAGTGGCCGGTGAGGATCACCATGTTCTCCGTGCCCCGCGACCAGGCCAGCGGTGAGTGCAGGTCCACCAGCATCGGTCCCACCGTGGCCGCCACCTGGCCACTGGTCCTGCTCCGCCCGCGCCACCTGCCGGATGGTGCAGCCCAGGTCCCGCGCATAGCTGAAGTCCACGGCCGTAACCGCCGTAATCGGCCGCGGTACAATCTCCTCCGGATCGACCTCCACCCGCAGCGCCAGCCGCATCAGGATGGCCAGCTTGGCGCGCGCGTCAAATCCGCCCACATCCTCCGTGGGATCGGCCTCGGCATAGCCCTTGGCCTGCGCCTCCGCCAGCACCGCCGCATACTCCGCGCCCTCCTCCATCTTGCTCAGGATAAAGTTGCAGGTGCCGTTCAAAATGCCTTCAATGCGCTCGATCCGGTCCCCGGCCAATCCCATGTTCAAGGCCTGGAATCACCGGAATCCCTCCTGCCACAGCGGCGCCATATTTCAGATGCCCGCCTTTGGCCGCGGCCAGCCGTTCCAGTTCCACGCCGTGGATACGCAATCAGCTTCTTGTTGGCCGTCACCACGCTCTTGCCGGCTTCAAGCGCGCTGCCGCACCCAGCCGCCGGCCGGATCGAGCCCGCCCGCCAATTCCACAATCACATCCACATCGGAGGCCAGCACAGCGTCGGCGTCCTCGCTCCACATCACGCTCGTCGGGAACCCAATCCACCCGCTTCCGCGCCACGCCGCGATTGAAAATGTGGCGTCAGCTCCAGCCCCTGCGGCTTTGACTCGATCAGAATCCGCGCCACCGAACTGCCCACCGTCCCAAAACCAAAGATCGCAATGCGCAACGGCTGCTTCGCGCGTGCTCCCCGTGCGGCCTGCCGGAATCCTGTTGCGTCGATACCGAACCCTGCACTTCAGACACTGGTCATTTCCTCTTGAATTAAGCAATTGAAATTACTTGATATCCCGATGATACCTGACCGCGGCGCATCGATCGCCTCATGCGCAACCTCACATTGCCTTTGTCGTGTACCATGAATTCCAGATGCGGCGCGCGCTTCCATTTTCCTGATTCTGTTCTTCTGGCTGGGGCCGCTGGCGGCCTCCTTCCGGCCAGCGATGAGTCGCGCCTGCCGGCCTGCTGCCGCCGCCACGGCGCCCACCATTGCGCCATGGCCATGCGCATGGCCGCCATGATGGCCCAGGACGCATCCGGCAAAACCCATCTTCACTGCGCCCTGCAACCTGCCCCATGTTTCCCGGCACCGCAGCCCTACTCCCATCGGTGATTCCCGCGCTGGCCGCATCCCCGGTCAGCCTGCCGGCTCTGCTCGCGCAGCCTCACTCGCCCGCTGCCGGCCGCGCCGCTGCCCGCCTCAGCCAGATCCGCACCCGCACCGGCCGCGGCCCTCCCGCCACGAACCTCGCCTAGAAATCCCGGATGAAAGCCCGGCCCTGTTTTCTTGACTGATCGGCACTTCTATTCCCGCCGGGACCGCTTAGATTCACGTCCTCAGGATTCGACTCTTCTCAGGCCGGGGCCGGCATTCCACTGATTTCATATCCCGTCAGGCTGCCTGCGTCCCGCATTCCCGGCCTTAATGATCACCTGCACGTAAGCCGGATCAAAGGTCGTTCATTCATGCATCGTCTCTTATTCTCTTACCGCGGCCTTGCTTCTGGCCGCTTCCATCCCCGCGTTCGCCACCGTCTTCGCCACGGTGCACGGCGTGGTCCACGATCCCCAGCACCGTCCCATCGCCGGCGCTAAAGATCACCCTTCAAGCCGCCGATTCCGCCTTCACTCTTGCGCCAAAACCGGCTCCGAGGGCGAATTCGAGCTGCCCAGGCGCCCATCGGAGTTTACCGGCTCACCGTCGCCGCGCCCGGCTTCGCCATCGTCACCCAGCCGCTCACAATTGCTTCGGGCACGAACCCGGTCGCTGCACATTGCGCTCCAGTCGCCCGGCCACCCAGAATCGTCAGGTCGAAGGACTGGCGAATCTCGCTCTCCGCCACCGATTCCGTAACTCCCACCACACTCATCACCCGCGCGGATATCGACCAGACCCCCGGCGCGACTCGCACCATCGGCATGGAGATGATCACCGATTATGTCCCCGGCGCCTACATGACTCACGACATGCTGCACATGCGCGGCGGCCACCAGACCAGTTGGCTGATCGATGGCATCGCGATTCCCAACACCAAGATCGCCTCCAACGTCGGCCCGCAGATCGATCCCAAGGACATCGACGCGCTCGAGACCCAGCGCGGCAGCTACGCCTCCGACGTGGGCGACCGCACCTATGGCGTCTTCAACGTGCTGCCGCGCAACGGATTCGAGCGCAACCGCGACGGCGAACTGCTGCTCTCCGGCGGCAACCTCTACACCGGCGAAGCGCAGCTCTCCCTCGGCGACCACACCGCAAAGACCGCCTGGTATACCAGCCTCACCGGCTCCCGCTCCAACTACGGCCTGGCCACGCCGGTCGCCGCCATCTACCACGACGCCACCAACTCCGAGAGCGGCTTCGTCTCGCTCATTCGCAATCAGACCCCCAAAGACCAACTGCGCCTCAACGCGCAATACCGCCAGGACTACTCAGTTCCCTACGACCCCAACCCCAACGACTAGGAACAGGCCAGTCCGGCTACTACAGCTCCTATGGCCTGCGCGACGCCCAGACCGAGCGCGACTGCCTTCGTCATCGCCAACTGGGTCCACACCCTCTCGCCCAAGGCGCTGTTCTCCGTCGCGCCCTTCTATCACCTCAACCAGGCCGACTATGACTCGCTCCCCACCGACTCAGCCCGTCGCCACCACCTGGCATCAGAACTCGAACTATGCCGGCGGCCAGGCCGACGCCCATCTCGACGCTGGGCCGCAACAGCTTCTCCGCCGGCCTCTACTCCTTCTACCAGGCGGAGAACGACCTCTTCGGCGTCATGGTCAACGACGGCACGCGCGCCATCCCAGCCCAACACCGGGGCCAGCGCCAGACGCCGGCCTGGTCGAGTTCTATCTCTCCGACCATCTGCGCCTCGGCCAATACATCACCCTGCTCGGCGGCGAGCGCTTCTCCATCTACCACGGCGGCTCAACGAGTCCGCCACCTATCCCCGCATCGGCGCAACCGTCGAGATTCCCCGCCTGCACTGGGTCCTGCGCGGCTTCTACGGCCACTTCTTCCAGCCCGCGCCGCTGCTCACCGTCTCCAGCTCCGTCCTCAACTACGCCGGCAGCCTGCCCGGCGGCGAAAACACCTTCACGCCCCTCCCCTCCGAGCGCGACGAAGAACACCAGTTCGGCATTCAGATTCCCTACAAGGCTGGTAGCTCGACGTCGACACCGTCAAAAATCGCGTCAACAACTTCCTCGACCACTCCAACCTCGGCGAATCCAACATGTACTTCCCCATCGCCGTCGATGGAGCGCTGGTCCGCGCCTGGGAAATGACCCTCCGCTCGCCCGCAGCTGGCCCACCTCGGCCAATTCCATCTCACCTATTCCAATCAAATCGCCGAGCAGCGCGGCAACATCATCGGCGGCTTCACCTGCAGCATTCCCACCGACCCGGCCTGCGACCTCGGCCCCAACTACATCGCCGCTCGACCACGACCAGCGCAACACCCTCAACACCGGCTTCACGGCCAACCTGCCGCTGCACACCTGGTTCTCCACCAACGTCTACTACGGCTCCGGCTTCTCCAACGGCCTCGCCGGCGCCGACTGCAGGCCCCTACAACGGCCCCTATCTGCCCGTCCACACCACCTTCGACGTCTCCGCCGGCCACACCATCGGCGAGCGCTGGAAGCTCTCCGCCACCGTCCTCAACGTCACCAACCACCGCGTCCTGCTGGATAACTCCGTCACCATCGGCGGCTTCCACTGCAACGATCCCCGCATGATCTCCGCCGAACTCCGCTACCGTTTCCATTTCTGAACGCTCCACAGTGCCAGTGCGTCAGTCCTCGAGACCTCGCATTACTGGCCAGCTGAGATGATTCAAATCAATGGCTATCTCGTCCTGAACTGCGCGAGAGCTGAGCACTGAGGAATCCTGGCACTCCATCCATCGCCTATCGAGATCAGTTTCAGCAACCGACTTCTCACGCTTCCCTCCGCCAATCCGATCTAATCCTCAAAATCCGTGCCAGCACCGTCTCTGCCTCAAACACATCGAAGCACTCCAGCGACTCAGCAAAGGACGGAATCGCTAAAAGCACTCCAAACAGCCCACCGCGACGCCATCGGCCTAAGCTGGACCGAGCTCCGTTTCATCGCCACCACGAGTCCTCGGACCCGGTCCCGACCTCCGCCGCCGATCCGCAATCCGATCAGTGACTGATTCGCGTCCGACATCGCAGCAGTCGATCGCCAGAAGCGAGCCAGTAGTCTGGACCGTCGAAGCCGAAGGGGAAAAAAGATACCAATCCGCACTTCAAGGAAGCGCCAGAGGAAGTAGACTCTGCCGTCTTCCGTAGCGCAATCGCGAAGACGGATCGGATCCGCCGACCTTCCGCTAACTCGCTAACCTAGTGCTGACCTCGCCCGAACTCGCTAATCAAACAGCCCCGGCAACACCTCGCCCGCCTTACCCTCAACCACATGCGTAAACGCCGCGGCATTCAGCGGCTGCTTCCGGCCCCACATAAACCGTGCGCGCCCCGTTCTGCCGCGCCCAATGCACAAAATTCGCCGCCGGATAAACCGACCCCGACGTGCCCACCACCACCATCAGCGTCGCCCTGTCAATCTCATCCTGAATCCGCTCCATCTCCAGCGGAATCTCGCCAAAGAAAACAATGTGCGGCCGCAACCGTCCTCCGCACGCGCACCGGCCCACCTCGTCCAGGCTGCGATAAATCGCGCGATCCTCAACCGGCGGCCGCCCGCAATCACGCTCGCAGCGCGACTTGGCCAGCTCGCCATGCATATGCACCAGCCGCACTGACCCGCCCGCTCATGCAGATCGTCCACATTCTGCGTGCACAAAAAGAAACGCTCGCCCAGCCGCGCCTCCAACTCCGCCAGCGCAACATGCGCCGGATTCGGCTGCAGCCTTCGCGCCATCCGCCCGCCGCCCGAATAAAACTCCCACACCAGCGCCGGATTCGCGCTCCCAAGCCTCCGGCGTGCACACATCCTCAATCCGATGTCCTGCCCATAACCCATCCGACGCGCGAAAGGTCGGCAAGCCCGCTCTCCGCGCTGATCCCCGCTCCCGTCAGCACAAAAACGCGATCGTCTGCGCAATGGCAATTTGTTTGTGCATAATTTCGTTCTCTAGCTCACAATATCTAGGATCAGACCACGCACTCACGCTGCGTCACCTGTTCCCCGTTCCCTGTTCCCTAGTTCCCTGCCTTCTTACGGCTCCAGCAAAATCTTCCCCGTCGTCTTGCCGCTCTTCCAGATCCGTCTGCGCCTGCGCCGCCTCCGCCAGCGGAAAAATATGCTCCGTCCGCAGTTTCAGCTCACCCTTCGCCGCCCATCTCAGCACATCACCCGCGCTCCACTCCAGTTCCGCTCGCGTAGCAATGTAGTGCCACAGCGTAGGCCGCGTCACAAACAGCGAACCCTTGCTGCTCAACTGGATCAGATCGAACGGCGGCACCGGCCCGCTCGATGCGCCAAACAGCGCCAGCATCCCGCGCGGCCGCAAGCAGTTCAGGCTCGTCTCAAATGTTGTCTTGCCCACCGAATCGTAAACCACGTCCACGCCCTTGCCGCCGGTCAGCCGCTTCACCTCCGGCTCAAAATCCTGTTCGGTGTAAAGAATCACATCGCGCGGCGCCCGCCTCACGCGACAGCTCCGCCTTCGCCGGCGTTGAAACCGTGGTTATAACCTGCGCGCCCAAGCGCACCGCCATCTGCGTCAGCAGCAACCCCACGCCGCCGGCGCCTGCATGCACCAGCGCCGTATCTCCGGCCTTCAGCGGAAAAGTCGAGTGGGAGAGATAATGCGCCGTCATTCCCTGCAGCATGGCCGCCGCGGCCTGCTCCATGCTCAACCCCGCGGGCACCTTCACCAGTTGCGTCGCCGGAACCAGCGCATACTCGGCATAGCTGCCCAGCACGCCAGTTGAAGCCACCGCATCTCCGGCGGCAAATCCCGTCACGCCCGGACCCAGCTCCTCCACCGTGCCCGCCGCTTCGCTGCCCGGCGTCATCGGCAGAGCCGCCTTGTAAACTCCCTTGCGGAAATAAATCTCGATGAAGTTGACGCCGGTAGCCTCAATGCGGATCAACACCTGCCCCGGTCCCGGCTGCGGGATCGGCAACTCGGCCATCTCAAGAACTTCAGGCCCGCCTGTTTGGTTAATCTGGATGGCTTTCATCTCACGGTAAGAATGAACCTTGAGACCCGTATTCCGCAAGTTTCAAAACCACACTGCAATCTACAAATAAATCAAGCCCCGCCCAAACGAACCCGGACGGAGCTCTTCTATTCCCTATTCCCTGCCTTTAAAACCTTTTCTTTCGCCCTTCCGTCAACATACTCTGCTCCTCAGCGGAAATCAGGCGCACAATGCGGTCTACGGTGTAAGGAGCTTGTTGCTGGCTGGCGTGGAAGTGCCGCACTTGCAGCTCTCCGAGCAAACCGATGGCCACCATCTGGATGCCGGCTACGATCAGCACCGCGCCAATTACGAACATGGGGCCGTGCAACTCCATCAGGCTCTGATGAGGGTTCAGCAGCTTCAGCCCCAGCAGCACCGCCGATATTGAACTGCCCACCAGGATGCCCAGTGCGCCGAAGCCGCCAAAAAAATGCAGCGGGCGGCTCATGTACTTGAGCAAAAATCGAATGGTCATCAGGTCGAAGATGACGCTGAAGGTGCGCCCAATGCCGTAGTGGCTCTTGCCGCGCTCGCGGTTCATGTGCCGGATGGGAATTTCGCAGATCGATGCGCCATACCAACTGGCCAGCGCGGGAATAAAGCGGTGCATCTCCCCGTAAAGCGGAATGTTCTGAATCACCTCGCGCCGGTATGCCTTGAATGTAGTGCCGAAGTCGTGAATGTGAACGCCGGAGATCAGGGCCATCAGCCAGTTTGCGCAGCGTGAGGGAATCCGCCGCATCAGTAAGCTGTCCACGCGGTCGCTGCGCCAGCCGGAAACCACGTCATAGCCTTCTTCCAGCTTTTCAAGAAATCCGGGAATATCGTTGGGATCGTGTTGCAGGTCGCCGTCCATGGCCAGGATATACTCGCCCGAAGCGTGATCGAATCCCGCCGCCAGCGCTGAAGTCTGGCCAAAATTCCTCCGCAGCTTCACCACCAGCACCCGGCTGTCCACTGCGGCTATCTCTTCCAGGAGCTTGTAGGTGCGATCGCCTGACCCATCCTCTACCAGCACAAGCTCAAAACTTTCGCCCACCTGCTCCATCACCTGCTTCAGGCGTGCATATAAAGCGGTAACATTCTCCTCTTCGTTATGAAACGGCACCACGATCGAATACTTTGCCATAGCGTAAGTATAGATGCCGCATCAACAAGAAAAGTATTAAGGAAGTTCGCAGCGGATTTTCATCCAGCAACGATGAGATCATCGATAAGCGGGCAGCTAAACTAAAATCACGCGCTCAGCACGTCCAGCATCGCGCTGCATCTCGCTCAGTGCATGGTGGTTGCCGCTGCGGGCTGCGCAGGCGATTCCGGCCTTCAGCCGCTCGATGGCCTCCGCGTTTCGCCCCGCCCCTGAAAGCGTCTGCGCAGACATGAAGTAGCCCGCCGTATAGTCAGGATCGTTGGCCAGCAGAGTATCGAATTCACGCAGCGCCGCGTCTGTCTCGCCCCGGCTCGGCCAGTCAACGGCCAACCCGTAGCGCGCCAGGCTGCTTTTCGGGTCTAACGCCAGAATCTCTTTCAGTCCTGTTAATTTGTCCATTTTGCTCATCTAGGGCCATTTGCCTCAGGAAGTCCTTGGGGAATTTGCACATTTGGCTGCGATTGCCGAAACTGGAATAGGTAGGCCTCGCCAGAGGCGCCTCTCTATCCCGCTCTTCAGCCGCCAACTCCATTGTACCGGGCGGCAAGCGGACCCGGAGGCGCAGCACAACGAACGGAGTCAGCGAAGAATGAGTTCCCTCCAGAGCAACCAGAACCCGCGCACAGTAGCCAGCACGCAGTCAGAGATGACTGAGATCATCCTGCCTAATGATACCAACACATTGGGCAATCTTCTCGGCGGACGCCTCATGCATTTCATCGATCTTACCGGCGCCATGGCCGCCTATCGCCACTCCCACACCAACATCGTCACCGCCGCTATGGACCACATCGACTTCATCCGTCCCGTCCACCTGGGCGACCTGCTCACCCTCAAGTCCAGCGTCAACCGCGCCTTTTCCACCTCCATGGAAGTGGGCGTAAAGGTCTGGGCGGAAAACACGCGCACCGGCATCGTGGTTCACGTCGCCAGCGCCTACCTGGTTTTTGTAGCAATCGACGATCAGGGCCAGCGCCAAAGAGTGCCCCCACTGCTTCCTGAAACTCCTGATGAGATTCGCCGCTACGAGGATGCACTGCGCCGCCGCGAGCATCGCGAGCGAGAGTCAGCGCGCCGCAAAGAAGCCAAACTCACCCTAGCCGTGCAGGAAGACGCTGCCGGCTTCAGAACGTGAACGAAACGTTTCGAGATGGCACGGCATCAGTCGAAGGAAAACCGGTAATTGAATCAACAACGGCTGCCCACCCTCGCGACGTTCTTGTTTTTGTCGCTATGGTGGGATACCACGAAACTCAACCATCGATGTTTTGAAAAGGAGCAACAAACCACTATGGCGCATTCACCAGCCATGCCTTCCCCCGTAGCATTGCCCGGCGTCTCTAAAATCGTCGCCATCGGTTCCGGCAAGGGCGGAGTGGGCAAAACCACCGTCGCCGTCAACCTTGCCATCGCGCTCTCCAAGCTCGGCCAGCGCGTAGGCCTGCTCGACGCAGACATCTACGGCCCCAATGTCCCGCTGATGATGGGCTCAGCCCAGCAGCCCAAGGTCGGCACTGACAGTCGCATCGAGCCCAACCTGACCCACGGCATCAAAACCATCTCCATCGGTTACATCTCGCCCGGCGACAAGCCGCTGGTCATGCGCGGCCCCATGCTCCACCAGATCATCCGCCAGTTTCTGCAGCAGGTCGAGTGGGGCGAGCTCGACTACCTCATCGTCGATCTGCCTCCCGGCACCGGCGACGTGGTCATCTCCCTGGTCCAGACCGTCCCTCTCACCGGCGCAGTAGTGATCTCTACCCCCAGCGACGTCAGTCTTCAGGACGCGCGCAAGGCCCTGGAGATGTTTGCCCAGGTAAACGTTGAAGTGCTGGGCATCGTGGAAAACATGAGCCACTTCACCTGCCCCCACTGCCACAAGGAGATCGACATTTTTTCCCGCGGCGGCGCAGAGCGCACCGCGAAGCAGTTCAACGTCCCATTCCTTGGAGCCATCGAGCTGGTGCCCGCCATCCGCGAAGGCGGCGACCACGGCCTGCCCGTCGCCCTGGCCGGACCCAAAAGCCCGCAGGCCGCCGAATTCTATGCCGTAGCCCACAAGCTGATGGAACAGGCTGAAGCCGCCGCAGCCGCAGCCACCGATGTGATCGAAATTAGATAGACCTGGTAGGAAGACCAGCCTTGAGTCAGGGCATGACTTTAGTCGTGCCGCAAGCGGACCAAAAAATAATCCGGCTTTAGCCCCTGAGGTACGCTTTTCGGTTCAATCCCAAAATAAAGAAAGCGGGGCGCCTGCCCCGCTTTCTCGTTTCCGCAACCTGCTTTATCGCCAATGTCCTTCGACCAGCACCCATTCCCCGTGCCGGTGAACCCAGCGGTGAGCCACCCAGTGCGCGTGCGGATGAGGCGGACGCTCCCAGTGGCCGTGAACCCAAACATAGTGATCGCCTTCCCAGCGATGGTAACCGTCAATCCAGACAAATCCAGGCTCCGGAGGCACGCCGCGCTCTTCAACAATCGGAGCCGGGGGGCCTATGCGAATTGCAACCTGCGCTTGAGAAGCCGCAGGAATCATTGCCAAAGTCAGAGTGAAGGCGAACAATACCGCCAATGCAATTTTCTTCACGACGATTCGAATCCTCCTGGGTCTTGATGATGTTTCGGAACGCTTGCATCTGCTCCGTCCCACAATTCTATCAACTCACACTTTGAAAATAAGTTGTGTTCAAAAGAATACAAATCCCCCGCACCAACCAGGTTCGCCTGCGTAAGTTTATGATTGCAAAATGAAACGAGTTTTGTTGTCCTGGAGCAGCGGCAAAGACAGTGCCTGGGCGCTCCACGTCCTGCGCAGTCAACCCTATATTGAATTGGTCGGCCTGCTGACCACACTCAATACCGAATTTCAGCGCGTAGCCATGCACGGCACCCGCCTTTCCGTGCTTGAAGCGCAGGCTGAAGCCGCTCGATTGCCGTTGTGGGTTGTGCCATTGCCCTGGCCATGCTCAAACGAAATCTACGAGCAGCGCATGACCGAAGCCTGCGATCGCGCCATTCGCGAGAACATCGACGCGGTGGCGTTTGGCGATCTCTTTCTGCCCGACGTTCGCGCCTATCGCGAAAAGCAGCTGCAACCAACCGGTCTGGAACCTTTGTTTCCTCTGTGGCAGATTCCGACCGCGTCCCTTGCCCGCGAAATGATTGCCGGCGGCCTGCGCGCAAAGGTGGTTTGCGTGGATATGAAACAATTGCCGGCTTCGTTTGCCGGCCGCGAGTACGACGCAGCATTGCTCGACGATCTGCCGCCGGAGATCGATCCTTGCGCCGAACGCGGGGAATTCCACACCTGCGCCTATGCAGGCCCAATGTTCGCGTCTTCAATCGATCTTGAACCCGGAGAAATCGTCGACAGAGACGGATTCGTTCTTGCTGATTTTCAGACACGCAGCGCGATTCTCAACCCAGCCTGAAGCTTCTCAGCAAATCTAGAAATAGGTATGCAGCCCCGTGCCCCATCCATTTCGCGTTTTGTGCGAAATGGGTGGGATACCACAACCCTAAATATTCGTTACCGAAACCTCCGATCAGCCTCACCCAGCCTCAATCTCTTCAGCAATCGCCTGCGCTGCTGCAACACAAGCATCACGATCGACATCAAGGTGCGTAACCAGCCGAATCGCATCCGCCCCAAAAGCACTGATTAGGATCCCGCGCTCCTTCAGCCGTGCTACCACACCCTTTGCGCTCACTCCACCCGTCAGCCGGAAGACCACAATATTCGTTTCGACTGCATCAAGATCGATTGAAACATTCTCGATGCTTGAAAGCGCCTCGGCAATCAGGCGAGCATTGGCGTGATCTTCATGCAATCGGGTCGGTCCTTTCTCCAGCGCGATCAGCCCCGCCGCCGCCAGCACGCCCACCTGCCGCATTCCACCACCCAGCGCCTTGCGATAAATTCGCGCCCGCTCCATCAATTCCGCCGAGCCCACCAGCATCGATCCCACCGGCGCGCCTAATCCCTTCGACAAACAGAACATCACCGTGTCGAATCCGCGCGTCAGCGTCTTCACATCCACGCCCAGTGCCGTCGCCGCATTGAAGATGCGCGCTCCATCCAGATGTACAGGCAATTTGCGCTCTTTCGCCCCTTCCCAAACCTCCTCCATAACATTAAGGGGCGTGCAGCCCCCGCCGGCAAGATTGGCGGTATTCTCCATCTCAATCAGCCCCGTCGCAGCGCGAAACGCCCCGCGCGCCTGAAGCACGGGTTCAATATGTTTCCAGGTCAAAATGCCCCGCTCTGCCGGCACAGCCCGCACCAGGCAGCCGGAAAAAACCGCGGTGGTCGCCATCTCCCAGTCCAGAATGTGCGCCCGCGATTCGGCAACCACCTCTTGTCCCGGCTGCGTATGCAGTCGAATGCCAATCTGGTTGCCCATTGTGCCGGTGGGCACAAATAGCGCTGCCTCGCGCCCGAAGATCTCCGCCGCGCGCCGCTCAAGCAAATTCACAGTGGGGTCTTCGCCATATACGTCGTCCCCCACTTCGGCCGCGGCCATCGCCGCCCGCATCTCCAGCGATGGCCGCGTCACCGTATCCGAACGCAGATCGATGATTGCTGACAACTCCCTCTTCCCTTCCCGCTCAACCATGGTTTGCGCTTCGGTTACCATACGTGGCACGCATTCGCCGGCATCATCGGCTGCCCCGTCTTGCATCCGAAAGCCTGGCCAAACTCCGGCATATTCTGCACTACACCCTTGATGCGAAACTCCTCCGGCGAGTGCGGATCGGTCTGCACCTGCATCCGTTCCATTTCGGGGCGCGGCCCTCCACACCAGTTCTGTCCGTACGCTATAAAAAACTGCTGCGCTGCGGTAAATCCGTTCGCATCCTTTGCGTTCAGGTCGATGCCTTTGCGCTTTGCATCCGCCAGCATCGCCATATACGCAAGGCGCAATCCGCCATTGTCGGCCGTGTTCTCGCCCAGCGTCAGCTTGCCGTTCAGCTTCACATTGTCTATCGCCGTGAAACCGCCGTATTCCTTCACTTCACAGTCCGTCATGGCGTCAAACTTCTTTCCATCCTCTGCCGTCCACCAGTCCGCAAGATTCCCATTGCCGTCAAACTGCCGTCCCTGGTCGTCGAAACCATGGGTCAGTTCGTGGCCCTCGATCGCGCCGATATGGCCGAAATTTTCAGCATCGGTTGCGTTCGGATCGAAAAACGGAGGCTGCAAAATTCCGGCCGGAAAATTGATGTCGTTCATGCTCGGGTCGTAGTACGCATTGATGGTTGGCGGCGACATCTGCCACTCTCCGCGATCCACCGGCTTCCCGATTTTCGCCAACTGCCTGTGATTCTCAAACTCCCTGGCCCGCATCGCATTGCCCAGCGCATCTCCGCGCACCACAATTAAAGCCGAGTAATCCCGCCAGTGATCCGGATATGCGATCTTGTCCGCAATCATGCGCAGCTTCTCCCTCGCCTTGGCCTTGGTCTCGTCGCTCATCCAGGTTAATTTGCCGATGTTCCTGTCCATCGCATCTTCGATGTCATGAATCATCTGCACCGTCTTCTGCTTATTCTCCGCGGGGAAGTACGCCTTCACGTACACCTGCCCCAACGCCTCGCCCAACGCGCCGTCCGTGGCCTGCACGCATCGCTTCCAGCGATCCTGCTGCTGCGGCTGACCGCTGAGTTTACGCCCATAAAAATCGAATTGCTCGTCATCCAACGCCGCGGGCAGCGCGAAGGCCGGCACTCCTTTAATCAGTTGCCAGCGCAGATAGGTTTTGATCGTCTCCAGATCAGTGGATTGAATCACCGCGTTCAGTCCCTTGAAAAAATCGGGATTCGCTACGTTCAAGTCGCTGATCTCGGGCGCGCCTGTAGCGTGGAAGAAATCCGGCCACGCAATCGCAGGCGTCAGCTCAGCCAGCTTCGTCACCATCATAGGATGGTAAACATTCTTCGGGTCCCGCTGCGAAGTAACATCCATTGATACCTTCGCCAGCGCGGTCTCCAACTCCATGATCTTCTTCGCGTCGCTGGCCGCCGCACCATCCGTCTCGCCCAGCAGCTTGAGCATATTGGCCACGTGCTGCACGTACTGCTGCCTGGTCTTCTCGTCGGCCGCGCCGGTGCGCAAATAGTAGTCGCGCTCCGGCAATCCGAGCCCGCCCTGGTCCACAATGGCAATCTGCTTGCGCGCGTCCTTATAATCCTGCTGCTCGCCATAATTAAAGAACGCATTCACATTAATCAGTTGAAAGTGCGCCAGCAGGGCCGTCAATTCGCTCTTGCTCTTGAGCGCCGCGATCCGATCCAGCTCCGCCTGCAGCGGCTTCAGCCCGGCTGCCTCGATCGCATCCTTGTTCATGCAGGCCGCATAGTAATCGCCGGTCTTCTGCTCGTTGGGCGTTCGCGCGGAACTATCGGCCTCCACCTTTTTGAGCAGCGAGTGCAGAGTAAATTCTGTGTGCTCGAACATAATATAGAACGGTCCATATCCAGGCATATCCGCCGGGGTTGGATACAGCTTTGAAAAATTCCCGCATGCATACTGCGCAAAGTTAACGCAAGGATCGGCCGTCGTATCCATGAAACCCGTGTCCAGTCCCGGCGGAAGCGGTGGGATTTTCTCCGCGCTCGCCGCTGCCAGCTCCTGCGCGCTAAGCGCCGGTTGCCCGATTACGCACGACGCAGCAATCATCGCGCCCACCATCAAGATTCCCGTAAATGCCTTCATCAGTCTGCAGACCTCCTAGTCCCTAGTCCCTGCCCTTACGGTATCTGCCCCATCGGAAGTTCCATCACCGGGGTCCGTTTCCCATCGTTCACGGAATAGGCCCAAAGTCCATGAAAGTTCTCCCTCAGCCCCGGTTGCGCCTTCAGCAGCGCGCTCATCACCGCCGTCGCCTCCGTGCGCACAGCGGCAGGATCGGTCACTCCCGTCGATTCGTAGGTAACGCCCAAATCCGGCTCGCGCAGTGAGGCATCCAGGCGCACCGCCTCAATTTTCCACGTGCGCGGTCCGTCGTGAAGGGTATAAGGAAATGCGTTCTGAGGCGAATCCTTGATCCGCGTCTGCTCCTCCGCCAATTTTTCCAGATTCGTCGAGGAGATAAAATCCACCGGCACCTGCAGATACCGCGCTGCATCGTAACTGTACCAGGCGCTCCACGGCTGGGTCTTGGCCAGATCGCGCGCCCGTGCCCAGTACCAAACTCCGTCATGCCCGTCAAAGGTTCCCTGCCGCACACTCAGCCCGGCCAGCTTCCATCCCGGCGCAACACCGGCGCCGCCGCTGTCCCAGGCCAGCATCAATACCCACTGCCCGCCCAGCGGAGCCCCTGCCGCATCGGCCAGCACCACCCCGTAGCGTCCCGGCGGCAACGCGCGCATGCCGATGGTCACGGTCAGCGAGCCGTCCTTGTTGCTGCAGAAAAACTGCGTATCGGCAGGCTCGACAAGGTTGGTCGCGTCAAGCAGGTACAGATTCCTGAGCTGCACCTGCCCCCCCTTCACGACCGGTGCGGCATCTTCCACCGCATCGCGAATCCCGGCCCACTCGCTCTTCTCCGCAGGCAGAAGCGCGTCCATCAGCGTGGCATAATCCTGCTGCACCAGGGCCTCTGACAGCCTTCCCCCGGCAGCCACCTGCGCATCGCGATCCTGCTGCAACAGTTCAGCCTGCGCGGTGCAACTCGCAGCCCGGCTCGCCGCCGGCAAAACCAGCAAAGCCGCGGCGACAAATAATCTATAGAAGCGCATCCCCGGCAGTTCCTCTCCTCGTCCCCGATGAAACTCATTTTGAGCGTCTGCGGGCCACTGATAGTCTAGTACAGTAGAGCGGCAGTGAACCTACCGCCGCCCCGCGCCTTTGCCAGGCTCGGAGAACCGAATCCTCATGCGTGAGATGTTCCTGTCAGAATCACAGCCCGCGCCGTGCCAATCATCGCGGAGATCGCGCCTTCAGCGCTTCTGGACCACTCTCGCAGTTCTGGCTGCAAGCTCTGCCCTGTTTGCAGTTCAATTGCAAGCCCAGGCTACCGCGCCGCAATCAACCTCAAAGCCCGCTGCAGCCCCAGTGGCCGCAGCACCCAAAGCGCCCGCATCTTCAAAGGCCCCTGCACCCGCGGCAACCAAGCCCAAATCGACTACCAATTCAAAGACCCGTGTGCATGCGTCTTCAAAACCCGCTGCAAAAAAACCGATGCGCAAGCAAATCAGCGGGCACAAACAGTCCGCCAAAGAAAAGTCGCTTGCTGCAAAGGCCCTGGTAACACCCGCACCCGTGGTCACGCCGCCCACACCCGAACCACCTCACTGGCCAGCCAACGAGAACCCGGCCGATGCCTCCGTAACCTGGGACAGCCGCGGCCTGCTCATCACAGCGCAAAACTCCAGCCTGAAGCAGATCCTGGATGAGGTTTCTGCCGCCACCGGGGCAAAGGTGGAGGGTTTGGGCGCCGACCAGCGAATCTTTGGCGCCTACGGGCCCGGAAAGGCGCGCGAGGTACTTTCCCAACTCCTGGATGGCACCGGCTATAACGTACTCATGATTGGCGACCAGGGCGAGGGAACACCACGGCAGATTGTGCTCACCACCCGCAACTCGGCCCCCGCGACCGCTCGGGCCTCCGCCAACCCCGTTCCGCCCGCCGCCAACGCCGCTGAAGAAGATCCCGATCCCCCCGCCGACGAACCGGCCGACGACAACGGCGCTCACAGGCTGGGCCGTCATGGCCCCGAACATAACGACCCAAACGGCCCCCACCTGTAACAAATCGAGGTCGTACTGACCCCAGAAAGACACCATGCTGCTTCCTCATCTCCGCCAGCAAGTCCTCGAAGCCAACCAGGAGATCGCTCGTCGCGGCCTCGCTCCCCACACTTTCGGCAACGCCAGCGGAATCGATCGCACCGGCGCCGAGCCCCTCGTCGTTATTAAACCCAGCGGCGTTGATTACGCCAAGCTCACCACCGCGGACCTGGTAATCGCCAACCTCGAGGGCAAAATCGTCGGAGGCTCCTTGCGCCCTTCGAGCGATCTCGGTACCCACACTGCCCTCTATCGCGCATTCCCCCAGATCGGCGGTATCGTCCACACCCACTCCGAGTTCGCAACCTCCTGGGCGCAGGCCGGACGCTCCATTCCCTGCCTCGGAACCACCCACGCCGACTACTTCCACGGCCCGATTCCCGTCACTCAAGTCCTCACCGCCGAAGAGGTCGCCAATGACTACGTCCGCTCAACCGGCGAGGTCATTATTCGCCTCTTCCGTTCTGCAGGGCCTTGACCCCCTCGCCGTTCCCGGAGTTCTGGTAGCCGGCCACGCCCCTTTCGTCTGGGGCAAAACCACCGCTGAAGCCGTCGAGCATGCCGACGTTCTGGAGTACGTTGCTCGCCTCGCCTTCCGCAGCGTGCTTCTTGGAGCGTCCGATTCCGGCATACCAGACTACGTCTCCGAACACCATTACCTCCGCAAGCACGGCCCCAAAGCCAGCTACGGCCAAATCTGAAAGCAAAAAACCTGACTCACCTCAGCATCATGGTTCTGCTGGCAACATCCCGTTACATTTAAGGCATTGCGTCGCAGGAATCCTATTTTTAACCTCCCGCTCTTTAGAGGCTATTGATTTCCATAGTCTGATCCCTTTACGATGTAGACCGGATACCGTTTTCTGCATTCCTTTGCGAGAGACGCCCCAGATCCGCGGTAGACTTTTCCACGGAACGTTAAGTCGCTATCTTGCGTATTCTCAATGGATTGTCGATTTAATCCTCAGCGGCTCATTCGTATCGGCCGCATGGCAACCGACGTGCAAGTAATTGCATGTTCCAGAGTGCTTCCCAATGGAGACAAGCCTTTTCAACCGTTTGCAGGCGACGCTGCTGGCCGTGGCCACGGTCGGCCTGTTCCTGTTGGCGGCATTGAATCTTGTGGAGGAACGCCAGTTCCAGAGCCAGTTGACGGAGTCTGGTGGCGCGAAGCGCCCGGCGGGCTGGAAGCTGAAAAGGTTCTGCCCGACAGCCCCGGCCAGCGCGCTGGCATTCAGACCCATGACCTGCTCACTGGCGCCCAGGTGCTGCCCGACACTCCCGCCCAGCACGACACGAATTCCCCCAGCGCGCAAACACAGATGAACTGCTCCCTGAAGTAAGGCCGCTTACCTGAAGAGTCGCCCAAGCTACGGGTCAAAGGCATGGAAGCGAATCAGCTGCTTCCCAAGTCCAACTACGCCCCATCGCGCGAGTATCCGACCTGGAGCGCGTTCTTTACCGCGCCGGAATCTACGGCAAGGCAGGCTATCAAATCACCCGCGACGGCATTCCGCTGGACAGGCCGGTCGTGGTCATTCCCGAGCCGCTGGACCGCAGCCTGGCGCATGGGGCTGCGGCTCATCGGCCTCGTCTATCTGGCCATCGGCATCTACGTTCTCTTCCGCCGCTGGACCGCTCCCCGCGCCACTCACTTCTATCTCTTCTGCCTGGTCTCTTTTGCCCTCTACGCCCTCAAGTACACCGGCAGCTTCGACACGCTGGACTGGACCGTCTTCTGGTGCAATGTGCTGGCCGAATCGCTGCAGCCGGCGCTTTTCCTGCATTTCGCCCTCAGCTTCCCTGAGGAGCGGCTCAAGAACTCCGCCGCCGCTTGCTTCTTCCGCTCGTCTACGCACCCGGCGCTGGCCTGCTCGGCCTCTGGATCTGGGCCATCGAAACCCGTCAGGCGACCGGCCTCCTCTTCATCGGCTCAACCAGACCGGCACCGCCTACGACGCCGTTTTTTACATCCTGGCTGCGCCGCTCTTCCTGCGCAGTTACAGCCGCGCCGACACGCCTCTGCTGCGCCAGCAGTTGAAGTGGCTCACCCGCGGAACTCTGCTGGCCGTCGTGCCCTTCACGCTCTTTTACGCCATTCCCTTTCTGCTTGACCTCAACGTGCCCAGCCTGCTCACCAATCTGGCTGGATTTCCATCGTCTTTCTGCCGCTCACCTTCAGCTGGGCCATCGTCCGCTACCGGCTGATGGATACTGACCTGATCTTCAAGCGCGGCGTGGCCTACACGCTGGCCACCGGCCTGTTACTCGGCGCCTACTTCGGCATCATCGCGCTGGTCGCCCTCTTGGTTCACACCCGTCTGCCCGACAATGTGCGTGAGTGGGGCCTGGTGCTCGCCATTCTGGTCATGGCCGCCGTCTTCGACCCCCTCAAGCGCCGCATCCAGGGCTGGGTCGACAAGGCCTTTGACCGCCATCGCTACGACTATCGCAAGGCTCTGGTCGAGTTCGGCCGCGGCCTCAGCTCGGAGACCGACCTCCAGGCCCTGCTGGAATCCATCGTCGAGCGGCTGCCGCGCACCCTGCTGGTGGCCCGCGTAGCGGTTTTCATGGCCGACGATTCCGGCCGCCTGCGCCTGGCCGCCTCCCACGGCCTGCCCGCCGAGAGCTCGTACCGCTCAGGATCGCGCTCGACCTCGGCTTCCTCGATTTCGACCAGGCCAACGACCACTCCCACATCTTCCTTGAGAACGCGCAGGCCGCCCTGCATCTGCCCGCGACGCAGCAGCGCGCCGCCGCCCTGCTCGACCTCAACTACTATCTCCCCTGCCGCGTAGCCGCCGGCAGATCGAAGGCGGCGCCGCTGCCAGCCGCACCATCGCCGTCATCGGCCTCGGCCGCACCATCGGCGGCGACTTCCTCTCCAGCGAAGACGTCGAGCTGCTCGAGTCCCTCGCCAGCTACATCGGCATCGCCCTCCAGAACGCCAGCCTCTACGCCCGCCTCGAAGACAAAATTGGCGAGTTCGAGCGGCTCAAGGAGTTCAACGAAAACATCGTCGAGTCCATCAACGTCGGCATCCTCGCCCTCGACCTCGACGACCGCATCGAAAGCTGGAATGCGCAGATGGAGGCCATGTACGCCCTCAGCCGCGCCGAAGCCCTCGGCCAGCCGCTCCACGATGTCTTCCCGCCGAATTCATCGAGGCTCTGAAGGCTTCCGCAACGAGCAGGGCGTCCATCACCTCTACAAGTTCCGCCTCACCACCCGCGCCGGCGAACTGCGCACCGCCAACATCGCCATCGCGCCGCTGCTCTCGCGCGACTTCGTCTCCGTCGGCCGCATCATCCTGGTCGACGACATCACCGAGCGCGTCACCCTCGAAACCCAGCTCGCCCAGGCTGACAAGCTCAGCTCCATCGGCCTGCTCGCCGCCGGCGTCGCCCATGAAATCAATACCCCGCTCGCCGTCATCTCCTCTTACGCGCAGATGCTCGCCAAGCAACTGCGCGGCGATGACGCCTCGGCCCGGTCCTCGAAAAAATCACCCAGCAGAGCTTCCGCGCCGCCGAAATCGCCAACGGCCTGCTCAACTTCTCCCGCACCTCCACCACCGAGTTTCGCGACACCGACCTCAACCAGGTCATTCGCGACACGCTCTCCCTGCTCGAACACCAGTTCAAGACCGCGCAGATCGTCGTCGATCTCGACCTCGCCGAGGAACTCCCCTCATCAACGGAAACCCCGGCAAACTCCAGCAGGTCTTTCTCAATCTGCTCTCAACGCCAAAGAAGCCATGCCCGGCGGCGGCAGCCTGCGCGTCGCCACGCTGCGTCAACGGCCACGTCGGACGCGCTGATCGCCGACTCCGGCTCCGGCATCGCGCCCGAGCACCTCAAGCGCATCTACGATCCCTTCTTCACCACCAAAACCACGCCCAAGCCCGGCGACCGCCGCGGCACCGGCCTCGGCCTCTCCGTCTCCTACGGCATCATCCAGGAACACGCCGGCAAAATTCACGTCGAAAGCGCCATCGGCGCCGGCACAACTTTTCATCTCGAGTTTCCCCTTATTAAGGAAGTCCGTACATGCCTGAGGTCGAACAGCCCGTGAATCAGACCGCGTCCGCGTCTGCCGTCAAACGGCAACTCCAGCGACGCCGGCACGCCGCCAGCATCCTGGTCATCGACGACGAGGCCTCCATCCGCGAGTCGCTTGAAGTGCTGCTCACGCTGGAAGGCTATGCGGTCGACATGGCCGCCGACGGCGAAGAGGGACTGCGCATGCTTGACCAGGACAACTTCGACCTCGTGCTCCTCGACCTCGCCCTGCCCGGCCAAAGCGGCCTCGAGCTGCTGCCGCAAATCAAGGAGCGCCAGCCCGAGCTGCCCGTCATCATGATCACCGCCTACGGCACCGTCGACAACGTCGTCGAAGCCGTCCGCGCCGGCGCTGAAAACTTCGTCCAGAAGCCCTGGGACAACGAGAAGCTGCTGGCCGACATTCGCTCCGCCGTCGCCCGCCATCGCGCCGAAGAAGAGAACCTGCAGCTCAAGCGCGCCCTCAAGCAGCGCTACAACTTCGCCAACATCGTCGGCAAAAGCGAGATCCATGCTGCAAGGTCTTCGACCTCGTCGCCCAGGTTGCGCCCAGCCGCTCCACCGTCCTCATCCAGGGCGAAAGCGGAACCGGCAAGGAGCTCATCGCCAAGGCCATCCACGCCAACTCGCCCCGCCGCGACAAGCCCTTCGTCCCCATCAATACCGGCGCCATGCCTTCCGAGCTGCTTGAGTCCACCCTCTTCGGCCATGTCAAGGGCGCATTCACCTCCGCCATCGCCGCCAAAAAAGGCCTCTTTGAAGTGGCCAACGGCGGCACGCTCTTCCTTGACGAAATCGCCACCATGGGCATGGATACCCAATCCAAAATCCTGCGCGTCCTTCAGGACCGCCGCTTCATGCACCTCGGCGGCGTGCAGGAGATTCAAGTGGACGTGCGCATCATCGCCGCCACCAACGTCGATCTGCGCACCGAAGTGCGCGAGGGCCGCTTCCGCGAAGACCTCTTCTACCGCCTCAACGTCATCACCGTCGACCTGCCGCCCCTGCGCGCCCGCCGCGAAGACATTCCTCTGCTCACACAGCACTTCCTCGAGTTCTACGCCAAGGAGAACGACCTCGCCCCGCGCAAGCTCTCCGCCGACGCGCTGCGCGCACTGGTCGATTACGATTGGCCCGGCAATGTGCGCGAGCTTGAAAACGCCATCGAGCGCGGCGTCGTGCTCTCCTCCGGCCCCATCATCGGCTCCGAACTGCTCCCCGGCCACATCACCGGCCGCAGCTTCCAGGACGCCCTGCTCCAGCACAACCCTAACGCCTCGCTCTTTGACATCCTCGAAGACATCGAGCGCCGCATCATCGTCGAAAAACTCGAGCGCTGCAACGGCAACCAGACAGAAGCCGCCGAGCAGTTCCGCATCCCCCTGTCCACCCTGAACCAGAAAATCAAGCGCCTGACCATAGAAATCCGCAAAAAAGGCAGAGAGTAGAACCGGGGCTCACGGCTCAGGGGTAGGCTTCAGAGTCCAGAGCTCAGAGTTCAAGGCTAAAGGTCCGGCGCCATGCCAACATCACCAAAGAATCCGCCCACTCGCCAATTTGCCATCCCCGCGAAGCGGTGCTATCTTGCCGTCTTTTTTCATAACTCAACCATCCCAGGCCGCGGGGTGCAGTAGATGATCAAGACGTTGTACCATCTTCGCCACGCCTTTGTTTTTTGTGGTTAGAGTGGCAAGGTTGGACATTCACATCCTCCCGGAGGGGGGAACCCAAGCCATCCCCCGCATTAAAATGATCGAAGGCTCCGATCATGGCAAAAAAGTCCCGCCGCCACAAACTCGAAACTAGGCGTGCGCAGCAATCGCGGGCCCCAAACGCCTTTTCCCCCGCATCCTCCGCTCACAAACCCTGGCAAATCGCCGCGGTTTGCCTCATCCTCGCCGCTGCCACCATCTTTGCCTACCGCAGTGTGCGCTCAAATGACTTCCTCACCTACGACGACGACGTCTATGTTGTCGATAATGCCCCGATCCATCAAGGCATAAACGCGCAGAGCATCGGTTGGGCCTTCGACACCTTCCACTTCCACTCCTCCAACTGGCATCCGCTCACCTGGATCTCGCACATGGTCGACTGGCAGCTTTACGGCAAAAACCCCGCTGGCCACCATCTCACCAATGTGGGCCTCCACGCCGCCAACTCCATCCTTCTTTTCCTCCTCCTTTTATTCATGACCGGCTGCCTGGGCCGCTCCGCATTGGTTGCAGCCCTCTTCGCTCTCCATCCCGCCCATGTCGAATCCGTTGCCTGGCTTGCCGAACGCAAAGACCTCTTATGCGCGCTATTCTCCTTCGCCGCATTGCTCGCCTATCTCTGGTATCTCCGTAAGTCCTCATGGAAGCGTTACGCCGTGGTCCTCCTCGCCTTCGCCTGCGCTCTTATGTCCAAGCCCATGGCCGTCACGCTTCCTTTCGCCATGCTTTTACTCGACTATTGGCCCCTGCGCCGCATCGCCCTTACCCCGGAAACCCGCCCGCAGTGGTTCTCAACCACTTTGAAGTTATGCCTTGAGAAATGGCCGCTCTTCCTCCTTTCCGCAGTTTCCAGCGTCCTCACGATCATGGCTCAAAGGTCCGGCGGCTCGGTGGGTTCACTTGAATCCCTCCCCTTGTGGGAAAGACTCAGCAACGCATCCATTAGTTATTGGCGCTATGTCAAGCTAACCTTCTGGCCTAATCCGCTTAGAATTTTCTATTACCACGATACTTATAACATCAGTGTTGCTCTTGCCGTTTTATCAGCCATAGCACTTATCCTGGTAACTCTCCTCTGCTGGCGCTTCCGCACACAGAGGCCGTACTTACTCTTCGGTTGGCTGTGGTTCCTTGGAACGCTCGCGCCCGTCATCGGTATCATGCAGGTGGGGGATCAGGCCATGGCCGAGCGCTACACATATTTTCCCCTCATCGGCCTCTTCATCGCCGTGGTCTGGCTCATCGCCGATGCCGTAGCCAAATCGGCCACCCTGAGAATCGCTGCTCAAATTCTCGCCGTCGCGATCCTCATCGCCTGCGTCATCAAGACCGATGCCCAGGTAAAAGTATGGAAAAACACCATCACACTCTTCAGCCACGTCCTCGAAATCGACCCGCGGGGTGAAATTCCCAACTCCAGCCTCGGCGTAGCCTACGAAAGGCAGGGCAATTTCACTAAGGCGGGAGAATATTTTGAACAATCCCTCAAATACGCTCCCGACTGGGCCCTTACGCTCTCCTACTCCGCCCTGTGTATCATGCAGAACGAGATGCAATCCCACGATCCGCACAATCTTCCTCTCGCCAAGCAGCGCCTCGATCACGCACTGAGTCTCTCGCCCGACGATCCCGATATCCTCACCAACATGGCGCTTTGGGATGCTCTCATGGGTCGCTCTCAGGAGGAAGAAGCCTACAGCAGAAGAGCCCTTGCCGCGCATCCCGACGACCTGACGGCGCGCCTCTATCTCGCTAACTCTCTCACCGAGCAGAACAAACTCGACGATGCATCCAAAGAGTGGCGTCAGGCACTGCTAATCGATCCGAATAACTATATTGCCCATTACAATCTTGGAGTTATCCTGGAACGCCAGCAGTTACCCGGGCAGGCAATCAAGGAGTTCCGGCTTTCTCTCGCCCTTCAGCCCAATCAGCCCTCGGCCCACACCATTATCGGCAAGTTATATACACAAACCCATCAGATCCCTCAAGCGGCAGAAGAGTTTGCTCAGGCTGTCGAACTCAACCCTGCAAACGCCGCTGCGCATAATGATTTCGGCTCGGCCCTCATGCAATTAGGCGAAAATCAGAAGGCAGCCGAGCAATTTAGCGACGCGCTGCGAATTGATCCGGCCAACGCTGATGCAAAGCACAATCTCGATCTCGAACAATCCCGCCCGAAACACAGATAGATCGATTGGCGTAAATCAATTGCGATACTTCTGTGCAAGGTATCCGCTCGCGCTTGTCACAGAGTTCAGTGGCTTATAACATCATTCAATGGGTGCTGCTTCCATGCCTGGCTTTCATGTTCTCACCAAACCGACCGGTCCCCTCTGCAACCTCGATTGCAAGTACTGTTTCTATCTTGAAAAGGAAGCCCTCTATCCCAGCGTATCGAAATGGGCCATGCCGGACGACGTGCTTGATGCTTACGTGCGCCAGTATATTGAAGCCCAGCCTGAAACGGTTCACTTCGCATGGCAGGGAGGCGAGCCCACTCTGCTAGGCATCGACTTCTTCCGCAAGGTTGTCCGCCTCCAATCCAAATACGCCAACGGAAAAACAATCGAGAACGCATTGCAAACCAATGGCACCTTGCTCGACGATGCGTGGGCTGAATTCCTATCTGAACAAAAATGGCTGGTCGGAATCTCCATCGATGGCCCCCGCGAATTGCATGATGCCTATCGCGTGGACAAAGGCAGCCAGCCGACCTTCGACCGTGTTCTGCGCGGGATGGATGTGCTCCGGCGCCACAAAGTTGAATTCAATACCCTCACCACAGTTCATCGCGCCAACGCGTCCGGCCCGCTCGATGTATACCGCTTCCTGCGTGAAAACGGCAGCGGTTATATGCAGTTCATTCCCATCGTTGAAAGAATCACCTCGTCCCCCACGCCCGACGGCCTTACTCTGATAGCTCCGAGTTATAAAGAAGAGTCGGCCGTAACTCCCTGGTCGGTCGAGCCTGGGCAATACGGCCGCTTCCTATGCACCATCTTCGATGAATGGGTGCGCAACGATGTTGGGCGCGTCTTCGTCCAGCTATTCGATGTATCTCTCGAGATGTGGATGGGAATGGACGCCAGTCTATGCGTCTTCCGCAGAACCTGCGGCTCCGAGCTTGCCATTGAGCACTCCGGCGACGTCTACTCCTGCGACCACTTCGTATATCCCGAAAACAAGTTAGGCAACATCATGGAATATAGCCTCAGTAGCCTGGCCGATTCACCCCAGCAAAAAACCTTCGGCGCGGACAAGAATAATACGCTCCCCCAATACTGCCGCAAATGTGAAGTGCGCTTCGCCTGCAACGGCGAGTGTCCCAAGCATCGCTTCCTCACCACCCCCGATGGCGAGCCCGGCCTCAATTACCTTTGTGCCGGCTACAAGATGTTCTTCACCCACGTCGATCCATACATGCGGTTCATGGCCGGCGAACTGCGCAGCCAACGCGCCCCCGCAAACGTCATGCAGATTCTGCGTAACCCCGATCCCAACCCTGCACAGCAGCCGCCCCGCAACCAGCCATGCCCCTGCGGCAGCGGCCGCAAATACAAGCACTGCTGCCAAAGAGAAAGCTCCTGAACCTGCTTGCATCAGTTCTATACTGATTTCGGGAGCCGCAATTGGATCGCAGAACCTTTATCAAAATGGCAGGTGTAGCAGGCATGGCAGCTGCCGAGCAGCCCGCAGTCCCATTTAGCCTCGCCGCCAATCCGCAGACCCGCCAGGCCATCGTCATCCTCGGCGAATCGGTCCGCTACGACATGCTCAACTGCAATGCCAAAACTGGCCTGCACACTCCAAATCTCGATCGCATCGCCGCCCAGGGAATCAGCTTCGACCGCGCTTATAACTGCCAGCCCGTCTGTTCGCCCGCCCGCTCTGCTCTCTGGACCGGCCTCTATCCACACAGCAACGGCATCTGGGGAAACAGCATGGCGCTGGGTGAGACCACCCATACCATCGGCCAGCGTCTCACTGACAAAGGAATTCGCTGCGGCTTCATGGGCAAGTGGCACCTGAGCGGAACCGATTATTTTGATACCGGCCGCCCGGCTCCCGGATGGGACCGCGAAAGCTGGTACGACATGCGCACCTATCTCTACGAACTATCTCTCGCCGACCGCGTCCGCTCACGCAGTCCCGCGACCGGCCTCGACCCCGCATGGACAGCCGATGATTGTTACGGCCATCGCGTCACCAATCGCGCTCTCGAGTTTCTTGAGAGACACAAAAACGAAGACTTTCTTCTCGTCATCTCCTACGATGAACCACACCACCCCTGGCTATGCCCCGTCGAGTATACAAAGATGTACGAAAACTATGTCTTTCCCATGAACCCGAATACCCGCGACGATCTAAAAAACAAGCCGGAGGAACAGCGAGTGTGGGCAGCGCCCCAGTTGAATCATGTCCCCCCGCCAATCTCCAACCCTCAATTCTTCGGCGCGCACACCTTCATCGACGCTGAAATCGGCCGCGTTCTGGATGCCCTGGAAACTCGCGCCCCCGGCGCACTGCTCCTCTATACCAGCGATCACGGAGTCTTTCTCGAGTCTCACCGCCTTACCGACAAAGGCCCCGCGATGTACGACGAAATCACCCACGTCCCATTCCTCGCCATGTGGCCCGGTCATGCGCCCGCAAATGTCCGCTCCTCCAGCCTCGTCTCGCACATCGACCTCAGCGGTACACTGATGGAGTATTTCGGCTTTGAAGTCCCCAAAACTCTCGTAGGCGGAAGCATGCTTCCGCTGCTTAAAGATCCCACCTCCACTGTTCGCAACCATGCCTTCATTGAATGGGGCCGTTATGAAGTGGACCACGACGGCTTCGGCGCATTCCAGCCCATTCGCTGCGTCTGCGACGGTCGTTACAAACTCACCATCAACCTGATGACCACCGACGAACTCTACGATCTTGAGTCCGATCCCTCTGAGCTGACCAACCTCATCGATTCAGCAGAGCACGCCGCCCTGCGCAACGCTCTGCACGATCAACTCCTCAACTGGATGAACGTCACGCGCGATCCCATGCGCGGCTACTATTGGGGCCGCCGCCCCTGGCGTCCCGAATTCCCCGTAACTTGGGCCAATGATGGTTATACCCGCCAGCGCGAAGACGATGGCTATCTTCCCCGCGAACTAGACTACGATACCGGGCTTACCATGACCGCCGCAACCCGCTTCAAGCGCACCTGATGAATTCTGAAAATACTTATCGCCTCTACGAGGCGTGCTATCGTAATCTATCTCAGAATCTCTGCAATTTAATTTTGAAAGCAAACGGAGGGGGGAACGAAATGAACGATTGGAAGTACGTCCAGAGAGATCCCTCGGAGGCTCTCGCCCAGTTGCACTTTTACTCCGTGACCAAGAAGCACGCCTACGGCGAAGTTGAGGCGCGCATCACCGTAAAGGAATTTGCCGCTCCCAAGACCAGCGATATGAAATTCCTGGCCACCGCCGATATAGAACTGAATCAGAAAACAATAAAGTTCCAGCCCGTAGGATGGGGCGAAACCCTCCTCTGCGCCCTCGCCGAGTGCATGAGAAATCTGCGTAAATTCGAGTACGAAATCGAAGACCAGCCCACTCAATCGAAGCCGGATTGAGCATAGAAGAAAATAAAAGGAAGCGGGTGCCCCAGGTCTCGTCGTTGAGTCCTTGGGTTCCACGTCACGTCTCCCAACATTTGCCATCCTGAGCGGAGCGCTGCGTAGTCGAAGGATCTGCTTTTTCTTTCCGTCGCTCTCCAAGTCATGGAGCAGCACCCAAACACGCTTCAGGAATGTGACTGCCTGTGCACGGTGGCTTGCCGCCCGTCCGTCTCGTAGAATTCGCTTAAATCGTTAACCGTAAATATGTGACGCCAATCACAAACTGATAGCTCCCCGCGGTGCAAACATAGTCTCAGATGAATGCAGGAGCACCCATTCCGCTGATCCCTCGATTCCTTCCATGGAGGCCGCAAGTGAATCTCGACCCCACAGCATTCCTCGGCGATCCGGAATTGATCCAGGCGCTCGAACAGCAATCCGCCCCCATCCTCTGCGAGCAGGACCGCATTCTTTTCCGTCAGGGAGACTCACCCTCCGGCCTCTATATCCTCCACAAAGGCGAGGCCACTCTCACCATGCGCACCTGGGCAGGCGAATCCGTCATCTCCTCTCCAAACCACCGCCGGCTCCATCCTCGGCTTACCCGCCCTTATCGCCAACGAACCCTATACCCTCACGGCCGTAGCCCACAGTGGCGCCCAAATCACCTTCGTCTCCCGCGACAATTACGCAGCCCTCATGCAATCCAACCCCATGCTGCCCCTGAAAATCCTGCGCGTACTGGCGGCCGAAGTTCACTCCGCCCGCAACGCCATGCTTCACCGCTAAGGTCTGCCGCTTATCCTCTTTTCGCTGATTCGCTTTTTCCCTGTTCTCTAAATTGACTCCTCATCCCCGCCCCTGCGAAACTCATCCCCATGCAATACCGTGGAAAAGTGGAATACGCTGAGCAGCGCAAAATGCGCGAGCGCAACACCCTCGTCTATCGTCTCTGCCACTGGCCCATCTGGATCTGGGTCTTCTTTCTCGCCCCCGGCCCTTTGACCTTCTCGCTCTTTGCTCGCGGCTTTCACTGGGGTAACCTCGCCTGGCTCGCCGCCGTGCTCGTCGGCACTGCCATCGCCGGACTATACGGCCAGTTGCCCGGCGCCGAGCCCCGCCCTTATATCCTCCGTTTCGACGAAGACAAGCCCAATCCCCTCTATCGCCGCGTCTGCTACACCTTCGCCTGGAACGCCGTCCTCAACTTCGCCCTGCTAAACCTCGCCGGCCTCCTCATCGCCGTCTTCACCGGCGTCTGGTACATGAAGCAGATTTACACCTATGCTTACGCGCCTCTCTGCGCATTCATTCTTCTCCTCGGCATGCTCGGCAAGCTCCCCCGCGTAGGTCCATCGACAAAAACCGAGGGCATGGAGCGCCGCTACTTTTACGGCTCGGTCTGGGCCGTAACCGCCGCGCAAACTCTCCTCCTCATCCTCTGGAAGACCCTCCCCCGCACCCACAACGCCGACCTCATCGAGCTGGGCGTCTATGTCGCCACGCTAATCAACATGGGCCTCCTCGCAGCGCGGGGCAAGCTTTACCGCACCCGCCCCATCCTCCCAGGCGAACTCATGGTCTCGGACTAGGGCATTTCTATTGATACTGAGACTAGGGGAATAAAAATGATTGGTTCGTCAAAATCATCTGGATGGGTGTACTTCATTGGTGGAATTATCGGTATCGTGTCCGTTTCTCTTGCCAAGAATTTTTCTTGGAGTAACTATGAATTCCTTGGCACCGAGGAGGACCGTAAGAAAGAGGTCCCCATGACGCTTTTGAAGCGCTCGGCATTAATAGCAATATGTGTAATCATTGCAGTTTTCGGCGCTATCCAAATTCAACAAGACCATAACTGGAACCCATTGACGCACAGCCAATCCATCAATACGCTCCGTGCCCCCTCCATGCGCCTTTTTCCTGGCGCATGGGTGGGAAATCACAAAACCCCGCAGCCACTCGCTGACTTGCTGACCCGCTGACTTGCTGACCCGCTGCCCCACCAACCTGCTAAACTCTTTCTCGTCATGCTCCTAACCATCCTCCTCATCGCGGCCGTCTCTTACCTGCTAGGCTCCATCCCTATCGGTTACCTGCTAGTCCGTGTCTTCCGCCGCCAGGACATCCGTTCGGTAGGCAGCGGCAACATTGGCGCCACCAACGTCCTCCGCTACGGCGGCAAATCTCTCGGCGCCATTACCTTCCTCCTCGACGTTCTCAAAGGCTCCGGTTCCGTCTGGCTAGGCGCCATCATCGCCGCCCATCTCTTCCCCGCATTCCCATACCGTGACGCCCAGGCCCTGGCCGCCCTCTTCGCCGTCCTGGGCCACATCTTCCCCGTCTGGCTCCGTTTCCGCGGCGGCAAAGGCGTAGCCACAGGCTTCGGAGTCTTTCTCGTCGCCGCCCCCTGCGCCGCACTCGCCGCCATCGCGGTCTTCGCCCTGGTCTTACTCTTCACCCGCTACGTTTCGCTTTCCTCCATCGTCGGTGCATTCAGCTTTCCCCTCTTCGCATTGTTCCTGGTCCACGACCCAAAGACCCCGTTCTTCATCGCCGTCCAATTCGCCGTCGCTCTGCTCATCATCGCCAAGCACCACCAGAACATCCGCCGCCTGATCGACGGCACGGAAGACCGCATCGGAGCAAAAGAAGACCTCATGAGCCGCATCTTCATCCTCGGTTCCGGCGCATGGGGAACAGCCATCGCGCTCTCGCTTCACCGCCGCGGCGGCCACCAGCTCACACTCTGGGCTCATAGCCCTGAATTCGCACAGGAGATTCAGACCGCCCGCGAAAACATGCCCTTCCTTCCCGGCTTTCCCATCCCTGAAGCCATCACCATCACCGGCGACTGCGCCGCCGTCTCCGATGCCGAAATCGTAGTCTGCGTAGTCCCCTCTGAATTCCTCCGTCTAACGCTCTCCCGCATCCGCCCAAACCTTCATCCCGGCCAAATCATCCTGAGCGCCACCAAAGGAGTTGAGGACCGTACTTTCTTCCGCATGACAGAAGTCATAGCCTCCACGCTCGCGGAATCAGCCCATGAAACAACAGAGGAGCATTTTCAAGTGAAGGGTACGGGCTTTAGCCCGTACATAAATTTGCAAGAAAAAGAGGGGGCTTTAGCCCCTGAGGAAAGCATCCCCATCGGCGCGCTCAGCGGCCCCAGCTTCGCCTATGAAGTCGCCCAAGGCCAGCCCACCGCCCTCACCGTAGCCTTCGCTGACCCGAGCCAAGCCGCCCGAATCCAGCACGAATTCTCTTCCGAAACCCTCCGCCTCTACACCAGCACCGACCTCACCGGCGTAGAGCTTGGCGGCGCGCTAAAAAACGTAATCGCCATAGCCTCTGGAGTAGCCGCAGGTGCCGGCCTGGGCCACAACACCACCGCCGCCCTCATCACCCGCGGCATCGCGGAGATCACCCGTCTGGCCGTAGCTTGCGGCGCTCGCCGCGAAACCCTGGCCGGTCTCTCCGGCATCGGCGACCTCGTCCTCACCTGCACCGGCTCGCTCTCCCGCAACCGCACCGTAGGCGAAGCCCTAGGCCAGGGCCGCAAACTCCCTGAAGTCCTCGCCAGCCTCGGCGGCAAAGTAGCGGAAGGCGTCCAAACCACCCGCGCCGCCCTCGGCCTCGCCCGCCGCCACAACATAGAAATGCCCATCACCGAGCAAATGGAACTAATCCTCAACGAAGGAAAAGACCCCCGCAAAGCCCTGAGCGAACTCATGCTCCGCCCCGGCAAACACGAGCATCAGAACTAGCAAACTTCTTTTAGATTTGTCATCCTGAGCGAAGCGTAGCGGAGTCGAAGAATCCGCGTTTACTTTCCGTGCTATGGAGGGGTAGAATCCCCAGACCTGGGATACACTCATCCCGTTAACCCACCGTCTTCCTATTCCCTATTCCCTAGTCCCTAGTCCCTATTCCGTAGCCCCTTGCTTTAAAACTCCTCATCCGATTCCACCGCCGGCAATATATCATTCTCCCCCGCCACCCACACATAAAGAGTAGGCAGCAGAAACACTCCAATCACCAGGTTTGCCAGCAGCCCGCCTACAATCACAATCGCAAACGGCCGCTGCGAGTCCGACCCGATCGCGTGCGAAAGCGCCGCCGGCAGCAGTCCCAGCGTGGCCACCAGCATCGTCATCATGATCGGCCGCAACCGCAGCACCGCCCCCTCCACCGCCGCCTCCACAATGTGTTCCCGCGTAGGCTCCTCCAGCCCTTTCCGCCGAGCCCGCAATTGGTTGATGAACTCAATCATGATCACGCCCGTCTGCACTGATACCCCAAACAGCGCCAGAAATCCCACCGCTGAAGAAACCGAAAAATTGGTATGCGTAATAAACAGCGCCAGCGGCCCGCCAATCGAGGCCATCGCCACGCTCACCAGGATCACCAGCGCCCACTTCGCTGATCGGAACATGGTGTAAAGAATCAGAAAAATCGCCAGCACCGTCATCGGGATCACCAGCGCCATCCGCTTGTCGGCGCGCTTCTGGCTCTCGTACTCGCCCGCCCACTCCAGGTGATATCCCGGCGGCAGCTTTACATTCCTCTCCACCTTGCCGATTGCCTCTTCCACCGTCGAGCCCAGGTCACGCCCCTTCACGGAGTACTTGATCGCGATATAACGCTGTCCGCCCTCGCGATTGATCTGCTCCGCCCCATCGTCGGCGGAAATCTTGGTCAGCTGCGCCAGCGATACCCGCTCCCCCGAAGGCGCAAGCAGTCTCACGTTCTCAATCGCCTCCCGAGTATCGCGATACTGAGGCAGATAGCGCAGCGAAACGTCATACCGCGCCTCGCCCTGCTGCAACTGCGTCACTGCACTCGCACCCACCGCCGTTTGCACCGCATCCTGCACGTCGGCCACGTTGATTCCCCATCGCGCCGCCGCATCCAGGTCCACCGAGTAGTTCAGATTCGGCTGCCCCACGATCCGAAAGATTCCCAGATCCCCAACTCCCTTCACCGATGCCAGTTGCGTCTGAATTTTCTCCGCCGTTCTCTCCAACTCGCGCAGATCGTCCCCATAGAGCTTCACCGCCAACTCGCCCTTGACCCCTGAGACCGCCTCTTCCATGTTGTCTGAGATTGGTTGCGAATAATTCCATAGCACGCCGGGAAACTTCTCCAGTTGCTTATCGATCGCCGCCGTCAGCTCTTCCTTGTTCTGGTGGAAGACCGGCCGCCAATCCTCTTTCCTCTTCAAATCCACAAAATACTCGGTATTGAAAAATCCCGTCGTGTCGTTTCCGTCGTCCGGCCGTCCCGTCTGGCTCACCACCTGCGTCACTTCGGGAAACGAAGCCATCACCACCCGTGCCTTATTCGTGAAGTCGATGCTCGCTGTTGGACCCTCGCTCGGCGGCAGCGTTCCCCTCACCCATATCGATCCCTCGTCCAGATGCGGCAAGAACTCCGACCCGATCGGCCCGCCCACCGTCAAATAAATCGCAATCGCAAACAGCACCGCCGCGATTCCCACCGTAATTCCGCGATTCAAGATCGCCGCCCTCACCGCTGTTCGATAGTGCCCAGTCAGCCACACCATCATCGGGTTGCGCCATTCCTTGGCTCCCTTGCTGAACAGAAAACTCGCCATCACCGGCGCCACAAACATGGCAAACCCCAGCGCCCCCAGCAGCGCAAATGTGACCGTCCAAGCCATCGGCTTGAACAGCCGCCCTTCCACCGCCTGCAGTGTAAAAATCGGCAGATAAGCCGTGATGATGATCCCGCGGGCAAAGAACACCGGCCGCTGCACCTCGTGCGCCGCATTACGAATCATCCTCGCCGGGCTATGCGTGGTGTCCTTGCGCGAGAGATGCCGCACAATGTTTTCGATCATCACCACAGAGCCGTCCACCAGCATGCCAAAGTCGAGCGCCCCCAATGAAAGCAGGTTGGCCGGTATATGGCTCAGGTCCAGGCAAATCGATGCAAACATCAGCGCAAACGGAATCGTGAGCGCCACCACAACCGCTCCGCGCACATTGCCCAGAAACAAAAACAGAATGATTGAAACCAGCAGCATCCCCGCGGTCAGATTTCGCTCCACCGTGTCCACGGTGAACTTCACCAGTTGCGAGCGGTCAAGAAACGGCACAATCTTCACGCCCTTGGGCAAAATCCCGGGTGATTCTTGTCCCCATTCAGCTTGTCCACTTCCTGGTGAATCCCCTCCAGCACTGGATCCGAATCCGTCCCCTTCTGCAGCAGAACAATTCCCTCCACCGTATCGGGATTGTCCACAATCTTTCCGTCCGCCCGGTGAATCGCTCTCCCAATCTGCCCCAGCCGCGTCTTCGGTCCCTGCGTGACGGTGGCAATATCCCTTATCCGGATCGAAGCGCCGTTTTGCGCCTTCACCACTACCTTCTCAATGTCCTGCACGCGCTTGTAAAGTCCCCGCGACTGCACATTGATTTGCTGCGACCCTTGCTCGATAAAGCTTCCGCCGCCGTTGGTGTTGTTGCTCGCCAGCTGCTGTTCCACCTGGCCGATGCTCAACCCATACGAAACCAGCTTATCTGGGTCTAGCTTTACCTGGTATTCCTTCGTCGGCCCGCCAAAGCTGGCAACGTCCACCACTCCCGTCACGCCCTTGAACGACTTCTCCAGAAACCAGTCCTCAAGCGACTTCTTCTCCATCACGTCGTATGCGGGATTGGTGCTCTCCACCGTGTACCAGTAGATCTGCCCCACCGGGCTCCAGTCCGACCCCATCTGCGGCACCAAATTGGCCGGCAGGCTCACCATGCTCAACCGTTCCAGAACGTGCTCCCGGTTCAGGTCGCTAGTGGAGTCGTCGTCGAAGATCAGCATTAAACTCGACAAGCCCGCCAGCGTCGTCGATCGCAGATGCGTCAGGTGCGGAATCCCCGCCATCTGGATCTCCACCGGAACCGTTACCTGTCGCTCGATCTCCTCCGCACTTCGCCCCGGCCACTGGGTAATGATCTGCACATAATTGTTGGCCACATCGGGATAAGCCTCCACCGGCAGCGCGCGAAATGAGATGATCCCCCACACCGTCAGCACGGCCACCGTACCCAGCACCAGCCACCGGTTCTTCAGTGCGAAATCGACGAGCGCGCGAATCATAATGGCTTTCTAGGCGTTCGAGCCTCCATCCCTATAGCCGCCAACTCATTCCCGGCCTCCGAGCAGCATCAATTTCCCTACCCCTGCGCGGCAATTCACCACCGAAAAGAGTTGGATAGACATATCTAGCCTACCAGCCACAAGCCCCGGTTCAACCCGCAATCAAACCCCAGGATACGCACAAAGCGGCACTCAAACGTCGGATAACACCCCTGTTCGCATAGAGCAATAAAGGCCATCAGTCCACCGCTCTCCATTCCATACTCCATACAGTCAAGCCAATGCTCCGGGAACGGCAGATAATCTCACCCCACAAGAGATCGTCATGCAAGGTTATTTCAGCAGCGTTCACGCTCAACTCACCACCACTCAACTTCTCGTCGCCGCAGGGTCCTGGTTCTCCTCATCGTCGTAGCCCTGGCCGGATACATTCAATACCGCCGCACCCGCACCCGGTCCCTCCGCAACCGTTTTGGAACCGAGTACGAAACTACCGCGCCGCCCACTCCATCGATACCATCTTCGACGAGCTAGCCCAGCCCCAAAGGCAGCTGTCGCAAAAAACGCCGCATAACCAGAACAAAACCACAAAGAGAAAATCAGTTCAGTCTCCATCGCATTTTCAAGATCGGAGGTTTGTAAGATTTGAAAGTATGGGTGCCCCGGGTCTCGCTTTTGAGATCGCGATACCGTTCCCACCCCGGCCGGATTCCCACTCTCCACGGCAACTTTCTTTTCGCCAAAAGACTGGGATACCCTTAACCACCCGCTGCTGCGCGCTCGCCGGCATCGCCGCTCTGCGCGGCCACCGGCCAACCGGATCAGGGATCTTTAAGCCTTCGGAGCTTTTTGCAGTTCAGCTTTCACTCGGTTTTTTGATCCTTCAATCCATATGGAAAGAAGCACCTGCGGCAGCGGGGCGAAGAACCGGCGTGCGCAATCCCTGCATCGCACGGGCAAATGCCCGATGAGCAGCTCCGGGAAATCTGACAAGCGAAGCCGCGAACGCTTCATGCACGAACTACCGCAAAGAGGACAGTTCATCAGGAGCAGACCCCCCGAGTCACTTCAGAAACTGGACACTTCATCATCGTGGAACCTCCTTCGGTGGCCCATAAACTTTGCAGACCCCAATAGGGGGATCAAAGGTCGAGGAAAAGTGCCTGGGAGGTTAGTTTCGACTTCGCTTGAGGGAGTTGTCCGTTCAGTTTTGCACACTTTGGGATTTCGCAGGATACCATGGGTGCATAGATTGAAGAAGCGCCGTTGCCTTTCAATTCTTCCCTGCGTAAAAACGATCCGTGCCCCAGCCTTGCGACTTACCGCGGACAGCGCTTAGTCCGTGGGGGGTTCAACCCTGACAAGCCCGCACAATTGTCGATCCAACAGCTATCGCGCAAATCGGGAATACTGGTGACATTCACACCAGTGAGTGAAATGCGCGACTTCTTGGTTCGGAGTTTCCTCAAGGAGAACAGACAAATTGAGGAGGGCACCGGCAGCGCCCGATTCGCAGTGGCTGCAAACGAGCTTTGCGGGGTATCCCGCGTTTCGCGGAATTCTCCGGGCGCACACCCTGCTGGTTTTCAGGGCAACCGGTCGCATTCCCTTGGCAGGCAACCGCACGGTTCCAGGGCAGTGCGCGCGGATGCACCAGCCGGCAGGCGCGAGAATGCCACGCCTGGAAATTGTTATCATTTGGCTGCTGGGGCCGCCTTCTTGTGCTCCACGAAGATGTGTGCTTGATGACAGCTCACACACGTCCTGCCTTTCATGAATGGATCAGACTTCAGTTGTGCCACCTGATCGGCGTGACAGCCGTCGCATGTGCCTAACGCCGGCGTGCCCGCGAAGTCCTTTGATGTTGTCTCGCCATGGCACACAGTGCATTCGACACCGTTGGCGTCATGCGGGCTGGCTTTCCATTGGTCATAGATCACCTTGTGGCAGGTGGCACAGGTATCCCCGGCTGGAATCAGCCGATGGTAAATATGCTTGGCTTGATCCAACTGAGCAATGGCAGGTTGAACGGCAATAGCCAAAACGAGAAAAACAGACAGGGTAAGACCGAACATGCGCGCACAGAAACTATTCAAGGACAGACCTCCTGAGTACGGTAATCAAGTATCGAGCCGGCAATGGCCGCAATCTGTGATCCACATCACGTCCCATCGGAATGCGATCTCCCCACTGGCTGCGAGGCCTGTACTAAACTCAAATCAGACAATGAAACTCTTCGGCGGCAAATCCGGCACAGAAGAAACCACCCCACCCGAATCCTCTAAACCCAGCTTTTTCATACGCATGAAGCAGGCCGTCTCGCGCACCCGCGAGTCCCTCTCGGCCAAAATCGAAGACGTAGTAGCCCTCACCCGCACCGTCGACGAATCCACCCTGGAAGCCCTTGAAGCTGCTTTGCTTTCGAGCGACCTGGGCGTCCGGACCACTACCGAAATCCTTTCTGCCCTCCGCGACCGGGCTCGCCACCAGGCCATCGAAGGCGGCGAAGAACTCCGCACCCTCCTCAAGCAGCAGCTACGCTTCATCCTCGAAGCTCCCCTCTCCGGCAATTCCAACCCTTTGCCGTCTCCAGGCGACCCCGCCGTCATCTTCCTCGTCGGCGTCAACGGCACCGGCAAAACGACCACCAGCGGCAAGCTCGCCGCTTGGTCCCGCGCCCAAGACCGCACCGTCCTGCTCTGTGCCGCCGATACCTACCGTGCCGCCGCCATCGAGCAGCTTGAAATCTGGGCCAGCCGCTCCGGCGTGGAGATGATCAAAACCCGTCCCGGCGGTGACCCTTCGGCCGTCCTTTACGACGCGATTTCCGCCGCCAAAGCCCGCCGTATCAAAGATCTATACGTTGATACCGCCGGCCGCCTCCACACCAAATCCGGCCTCATGGACGAACTCGACAAGATGCGCCGCACAGCCGCCCGTCTCATTCCCGGCGCGCCCCATCAGGTCCTGCTGGTCATGGATGCCACCACCGGCCAGAACGGCCTCCAGCAAGCCCGCCAATTCACTCAGTCCGCCGGAGTCACCGGCATAGTCCTCACCAAGCTCGACGGCACCGCCAAGGGCGGCATCGCCGTAGCCATCGCCCGCGAACTCTCCCTCCCTGTCCGCTTCGTCGGCGTCGGCGAACAAATGACCGATCTGCTGGAGTTTTCGCCTGCTGAGTTTGTCGATTCCCTACTGGGATAGGCTCGGACAGCTGAACACAAGCCGACTTTCCGGGAGTAATGTTGGAGAGGCCAGAACTGGCCCTGGCCTGGCGCAGAGCCTCGACCTTTCCGCAGGCAGCCTTCAAAAAATCCTCTTCCAGAGTCTTCTTAGCCAGCGGTTTCTTCAGGTGCGTGTTCTCCCAGCCCAGGCGCTGCTCGGCCGCCTGCGATTATGCTGCTCGCACTCCCGCCACCAGTACAAAAGCGTCCGCGAAATGCTCAATTCCTGGCGAAGCTCCGACACGTTCGCCGCCACTTCCCATCGACGAAGCGCCGACTCCTGGAATTCCTTGCTGTACTTCCGATGCTTCCGCTCATGACTCATTTGCAGTTCCCCATTCCCCGCAAACTCTCAAAATACACCCTGTCTGACTTTGGGGGTGCAGTCCAGTACAATTGTGTCGCGCGCAATTACTGCGACCGAGTGTGAAGCACCATTAACCGGTAAAGGACAACATAATGCAGAGAGAAGACTAAGCATGAATCGAGAGGTGGGGAAAGGGAAACGAGGAGAACGCAGACGCACAGCCGTGACGTTTCTTAGTCGCCGGGTTTTTCTTTCATCGATAGCGGCGACTGGCGTCACTGCAATGTGGCCGGGGAGCCGCCAGGGAAGTGCGGGTTTGGCGCAGGAGAACGCAGCTCCGCCGCCGGCACGTGCGGCGCTCCCGCCTCCGGCGGGCCAGGAGGCAAGTTACCAATGGTATCTGCCGCAGTACACTGACCCGACGATTTTTACTCCGATCGGGTTGCCAGCAGACCCAGCAGAGACTGCCGTGTCACCCAATGGCGAGTTGTTGTACGCGAACGACCTCGTGATCCAGTGCAGCGGCTACAAGGATCGCCACATTCCAGGAACGCATTATGCGCGGAACTCGCTGGCGTTCGCACTGTTTGTGGATGGCAAGATTGTACCTCTCGGCACAGGGGAGCCTGCGCGGCAATCATTGGAACATGGTTGTTACCCCATTGTTGTCACCCATTGGAAGTACGGCCACCTTGAAATCCACCAGACGGCGTTCTCTGAGCCCTTGAAAGGGACGGACTACCAATCCGGTCTGGAAAGCACGCTGGCCTGGGCCGTGTTTGAAATTACGAACCAGAGCCAAGTGACAAGCCCACTGAATTTGCTCGCTGCGCTGATGGGAAATGAGAAGCATCCGAAACGCGAAGTGACTTACAGCCGCGGTGTCGTATTGGAGGAAGGCAGCGCTCTTTTCTCGGTACAGGCTGCAGCCGGCTTCACGCCAGAGTTTCATCCCGTCTTCCCGGCCGGCGCACAAGCTAGGGCAGAAGCAGATCCACTTGGATTCTGGGGAGTTGTGCCGGCATGTTCAACGTGCTCGCCGTGCTCGGCAGGATCGGGGCCGGCAAGACGGTGCGAATCGTTTTTAACCGGCGGTTTGACTTCCCTGGCGCCTTTCACTGGGGACCCAGCCCACAAGCCCCCGTGGCAGCCGACGAACTGTCCGAGCGGTCCGCCGACAAAGCCCTGCAAGCGGCGAGGGCCACCTGGAGTTCGCTCAGTGGCCAAGTGCAGCATTTCGTGACGCCCGACCAAGTTTTAAACACCATTGTGGGCAAAGCGATGCTCGACGGCTACTTACTCACCAAGCGCTGGAACGGGAAGTACATTGTGTTTGATTCCATTCATTACCGGTGCCAGTGGGATGACTCGAGTACTAAGTGGTTTTACGCCTTGGACCTCATGGGCGACCACGCCACCTCGGAACGCCTCCTTGGATACGGTCTTTGCGCGGCAGGGAAAGCGCAAGCCTGCTGGTACGCGTACGCATAAAGGGTGTTTCTCCGACGTGACAAATACCAAGCACGCACTTACGAGCGGAGGGTGCTTCGCCGGCGTGTCGAACATTGAGCGAGACGGTAGCAGCGCCTCCTGGGCCTCTTGCAATGGGTGGGCATTGTGGGCCATGGCCGAACATGCCCGGCTTACCCACGACTTCGGTTGGCTCGAAAAGCACAAACAGCAGATTTTGCAGGGATGCGAGTGGATTCGCCGCGAGCGACGGTTCTCGAAAGAACAGCCGGACAACCCTTGTTCAGGTCTGCTCTACGGCAAATTCGTCTGTGACTTGCCTGACCAAAGCGGCGTGAGTGGTATCGGTTATTTCACCTACACGGACGCCATCAGCTACTTGGGGTTACACGAAATCGGTCAAGTGTTGGCAGATTGGGGTCATCCGGAAGGCGAGTCTGTGTTGCAGGAGGCTGAACTCTATCGGCAGGATATCATCTCGGCTGTTGACCGCTTGACGGATAAATCCCAGGACCTTTGGTATGTCCCGTGGATGCTCAGCGCTCCCAAGTATGTCGATCGGTACTTTTACGATTCCTGCGGGCCTATCTATCTCGCCAGTGCGGGTGTACTTCCGAGCAAGGATGAGCGCATTCAGCACGTCATCCGGTGGATCATTGACCGCACTCACCATGGGAGCCTGGAAGAGGCGGTCGCCGGCACCAAGGAAGCCACAGAGGGTGCCATGTTCTACAGCCAGGATCTGGCAATTGCCCTTCTGGAATTGGGACGCGTTGAAGACTTCCTGCGGATTTTTTACACCTTGCTGGCCGCAAACATTTCGCATGAAACCTACACCACGTGCGAGTGGCGGAGCAACACACAGCCCCACGTAAATTCGATCGCGAGTCTCATCCGTATGTTCCGGACGATGATGATCCAGGAGCGGGACGGCTGTCTCTACCTGCTGCAAGGGACTCCCCGGCGCTGGATGGAGCAAGGGAAGGTGTTAACCATCACCGAAGCCCCAACCCGGTACGGGGCGCTCTCTTTGGAGGTCAGGTCCGATATTGACGCGCGTCTGATAAAGGCTCAAATCAGGTTTCCGGAGAGGATTGGGTCAACGCCAGTGCGTCTCCGACTGCGCCTGCCGGACGGAAAGCGAATCGAGCGAGTCCAGGTCAATGGACAAGCATATCCCGGCGTTGAGGGAGATTCGATCATCCTGAAGGGTGCCACGGGCAAGGCGGATATTGTGGCCTATTTGGCATAACCCTTTAGAGGCACTATGAGAAAAGGTAAATGCGAGCTGAAGAACATTGTCGCCATGATCGATGCCGTGCATGGCCTCGGGCCCTAGTCACATGGAGATCATTTCCCTTATTGCTTGTGTCGTTTTGCCCCTCCAACTCCACATTACTTCGGCTCACAGAATGCTATAGTTGTAAAGCAAAGTGGAAGTTTATATTGGACCGACGGGAATTCATCTATGATTGATCGACGCCGCTTTTTCCAGACAACCTTGGGCGGCGGGCTCGCAGCTTGGGCGGCATCACGCTTCCCGGCAAGCGCCTCCACATCTCCGACAAGCGTCTCGAAAACAGCTGTGGGACGCTCGTTCGAGCTTGTGTCAACGCCAGAACCAGTTTTCTCCTATCCTGCAGGCGAGTCTTCGATCCTGGTTCTGCATCCTTCAGACCGTCTTATCCAGTACGAGGGCCGAAACGGACTCACATTTAACAGTATCCGCGGTCGGGCGGCCCTGCCCCGCCACACAGTTGCTGCGAAGCAAGGATCCGTCGCCTTCTGGGTGCTGCCTCTTCAGGAAATCTCGCCTGAGGCCCATCATCCAAATCACGCACTATCGAATCCGTTCTACAATTTCTTCGTTTTTCTTTCCGATCGTGAAGCGGTCGAAGATGTTCTGGCGGCGAATTTCGCCCTGTTTCTTACCACCGACTTTTATCCGGGATTGACCGCAAAATTCATGGGTGGCCTTAGCGATGATTCTAATTATGGTCATGCGCTTGCACAGGCGACATCGAACTACTTTGAGTTCCTGCCACATAATTGGTATCAAATTACGTCGACTTGGGACCGGGACAAAGGGGACTATCGAATATACGCCAATGGTGTCCTTGTTGCAGTCTCCGATGTCTTCGCCAAAAGCCCTCCCAACCAGGATGCGCCTGCGTTAGCGATCTATTTTGGCAATCCTGGATACGCGATGGGGCAGGTCGATTTTTTCGATCGGATTCTTTCACCTTCCGAAGTTGGAAGTTTCTTCGTTAAGAGCGGGGGGCGAACGGATACAGAGCTTCAGCGGACGTTGGAGATGCGCTACACAGGGAATCATCTGGCCACTTTTTCCCGCCCCCTCGATACAAGGGGACGGGTGGGTGCAGCGCAAGAGGGTTCCGCTAAATCACTCAGACCAGAATGCCGAATTCTTCCTTCAGGGATGCGGCTCATGCCTGCGTTATACGCCAGAGGGGCTCAGAATCACGACCCCTACTATGGAGGAATTCGTGCGCGATAATGGCCGCTCCAAATACGAGAGGACCCGGATGTACCTCGGGACGCGGGACACATTCGCGGGTGACCTTTATGTGACTGCCGAATTCAAAATCCACCAACATGGAGGACTGGCACTCTGGATGCTGCAGGCGGCCGGGATGCAGGGCGAAGATTTCCTGAACGACTATTCCTTGCGCTCAGACGGCTTCATGCAGACGGTTTGTTGGGAGGACATCCGAAACTACCACTGGGAATTCTACAGGGAGATGCTTGACACACGTAACGATGTGGTTTCCCATGCAGTAATCAAGAATCCGTGGTTCTGCCCGGTTGCCTTTCAGGTCGAGAATCGGCGCTGGGAACTGGACCGCTGGTATCGGGTAACCTTTTTGCAGGAGAATAAACCGGCTGCGCGGGGCGATCGACGATGTAACAGTCTTTGATGTGAGCGATAGCGGACTCACCAACAGCAATACGTAAATCGGCTCCAGCAGTCAC
>CAWIVA010000058.1:0-33209 GCA_963839225.1 uncultured Acidobacteriaceae bacterium
AGTAGTGGAGACTACTTTGAGGGCGTTAATCTCATGCAGATCCTGATAGCCGAAGACTGAAAGTAAGGTAATAAGCAGAAAGCCGGCTCCGGCGCCAAAATAGCCGATATAGAAACAGACGAAAATCGTTGCGAAAAAGATTACCATGCGGCGCGGAGAATGGGTTGCGCCGACAATCGAACCCCGGCGCCTGGCCAGCCAGCGGGAGACCGGGCCGCTAAGGGCAAAGATGGAGGCTGCGGCCAGCAGCAGCCAGGGAACCAGGTGCAGAAAAGTCATTGGGGCGTGCTGAGCAGGACAATGGCGCCGGCCGTGCCGCCAATGAGGCCCGCCGCGCCCATTGGCAGGGCGAGACGCAAGTTCTTCCGAATATCGTCGCGATAGGCGGCGACCGAGGTGAGTTGGCCGGGCCAAAGGGCTACCGCGTTAGTGGCATTGGCCTGAACAGGAAGAATCTTCATGCTTAACATGGCGGGAAAAAGAAGGAAAGAACCGCCTCCGGCCACGGCGTTGAGCACCCCGGCTAAAAATGCCGCCACGGTCAGCCAGAGCCAGTGCCAATCCATGTACGAGGGAAAGACTGAAGATCTGCTCCATCTTGCTTTGATTGTAAAAGGCGAAACAGAGATTCGGAATTTGAGACGCAGATTTTGATAGGACCCGTTGATAGGCGGGACAGCCGGTAATTCATGGGCCGATACGGTGGATTGATACATGATCTGAGTTTGGGGCTGGTCGGCCAAGCGAATAAATCGGAGAATTACCGAAACTTTCTCGCCGATCCCGTGTCTCATTGCGCATTAGTCGGGTTCCGATTGCGTACGATTTCTGCCCGTACCAAAACCTGACTCCGCTTCCAGAAAGAATCATTCCGCATGGAGGTACGATCCCGATGAACATGAAATCGCGTAGTTCTCTCTACCTTGGGCTCTGGCTTGGTCTTTTGCTCCTGGTTTTCGTGACCGGCTGCGACAATTCAAATAGGTTCTATAGGTACAACCCCTACCTGCAGGTTTACGCCGCCAATGGCAACGCCCTCAGCGTCTTCGCCGTTCCTGCCGGCAGCAATACCAATATCAATGTCGCGCCCGGCGCAACCCTAACCGGTTCAAACACCGGCCTTGATGATCCCCATCGCCTGACGTTTGACTCGAACAACAACACCTACATCACCAACGCGGCTGGCGACAGCGTGACGATCTTTTCTCCCGGAATCCACTGGCAATGTTGCACCTGTCGCCACCATCAGCGGCACAAACACTGGACTTGCCGGGCCCAGCGGTATCGGGCTTGATTACCACAACAACATCTATGTCGCCAACTCCGAAGGCAATTCCATTACCATCTACGCGGCTGGAGCCTCAGGAAACGCAACGCCTACCGCAACTATCAGCGGCTCAAACACCGGGCTCGATTTTCCCAACGGCCTCGCCATCGGCCCCGGCAGAACCATTTACGTCGCGAATGAAGATGGCAATAGCATTGAAATTTTCCCAGAGAGTGCAACCGGAAATGTCGCACCCACTACCACGATCAGCGGCTCAAATACCATGCTCGACGGCCCCCACGATCTGACCGTGGACAACTTCGGCAACATCTTCGTCGTCAACGGCGCCGGCAACAGCATAACCATTTACTCTCCCAATTCAACGGGCAATGTCGCACCCGTCGCCAGCATCAGCGGAGCGAACACCGGGCTCAGCAACCCGAACGGAATCGCTGTTGACAACGCCGGGAACATCTACGTCGGCAACGGATCTGCGATTGCCATTTTTGCCGCCATTCCTGCCGGCGCCCAGAACGTAGCTCCCGCCGTTACCATCAGCGGCTCAAGCACCGGATTAACCGCTCCAATTCACGGCGTCGCAGTTTATTGAAGAAGATCAAAAATGCTTTCCAGATCAAACTCCGAAGCGGTTTGCCGGGAGCCCGGCAACCGCGAGGAATTAGCTCTGTCGAAACGGGAATCCAGGTTCCAGGCGAAAACCGCATTCATGCGCCGGTGAAAGTCGAGCCTGCGTCTTGGATGAGGCTTCGCGCTTTGATCGGAACGTGGCAGGCAGGGACTACCGGCGGCGCAGGCATCTGCCATGTTGCTTCTTTCGGCTGTATTCCGTCGGCCAGGCGTAAATTGCCAGCCTGAAGTGCTTTGAGGGTCGACTCTTCAGAGGAAATCCTTGCATCTCATTGATATAATTGATTTTAAATATCTCACAAAATATGAGCGTGTTTCGCTCATATTTTATGAATCATTTGTGCTATAGTGTCATCAGATTGATTGTGTGGCTGGGATTGGGCTCCCGGCCCCATCATCAAAACATCCATCTGGAGGAAACATTTATGGCAATCACTCGTTGGGACCCGTTTCGTGAAGTCGTTTCGTTGCAGAACCGCATGAACTCGCTCTTCCGCGATATGAACGACGCGGAGAGCCCGCTGACCACTGCCAGCTTTGTGCCCGCCGTCGACATCTATGAGGACGACAAGAAGGTCATGCTCAAGCTCGAAGTTCCGGGCATCGAAGAGAAGGATCTGGACGTGAGCGTGGAAAACAACACGCTCACCGTCAAGGGCGAGCGCAAGTTCGAATCCGAGGAGAAGGAAGAGAACTTCCATCGCATCGAGCGGCGCTACGGCAGCTTCTTCCGCGCCTTCACTCTGCCCTCTACCGTCGATACCGAGAACGTCAAGGCCGAGCTACAATGCCGGCGTGCTCAAGCTGGAGCTCGCCAAGAAGCCGGAAGCCCAGCCCAAGCAGATCAAGATCAACGTGGCGGCGTAAAGAAGCAGCCAGCAGCCTAGCTTCAGCCGTATAGCTTCAGCCGTTTCAGCTCTTGGGCCGCCAGATCTGAGCGTGCTCGGAATTGAATGCGCCGGAAGGCGAGTAAGAATCTGCCTGCCCGGCGCTCAGTTTTTTTGCAACATCTTGAGAACTGCAGAATCAATGTTGGAAGCGACTGGACATTTAGCTCCGAGGACGCACAAGCTAGCAGCTAGAAGACTGATAGCTAGGAGCTGAATTCATGGCGATTCGTTGGGAAAAACTTACAGTCAAGTCGCAGCAGGCGATGCAGCAGGCGCAGGCGCGGGCCGCGGAACTCGGCAACCCCGAGGTGCAGCCGGTGCACCTGTTGCTGGCGCTGGTGGAGGACCGCGAGGGCGTGATCCCCGCGGTGCTCGAAAAGATCGGCGTTCCCACCGAGCGGCTGGAGAGCGATCTGCACCAGATCGAGGAGAAACTGCCTCGCGTGGCGGGCGCGGCCACGCAGCCGGGTCTGAGCCAGGCGCTGAACAAGGTGCTGGAGCAGGCCTTTCGCGAGGCCGCGAACTTCAAGGACGAGTACGTTTCCACGGAACATCTGCTGCTGGGCGCGGCGCATTTAAAAGGCGATGCCGGCGCGCGAGGCGCTTGTCCGCCGTGGGCGCCACGCACGATGCGATTCTGAAGGCGCTCACCGCGGTGCGCGGTTCGCAGCGCGTGACCGACCAGAATCCCGAAGGCAAATTTCAGGCGCTGGAAAAATACGCCAAGGACCTCACCGAACTGGCCCGCCGCGGCAAGCTCGACCCCGTGATCGGCCGCGACGAGGAGATTCGCCGCGTGATCCAGGTGCTGAGCCGCCGCACCAAAAACAATCCCGTCCTGATCGGCGAGCCGGGCGTGGGCAAGACGGCGATCGTCGAGGGCCTCGCGCGCCGCATCGTCTCCGGCGACGTGCCCGGAGAGCTTGCGCGACAAGCGTGTGATCTCGCTGGACCTGGGCTCGATGCTGGCCGGCGCAAAATATCGCGGCGAGTTCGAAGACCGGCTCAAGGCAGTGCTCAAGGAGATCGAAGAGTCGAACGGCGCAAATTGTGCTCTTCATTGACGAACTGCACACACTGGTGGGCGCCGGCGCGGCTGAGGGCGCCATCGACGCCAGCAACATGCTCAAGCCGGCGCTCGCCCGCGGCGAATTGCGGGCCATCGGCGCAACCACGCTGAATGAGTACCGCAAATACATTGAGAAGGACGCGGCGCTGGAACGGCGATTCCAGATCGTCTACGTGGGCGAGCCCAACGTGGAGGACACGATCGCCATTCTGCGCGGCCTGAAAGATCGCTACGAGGCGCACCACAACGTGCGCATCAAGGACGCGGCCATCGTTGCCGCGGCCACGCTCTCGCATCGCTACATCAGCGACCGATTCCTGCCCGACAAGGCCATCGACCTGGTGGATGAGGCCGCGGCCTCGCTGGCCATTCAGATCGGTTCGGTGCCCACGGAGATCGACCAACTGGAGCGCGAGGCGACTTCGCTTGAAATCGAGCGCGCAGCGCTGAAGCGCGAAACCGACGCCAACAGCCGTCGAGCGGCGCGAAGAGGTCGAGCGCGAGCTGGCCCGGCTCAAGGAGCAGATCACCGCCCTGCGCGCGCGATGGACCAAAGAGCGCGAAGCCATCAGCCACGTGAGCGAACTGAAAAAGAAGATCGAGGCGCTGCGCTTTGAAGCCGAAGAACAGACGCGCAAGGGCCAGCTCGACCGCGCCGCGCAAATCCAGTATGGCGAGCTGCCCGAAACTTGAAGCGGAACTGAAGAAGTTGGATGCCGCCCAGGAGTGGCAACGCCGGCGCAGCGCGAATGTTGAAGGAAGAAGTGGACGAAGAAGACATCGCCAAAATCGTGAGCAAGTGGACGGGGATTCCCGTCTCGCGCATGCTCGAAGGCGAAGTGAAGAAGCTGGTGGAGATGGAGTCGCGCCTCCGCGAGCGGGTCATTGGCCAGGATGCGGCGCTGACCGTGGTGGCCAATGCGATTCGCCGTTCGCGCGCGGGCTTGAGCGATCCCAGGCAGCCCATCGGCTCGTTCATTTTTCTGGGCCCGACCGGCGTGGGCAAGACGGAAACCGCGCGCGCGCTGGCCGAGTTTCTCTTCGACGATGAGCAGGCCATGATTCGCATCGATATGAGCGAGTACATGGAGAAGCACGCCGTGGCGCGGCTGATCGGCGCGCCGCCCGGCTACGTTGGATACGACGAGGGCGGCCAGTTGACCGAGGCCGTGCATCGCCGGCCCTACTCGGTGATTCTCTTCGACGAGATCGAGAAGGCGCACCCCGATGTCTTCAACATTCTGCTGCAGGTGATGGACGACGGCCGGCTGACCGACGCCAAGGGCCGCACGGTGGACTTCAAGAACACGGTGCTCATCATGACCTCGAACCTGGGCGCGAGTCTGCTCGTCGGCGACACGCTCAAGACGGAGAATGACTTCGACAGGCGCGCGAGACGGTAATGCGCGTGCTGCGCGAGCACTTCCGTCCGGAGTTTTTGAATCGCGTGGACGATATTGTGATCTTCCGTCCGCTCGCGGCCGCGCAGTTGGGCCAGATCCTGGAACTGCGTTTGAACGAAGTGCGCAAGCTGCTTGAAGACCGCGCAGATTTCGCTGGAGCTGACGGAGCCCGCGCGGCAGCTGATTCTGGCATCCGGCTCTGACGCGGCCTACGGCGCGCGTCCGTTGAAGAGAGCCTTGCAGCGCATGGTGCAGGACCCGCTGGCCATCAAAATTCTCAACGGCGAAGTTCTGCACGGCGAGCACGTCCGCATCGACGTGGACCGCAAATCGAATCAGTTGACACTTCGAGCCGATGCGGAGAGAAGCCATGGCGTAAGAAGCGAGGCAGCAAGTCAGCAGACTACCCTAAGACGGATGAAGCTTCGAAGTTGCTCTTCGAAGCCTCATTTCGTTTGTGTTGCACACTGACGAATTGTAACTCGCAACGCCGGTCGGACTTAGTTCTCCGTCGACAAAACGTCGTAGTTGTAGTCGATCAATACCCGCTTCACCTTACCGGGCAGCTTGGGCAAGTTCGCAGTCTGCTCTTTGGTACTCGATCCGGTTATGCGGACGGACCCAATGCGGAGAGTTTTGCCGTCGGTGAACTCCAGATAAATCGGTACCAGCATTTTGAAGTTCGGCGAGACCCCTGATTGAGTCAGCTTGTAATGCAGGCTTGTTCCTGTGTCCGTCTCTGTGGCTTGGCCGTCGAAGTGATACGCCGGCAAGTCTGTACCGTAAACGTACTGATTGAAAAACCAGTCCATCCTTCCATTGCCGTCGAGGTCCATCTGAGGACTCATGTGTTTTTCCACAATAGCCTTGAAGTCTTCCGTGGTGGCAGCCTTCAGACGATAAGTACTAACAAAATCGTGCATGGTGGCCTTGAAGCGTTCGTCTCCCTCTTTGGGCGTCCACATCATCATCCGGATCATGTGCAAAATGTAGGCGCCCTTGGGATAGACGAGATTTTGATAAATATCGAATCCGGTCTTTTGCGTGCTGAGCCGGACGCCCATCGTCACCGGGCCCACATCGATGGGGCGGAAGCCAAAAGCGTTCTTCTCGGTAATCAGCTTTCGCTGCTCCTTCCAGAACTCAAGAAAGTCGTTCGGCTTGGGACGCGTAAGTTGAAGAAAAATCGAAGCGGAGGCGTCTGCAAACCCTTCGCTCATCCATTGATCGCGATAACTACGGAACCCGACCGTTTGTCCCCACCACTGGTGAGATACCTCATGCGGGGTTACAACCTTCCAGTACATATCCTCCGGATGCAGATTCAAAAAGTGCTGTTGAGTCGTATCCAGGAAGCCGCAGATGGGTAGATAAACAAGCATGGGCCAGGTCTGTCCATAGTCACAGGCGAACTGCTGTGTCACAGCTATCTTGGTAAATGGCAACGAACCGAAGTAACTGGTATAGATCTGCGCGGCAACCTGCGCCTGATTTAGCTGCATGGGCAACAGTGAAGCAGGGCTGATGGCGCCGATGGCGGAATCCTGCTGAGGGAGCTGTGTCATGGCAATCGGCAAATCACCCCCTTCATTAACGCCTTCGGGCGCTTGAGAGTTGGCGTAAGCGTCAATCGTCAAATCTCCGCCTGACTTGTCCGGCACCTTAGCTTCCTTCATTTTAAAATCGCCAAGATTGAAACCTACCACCGGCAACGGAACATCCGTCTTCCATTTGGTGGTAGTGATCTTGCCTTCTGTGTTATCGCTTTCCTTGGTTCCTGTGGCGATCAGTTGCAGACCTTTGGGCACATGAAACTGCATCTGATACATGGCATAGTCGCCTAATTCAACGGACGCATTGGGGTACCAGCTTTCGCGCGCTACGGGGTAGTAGTTCGCGTTGCCCTCATTCTTCACCACGTCCTTGCCGGCGTATGCAATGCGTACAGTAGCAGACTCACCCTTCTTGAGCGGCTGTGCAAGCACCACTCCAAATTCAGAGTCTTCGTCCTTCTTCTCCTGCACAAAATCCAGCGCATCGCCCTTTTCCGTTTCCACGCGGCTCACCCGGAGAGTGTGGTAGAGATTAAGCGGTACAACTGCTACGCCGTCCTGGTCGGCCATGATGTGGACCGTCGCGAGACCAGTGAGAAATCCGTTCCCTTCAATGGAAACATCCAGATCCTCGTGGTCGGAGTGATAGGGCGTAATGCGATGATTTCTGTCGCTGCTGACGAGGGCAACGCCTGAAGCTCTGCGAAAGGCCGTTGGATAAGACGGGCCCCAATCGTTCCAGTTCATCAGCGAGACTTCTTCGGGCGCCACATCGCCTTCTCCATACGGATCGAGTGTAAAGATCATGTGAGAATGTTGTTTGCCGTGGATGGCGGCGAGAAAGTACCCGCCCTGCGCAGGACTAAGCACGTCCTCAAGCAAACGCAGATCCAGATTATCTTTCAGCTTGGTGCGCAGGAAATTGTGCAACTCGCGAGCCTCCGATGAGAACGCAGCATCCTGCTCCCCTTTGCCTGCAGATCCTTTATGCAACTCTTCAGCGGTGGCGTCGGTAAAGCGCAGCACCACCTCATCGAAGTCCTCGTCAAACTCCTCTGCGTGATTAAAGAGGCTCAGATTGTGACGTTCCTCGGCAGTTGGAGGAGTAATGTGAATGTGGCCTTCGCCCTTGAAAACCGCGCCGGTCACCTTGCCGTTTACCTCGGGGAAGAAAGCAATGTTGCCATTGCGTAACGTGAAGGTCGCCGCATCACGCTTCAGTTCCAGGTTATTCACCGTGATCACATCGTTGCCTGGCATCAAACCACGCAACTGCTGATAAATTGCGTTCGCGTTTGCTGAACGCTGGGCGCTCAACGCCGCACAGCAACTCACAAGCAAAAAAAGGAGAAAAAACGCACGAATGCGAATCGACATAGCAGGGCTCCCAGGATGGCTGATAATTGCGGAACCAGTATATACCTGACTGGAATCTCCCGTGGGAGTTATTGTTTTATTAAGAAGTACTTATAAATGAGTTATACGCAAATGCAACCGGGCGAGGACTACCCTCGCCGTACGTAGATACTTTTACAGCCGATCAATTAAGGTCGCTTGGATACCAGGTCGCCAAACGGCGCCACCAGCTTAAAGTCGTCAGACCAGGTTGTGTGCCCCGAAGAATCAAAATGCGCCGTGAGAAACTGTGACCCGTTCATCACGGCCTTATCGTGATGAGCGGGCAGATACCCTAGATCTAAATTCCGGGATGTGCGACACGAAGAACCTCAACTCGCTGTCCCTGGTTTCCCATTGATCGAAGCATGGACTCGCGCGTCTATCCTATAAGCCCCAGAAACAAGAACTCCTCTCCGCCGAACAGCACAGAAATCCTCCCGCGCGGCCCGAATCGTGCAGGGACATTTGAGTGTCAATCCCCGTTCCTCCTATCGTCAACGTATCTCCTTTATCGTCAGCGCCTTCCGCTCACGGCTCATTGCGGATAATCTCCCCTGATGCGCTAACCTGTTCTCCATAGGTGTGGTTTCACAGTAAACCCGGCGTCGTCCGCTCGGGGCGCTGCCTCCCGCACTTAGTCCGCGCAAATTCCGCGTTTTCAGGAACTTGGCTTCCAAAATCCTCTGAACAAACGACTTACAATAGAACCCTGCCCCCAGCGCGTTGAAGATAGGGAATTTGCGCCAAACACATCGGGTGGGGAGGCCCCTACCCGCGAATGAATCAAGGGCGCTTGGAGACCAAATCCCCGAACTGCGCAACCAACGTGAAGTCGTCCGACCAGGTTGTGTACATGATTCCTGTTGCGCCGGGCGTTCTGTCCATAACTGCCAACCATCCCCTGGGATTTTCGAGCGCTGCGGAGTCCGGTCCGGCGGAAGCGATTGTTTTGAAGCCGTGGCTCGAAAAGAAGCTGAGAGACTCCTTGCGCCGATCGAAATACCAGCATACGATTCCCATATTTTTCGGCATATACTTCCACGTGTTTTCCAAAGAACCGTCTACCAGGAAGTACTTGCTCACCGCGTTGTGATAAGGATCGAACATATCCGACCAGACCAGCACCTGCGCCTTGGGGTTAACTGCATGCGCCTGGTCGTAGAGCCACTGCGTGGTATCGCCAACCAGCGCCGAAGCGGTCTTCTTCTTGTGCTTGCAGGATTCGTCGCGATTAAAGGCGCGCTGCTCGTCTCCGATATCAAAGAAATAGCGTTTCGGCGCCAGGTACTTTTCGATTAGTGGAAACTGCTGCTTCCAGATCTCGCGAAGCTTCGCTGTCGATGGACAGAGAGGAATCTCCGGGTCATCGTCTGCGTAAATCGTCGTGCCGTGATAATAACTGACGCGCAGTCTCGCGCCATCATGGATGCGGCCGCCGGGCAGCAGATGAATCGTCGGCATTGGATGGGACCAGCGGAAATCGAGATTCGGATCGCTCACCGCCGCAAAGTCCCGGCCCTCTTTATAGACCATGCCGGTCTTCTCATCGCGAACGGTCAAAGGCGCGCCATCTCTGCGTAACACGTTCATCAGGCCCACCTCTTCCACTTGCACATCGTCTACCCAGACCTTGCCCTTCACGCCTTTGAAGACGCCGAAAGTCAAATCGATCCGGTCCGCATACCAACTGTTGAACGCGGTGGTCACCAGCCTCCAGCCGGAAGTAGGGGACGGCGCGACCGCCTCATAAAGTGTGAGGTCACGGTCATCCGGCGTGTAGGCTTTGATGCTGAAGAGTTTTGCCGGCGCAACATCTTCGGTCCTCACCCATGCGCTTACGCGGTAACAACGGTAAGGCTTGACGCGAATCTGTTGGGATATTTTCGCAACTCCATCCATCGCCGGATCTCTTTGCCCGGAGGCCTCCAAAGGAGTAACAGAGCGCTTCGGCTTCACCGCTCTTCTTTCCCCAAAGTTCTCAATGCGCAGTGAAGCTTTGCCGGAGTGCGAGACGTTAGTATCGACAAAGGTCAGCTTTCCCGGCTCATCTTGAGTAGTAAATCCTCTGAACCGGTTGCCATCGAACTCTTCAAAACCGCCGTTCACCAGTTTCGTCGGCGAGTCAGCGGCGAAGCTCGCCGTGTCTCCCTTCGCGACAAAAAGAGCGTTCTTCACCGCCAAGCCTTCAGCTAGGTTCTTATCGATTTCCAGCGGCGCTCCGCCGTACTTGATGCCGAACCCTTCAGGAATGACTTCCATATGGTTGGCATCGGCGACCTCTTTCAATTTGATGAGACGCGCCAGATACTCGGGAGACGCCACGCTGAGGCGATCCATGCCAGGCAGCACAATGGCTGTCAGTCCGTGCGCGGCCGCCGTACGGATAAGCTCGCACATCTTCTCAAGAGCCTTGTCGGACTCGAGTTTCATGTTGAGGTAAAGCCAGCGGTCAGGATAGATAATCTTCTGCTGGGCAGGGTTAACTGGAACAGCTCCAATTACCAAGCCCAGCAGAACAAAGTAACCCAGTAACTTATTCATTGCATCCTATCGGCCATTCATAAGGTTGACTTACGGGCGTTTGGAGACCAAATCGCCAAACGGCGCAAGGAACTTGTACTTCTTGCCCCAGGTTGTGTACATGATCCCTGTTGCGCCGGGAGTGGCGTCCATCGCATCCATCCATCCCTCTGCATTTTTCCTGGTTTCTTCGAGGGTGTCGGCGTCGTAGTATGCTGCCGCCCATGTCTTGAAGCCGCGGCTGGAAAAGAATTCGAGAGATTCCTGCCGCTTCTCGAAATACCACAACATAAGTCCGATGTCCTTGGGCAGATACTTCCAGGTGTTCTCCAGTGAGCCGTCCACAAAGTAGTACTGCTTCACAGAGTTATGGTTGGGATCGAACATATCCGACCACACCAGCACCTGCGCCTTGGGATTGACGGCATGCACCTGATCGTAGAGCCACTGCGTGGTATCGCCGAGTATCTGCGCCGCTGATTTCTTCGTGTGCAGGCAAGATTCATCGCGGTTAAATGCGCGAACCTCGTCGACATTCAGGAAATAGCGCTTCGGAGACAGGTACTTTTCGATCAGCGGAAACTGCTGCTTCCAAATCTCGCGAACCTTGGCCGCATTCGGGCAGATCGGGACCTGGTCGTTATAGATGGTTACACCGTGGTAGTAGCTGACGCGCAACCGTGCGCCGTCGTGGATCCGCCCGCCGGGCAGCAGTTGAATCGCCGGCATCGCATGGGTCCATTGAAAGTCGAGAATGGGGTCGCTGACCGGCGCGTAATCTTTGCCTTCCGTGTACACCTTTCCCGTAGTCTCGTCGCGAACCGTCAGTGGCGCGCCCTCGCGCCGGATCACGTTCATCAGGCCCACCTCTTCCACTTCCACGTCGTCAACCCAGACCTTGCCTTTTACGCCTTCAAAGACGCCAAAGGTCAACTCGATGCGATCGGCATACCAGCTGTTGAACGCCGTGGTCACCTTTCTCCAGCCGGAAGTCGGCGATGGCGCTGGCGGCTCGAAGGGGCTGAGGTCGCGCCCGTCGGGCGTAAACGACTTGATGCTGAATAGCCCGTCCGGTTCAACACCTTCAGTCTTGACCCACGCGCTGACGCGATAGCAACGGTTCGGCTTGACGCGAATCTCCTGGGACACCCGCGCCACACCGGCCGGTGCAGGGTTTTTCAGTCCAGCGAGTTCCTGTGCGTTCATGGGTCCATCCGCAGGCTTCGACGCTTCCGCAAAATTCTCAATGCGCAGCGAAGCCTTGCCGGAGTGAGAGACGGTGGTATCGACGAAGGTCTTCTTTCCCGGGTCATCCTGCAGCGTGAAGCCGCTGAACCGGTTGCCCTGGTACTGCTCGAAATCACCATTCACCAGTTTCGCCGGCGAGTCCGCAACAAACTCTGCGCTTCCGCCTTTGGCGACAAAAAGCGCATCCTCCACCAGTAAGCCTTCGGCGAGATTCTTATCATGCATCAGAATGGCTCCGCCGTAACCGGTGTTGAATCCCGAGGGAATAATCTCAATATGATTCGCATCGGCAACCTCTTTCACCTTCGTCAGGCGCGCCAGTTCCTCCGGCGAGTACGTGCTGATGCGGTCTACTCCAGAGAGAACGATTCCGGTGAAACCGTGCGCCGCCGCAGTATGGATAAGATCGATCAACGCATCGGCGTCCTTATCGGTGGGGACGTTGGCGCCGGCATAGACCCAGCGATCGGGATAGATTTTTTTCGTTGTGCCGGGGCGAGAACGCCCAGTGCGATCGCCAAACCAATTAAAGTTAGCAAAATGATTGATTTTTTCATCGTGCTTAAACTCCTTGTAGTGGATATAAGCTCGCTCGCCACGGTCAGGCGGGCAATATCAGATTCCGAGTAATCATAGCAGCCTGATCGCCACGCAATCCGGCCCAGCCCCTCCATTAGCTTCCCCAACCGTACCGCCCGGTGCGACAATCGACGCGTAGGAGCCGTGAATAAGTAAAAACGCTCCGCCCCCGGAGGTAATCATCGCCATGAAGCGTATTTTGGTCTTTACGACCCTTCTCGCCGTCGCCGCCACACTCACCGCCCAGCAAGCCCCGCTCAAAGCCCCGCCGAAAAGCCCCGCCGCCACCGAGTCCACAACCATCGGCGGCAAAACCATCACCATCACTTACTCCTCGCCCAGAGTGAACGGCCGCGCCGGACGCATCTTCACCAAGGATGGTGTCATCAGCCACGACAAAACCTATCCCGTGTGGCGCGCCGGAGCCAATGCGGCAACCATTCTGCAAACCGATGCCGACCTTGATGTGGGTGACCCTGCCGTTCGTCTGCCCAAGGGCTCCTATAGTCTCTACGTCGATATCTCCGACCCCGACAACTGGGTGCTGATCGTCAACAAGCAGACCGGCCAGTGGGGAACGGTCCACGATACAACGCAGGATTTGGTTCGTGCAAAGATGGCCATGGCTACCCCGCCGTCGCTAGTGGAGGAACTGAAATATACCCTCAAGCCCTTCGGCAACAGCGGTAACATCGCCAAACTGACCCTGAGCTGGGAGAATCACAGCGCCTCAGTTCTCTTGTTTCTGAAGTAGATACATCTCGAGCAAAACAAATCAAGGCAGGGTGGCGCGGGTTTGCATACTATTTCCGCCCTGCCGATACAATAGGCATAGAGGGTCGTTATCACCCTGGGAGGGGTAAGAACTTTGCCGTTGTATGCATATCGCTGCACCCAATGTGGCCACCGCTTTGAAAAGATACAGCACTTTTCTTCTGATCCTGAACAAGAGTGCCCAAAATGCCACGGTCTGCTGGAGCGTCCGCTGACAGCTCCGCGGCTGCATTTCAAGGGTACCGGCTGGTATGTGAACGATTACGCGGACAAAAGCAATGTGCCAGCCTCCGACTCGGGTGCTGAAGCAGGGAAGGCTGCCGCTCCAGCAGAGAGCAAGCCAGCCGCAACCACGGGCGAAAGCAAGTCCAGCGAATCTTCCGCCGTCCCAGCACCCAGCACGCCGCCATCTTCAGGTACTACCGGCTCATCATCCTGAATTTAATCCATAACGGCAACGTGAACATTCCCTGGAGGCGCTTCTTAGCATAGTCGTAAGATAATGGAATCCTCTATGCCTGAAGGTCCACCCATTCCTCGCCAACCGCCGCCCAGTTCTCCGCAATCCAGGAACATTGCCTTGATCGCTATCGCCGCGGCAGCGGCTGTGCTTTTTGCGGCCGGGTTGCTTGCCGGATTCCTTCATGCCCGCCCCGAAATTTCGATAGCCCTTCGCTGGTTAGGCCTGGGATTGTTGGTCCCTTATGTGGTGCGACGCCGCTCGCTGCTTTTGTGGACCTTCTTTTCCATGCTTGCCGGAGCAGAGCTTGGAGTGGACGCGCCCCAATTCGCCGCGCAAACCCACTTTCTCGGCGAGATCTTTCTCCGCCTCATTCGCCTGATCGTTGCGCCGCTGATTTTTGGCGGCATAGTCACAGGAATCGCGGGTCACAACCGCCTCGGCGGAGTAGGCCGCGTCGCTCTCAAGTCCATCGTCTTCTTTGAACTCGTCACTACAGCCGGCCTCATCCTCGGCGCCATCGCTATCAATCTCTCCCAGGCCGGCGTGGGCGTCTCGCTGCCGTCCGGTCTTCAGGCCGCCGTGCCAGCCGCTCATCCGTCGGGCTGGCAGGATATGCTGCTCAACATCTTTCCTGAAAACATAGCCCTGGCCGTGGCACAAAACCAGATTCTGCAGGTCGCCATCTTCGCGCTCCTCTTCGGCACAGCCTTGGCCACCCTTCCTGAGGCGAAGCGCGCCCCGCTGGTCAGCGTGCTTCAGTCCCTGACAGAAACCATGTTCCGCCTCACCCGCATCGTTATGTATATGGCTCCCGTCGCAGCCGGAGCGGCGCTCGCTTATACCGTGGGCAGCATGGGCCTCCTCACTCTGCTGCCTCTGGCGAAACTGGTAGCCACTTACTACGCAGCACTGGCCGCATTCATTCTGCTGGTGCTCGCGCCCATCCTGCTCATCGCCCGTATCCCCATCGCACGCTTTCTCTCCTCTATCGCCGAGCCCGCCGCCATCGGATTCGCCACCACCACATCGGAAGCCGCGCTGCCGCTGGCCATGGAGCGCATGGAAGAGTTTGGCGTGCCGCGCTGGATCGTCTCCTTCGTCATTCCCACTGGCTACAGCTTCAACATGACCGGCTCCAGTCTTTATCTCTCCATGGCCGCAATCTTCGCCGCGCAAGCCGCTGGCATCCATCTCATGCTCGGCGAGCAGATCGTCATGCTCGCCACGCTCATGCTCACCAGCAAAGGCGTCGCCGGAGTGCCACGAGCCGTCCTCGTCGTTCTGCTCGCCACAGCCAGTTCGCTCCACATTCCCACCACCGCCATCCTGATGATTCTCGGCGTAGACACAATCATGGATATGGGCCGCACCGCCATGAATGTAATCGGCAATTGCATGGCCGCAGCTGTTGTCGCCCGCCGGGAAGGCGAGCTCAATATTCCCAAAGAGTTGTAATCCTGAGCGACCGGAGCGAAGCGCAGGGAGTCGAAGGATCTGCGTCTGTCTTTTTGTCGCTCGATAATCAATTCAGTGCGGTTGCCCCAGGTTGATAATCAATTTACTGCGGTTGCCCCATGTCTCGCTTCTGAGACATGGGATCGCAATCCACTCCACAGGCAGCACCTCGAAACCGATAAGATAGTTGCTATAGATGCCTCTGCTCGATCCCATTCCGTCGCCAGTGGAGCACGCCGACTTTGCCGCTCTCGAGTGGGAGCCGCTGCTGTTGCTGGTGGCCGGCTTTGCGGCGTCGCCAGTCGGCCGCAACGCAATTCTCGGTCTAAAACCCTCCACCGACGAGGAGTGGATCACCCGTCAGCATCAACTCACCGGCGAAGTCCGCCTCTTGCTTGAGGAGCAGGTTTCCATTCCACTCGGTGGCCTCTTCGACCCCACGCAACTGGCCGACAAAGCGAAGATTCCCGGCGCGGCTCTCGAAGCAAACGAGCTGCCAGGCAATAGCTCGCCTGGCCAATGACGTCGCCTCCTGGCAATCGCTGCTGCAATCGCCCCCAGCGAGATTAGTCGGCAAACTGCCCGGCCTCTCCTCGCTCTCGTCAACCCTGACAACCAGCTTGCGTCCTCTAGCAGAATCCATCGAGCGCACCATTCAACCCGACGGCTCGCTCGCCGACAACGCCTCCCCCGAACTGGCCCGCATCCGCCGCGAGCAGGAGCGCCAGCAGCGAATCATTGAAGAAAGTCTTCGCGCCGCCTTGCGCAAGCTGGCTCAGGAAGGCTCGACCCAGGAAGACCTCATCACCATCCGTGGCGACCGTTTCGTCATTCCCGTCCGTGCGGAGCTCAAGCGGCGCATCTCCGGCGTGGTTCACGGCGCCAGTTCTTCGGGACAGACAGTTTATGTCGAGCCTCTGGAGACCATCGAGCAGAACAACGAACTTGTGCGCCTCATTGAAGAAGAACAAGCCGAGATTCATCGCATTTTTGTCGCACTCACTCGCCAGGTAGGCGGCTACGCACTCGGCCTGGTCGAAGGGGCGCGCGTTCTGGCGCTGGTCGATAGCCTCCAGGCCCGCGCCCGCTTTGCCCGCGACTACCACTGCGTGGAGCCTTCTCTTGGACCAGATCGGTTGTTCCTTGAGTCCGCCCGCCATCCGCTTCTCGAACGGCATCTGCGCCAGACCGGCGGCCGCGTCGTACCGCTCACCCTCGAACTCACCGCCAAAGAGCGTCAGCTCATCATCAGCGGCCCAAATACAGGCGGCAAAACGGTCACGCTAAAAACGACGGCTCTACTGGCAATGATGGCCCAGGCCGGCCTGCCCGTTCCAGCCACGGCCGCCAGCTTTCCGGTCTTCACTGCATTCCTTGCCGACATCGGCGACGCACAATCCATCGAGGCGGAGCTCTCCACCTTTTCCGCGCACATTACCAATCTCGATCGCCTCTCCCGTCTCGCCGATGCGCGCTCCCTGGTGCTCCTCGACGAGCTGGGTTCCGCGACCGATCCCGAAGAAGGCTCCGCGCTGGCCGTTGCCATCGCCGGCCACTTTTTAGAGGCGGGCGCATGGACACTCATCTCCACGCATCACACCTCTCTCAAGGTCTACGCCGCCAACACGGACGGAGTGCTGAATGCCGCGGCAGGCGTGGATGAAATAACTCTTGCGCCCAACTATCAGCTACGCCTCGGCGTGCCCGGCGCATCGGCCGGCATTCAAACCGCCGAGCGGCTGGGCCTGAACTCCAACATCATCGTAGCCGCCCGCCAGCGTCTCGGTTCGCAGCAGGTAGATATCGCCCGCTTCCTCGACAAACTGCACAACGAACTGACGCAACTTGAGGCGGAACGCAAAGCTGCTCGACTGGAGCAATACGCTCTGAACCAAGACAGAGCGAAGCTCGCGCGCGAGGGCGACGTAGAACTGCGCAATCGCACCCGCGAGTTGGAGAGCAAACTGGCCTCGTTGCTTAAGGACTTCGAATTCCAGATGCGCGAGACAGTGAAGGCAATCGAAGATCGTGCCGGGCAGCAGAAGCTATCGAAGGAAGCCGAGCGCCGCATCACCCGCCTGCGCCGCGAGTTTCAGGAGAGCTTCAACCAGACCGTCGTCGCCCACCGCACCGGAGCCGACCAGGGCGACGCCAATGCCCAGCCGCATCTGCTCAAGCACATCTCCGCCGGCGACCAGGTTCTTATCAAGTCAATGAACAAAATTGGGGTCGTGCAGCGCGAAGTGGAAGAAGACTTATTTGAAGTAGCTCTCGGTCCCATCAAGATGCGAGTCAAGCGCGACGAGTGCTGCGCACCGCAGCCTCTTGGAGAAGATTCTTCCGCGGGGCGGCGCCACGATCCTCTCGCTGCTGCCCGCAAACAGAAAAACGTGCACGTTACCGTCACCAGCGCCAACACCGACGATATGCGCACGGAGATCAACCTCATAGGCCGCACGGTGGATGAAGCGACAGCAGATCTCGAAAAGTATCTTGACCGCGCCTTCCTCGCCGGCCTGCCGCGCATCCGCGTGATTCACGGTCACGGCGCAGGCATTCTCCGCCGCGGAGTGCGCGAATTCCTGAAGGGGCATCCCCACGTAGCCGGCCTCGCCGAAGCTCCGCAAAACGAAGGCGGCCAGGGGGCGACCCTGGTCGAGCTGCGGCAGTAAGAAAAACTCCCACACCACAATGCACTGTGATTGATTCACATGCGCCCTGCTCGATATTCGGGGAACTGCAAATTCGATTCGGAGCGTCGGAACCGGTGCGCGGCATCAGCCTGCAACCAGCCGCTGGCCATGGTGAAATGACTTAAATTAATGCCTTCCTAGGGAAATCTTGCGGAGACACGCCCGCCCCTCGGCGAACCGAGAGGCGGCGTGGGTGTGGGTAAATCTACTCGGCCGCGGCGGTTTGCGCAGCGGCAGACTCGGCGGCCGGAGCTTCTGCGCTCACTTCGTCGAGGACCTGAACCTTCACGTGCGCAGTGACTTCGCGGTGCAGCTTGATGGCCACGCTGAATTCGCCCAGGCTCCTGAGAGGCTCGTCTAACTGGATCTTGCGGCGGTCAACTTCAAAGCCCTTGGCCTCAAGGCCGCTGGCGATATCCGCCGAGGTGACGGAGCCGAAGAGATGGCCGGCCTCTCCCGATTTGCGGGTAAAGCTGAGCACAACTGGCTCCAGCTTGATGACCAGTTGCTCGGCCAGAGCTTTCTCGCTGGCGTGACGCCGGGCGGCGGAGGCCTTCATCTGCTCGATAACTGCTTTATTGGCCTCGGTAGCCTGCATTGCCAGTTTGCGGGGCAGCAGAAAATTGCGGCCGTAGCCCTCCGCCACCTTGACTAGATCGCCGCGGTGTCCCAGATTGGCTACGTCTTCCTTCAGAATTACTTCCATGACTAAACTCTCCAGTGTTGCAGGCGGCGTCTGCAGCCGAAGCGCTTTTGTCTTTCGGACAAGAGCGCCGGTAATCCAGTTGCGCCGCGCGGGATTCGATATCGGCCTCCGCAAGCTTGCCGCCTGCCAAATTTCGTTCGAACATAGTTCACAAAAAAGTGATCCAGGCCGGACGGGCGACAGCCGGAGACGATGCGTTAGTGCCGCGTGGCAAACGGCAGCAGGGCGATATTCCGGGCCTGCTTGATGGCGCGAGTCAAACGGCGCTGATGTTTGGTGCAAACGCCGGTGAGCCGCCGGGGCACGATCTTGCCGCGCTCGGCTACAAATCCTTGCAGCAGCCTTACGTCGCGGTAGGGAATCGCGTCAATCTTCTCGGTGCAGAACTTGCACACCTTCTTGCGGCGGAAGAATTTTCCCCGTCCGCCTGGGCCGCCTGAGGGCCGTCCGCCTGGTCCGCCAGCGGAGCGGCCGCCGGGGCAATGACCCGAGGGTCCCGAACTCGGCGCCGAATCCGGAGCAGTCGTGGTTTGTGGGGCTGCGCCCTCTTCCGGCGCATTTACTTCAGGTTCATCGGACATGCTGTTTTCCTCTTCACTCTTTTGTTAACATCGATCAGTGATCAATAATCAGTGGTCAGTGATCAGTGGAGGGCAATGAGCAGTTGGCTTGAAACCTTTCACTGCTCCCTGTCCCACTGTTCACTTCTCAAATGGCCTGAACCGGCTCGGCAACTTCCGCCGGCATGGGGGCTTCAGCCTGCGCAGCGGCGGCGGCCGGGGCAGCTGTACGGCGAACACCACGCAGAGCCTTCACCTTGGCCAGACGCTTTTCTTCCTCGTCGATGCGCACGGTGATAAACTTGATCACCGGCTCGGTGACACGCAGGCGGCGTTCCAGCTCCAGCACCCCCGCTCCATTGGCCTCAATGGTCAGCAGAACGTAATTGCCGTCGTTGAACTTGCGCACCGTATAGGCGAGCTTGCGCCGGCCCATCTTTTCCACGTTTTTCACCACGCCTCCGCCGCCAGTCACAGTAGCGGAAAATCCGGCGATCAGCTTGTCGGCATCCTCTTCGGCCACATCGGGCCGAACAATAAACATAACCTCATACAAACGGGGCATCCTGTTTCCTTTTCCGCTGGAGCCTCTTTGACCCAGCCTCTGCCGCCGGCAAAAACCATAGCGGCCGATCTTCACAGCGTTCAGTTCACTGTTCAAAGTTCTTAGTCCCTATTCCCTAAGCCCTATTCCCTGCTCTTACTACTCCTCCGCCTGACCGTCTTTCTCGCGGCGGTTAAACTCATTCATCGCGGGTGCTGGCCCATCGCCGATAATGCGCCGCGTAGCTGTTGCCACCCGGTCCAGCACCTCGTCCAGCACCGTCAATTCCGCCTTGCGCATCGGCGAGAGCAGAAAATCTCTTCCCGGCCGCCTGCCGCCGATAGCCGCAATGGCCTCCGGCGGTAAATCGGGGCCCCCACGGGCAGGTCCGGGCCCGTGGGGTGATGAATCTGGTCCCACGCCAATGCGGAGCCGCAACCACTCCTGGCTACCCAGTGAGGCGGTAACGCTGCGGGCTCCGTTGTGCCCCGCCGGCGAACCGCGCTCCCTGATCTTGAAGGTCCCCAGCGTCAGGTCCAGCTCGTCATAAATGACGAGCAGATCTTTGCTGGATCCGCTTCAAACTCCTGAACCAGAGCGGCCACTGCCAAACCGCTCAGATTCATAAATGTCTCCGGCTTGGCCAGGACCACCACGCGCCCCGCGATGCGGCAGGTTGCTGTGACGGCCCGGCAGCGCCGGTTCTGAACCACAGCCCCTTCTTGCCGGGCGATGCGGTCGATTGCCATGAACCCCGCGTTATGCGGCGTCCACAGATACTCCAGGCCGGGATTGCCCAGTCCCACCACCAGAAAGGGACCAGGCCGATCTCCGGATTGACTTGCTTCCGCCAAGGCTTACTTCTTCGCTCCCGCGTCGGCCTTCTTTGCTCCGGCCGCCTCGGTTTCCGGCTTGCCCTTCTTGGCCACTTCCGGCTCCGCGGTTGTGGCCGTAGCGGCTGCGGCAGCTTCTGCGGCTGCGGCAACCTCGGCTTCTGTCGGGGCCACCACTTCTTCGCGAATCGAAATCACGTGCGCCACAGTTGCATCCGGCGCATTCAGAATCTTTATGGCATCGGAATGCGGCAATCCGCTCACCCGCAATGACTCAAACATCTCCAGGTTGCTCACATCCACGGTGATGCTGGATGGAATGTCCGCGGGCAGGCACTCGATCTCTACCTCGCGCAACACCTGGTCCAGAACGCCGCCGGCGGTCTTCACGCCTATTGGAATACCCGCCAGCTTCACGCGCACCTTCACGCGCAGCGCCTTATCCAGGGCAATTCGCTTCAAGTCGATGTGGATCAACTGATCCTTGATCGGCTCGCGCTGCCAATCGACGATCATGGCTTTGGCTGCGGCCTGTCCGGCAACCTCAATGTCAAAAATCGTGTTGTGCCCGGTCTCTGAAAAGAGAATCCGGGAAATCTGCTTGGGATCCACTTCGACGGCCACCGGGTCGTGCCCGGACCCATACAGCACGGCGGGAATCTTGCCCGCAACGCGCACACGGCGCGCGGCGTTTTTGTTGAACTTGCCCTCGCGGGGCTTGGTTACGACTACTTCCGGCATTCGGTCTCTCGTTTCCTGGTTTCGGGCACGGACTTTTGGGGTCCGCTCCCTTTGTGAAGGCCAGGGTCAGGGGTCAGGGGTCAGGGGTCAGAAAACTTGCCTTCCGAATCCCCGCCTGCCGTCTTCCTGTTACCGGCCATTGGTTGTAGTTAAGGTCACTGATCCCTGAAACCTGATCCCTGACCACTAGTTAAACAGCGAACTTACGCTGGTCTCCATATGGATACTCTCTATGGCCGCGCCCAGCAGGCCGGCGATAGAAAGCACTTTGATCTTGGGCAACTTCTGTGCCGCCTCGCGCAGCGGAATCGTGTTCGTAACGACCACTTGTTCGAGGCGCGAGCTTGCGATCCGGTCGATAGCCGGGCCCGAAAGCACGGCGTGGCTGGCGGAAGCGTAAACGGTGGCGGCGCCGGCTTCGTAAAGTGCGTCAACGGTTTTTACCAGCGTGCCGGCCGTATCGATAATGTCGTCGATGATCAGGCAAGTCTGGCCTTCTACGTCACCGACTACGTGCATTACCTCGGCAACATTGATGTCGGTGCGGCGCTTATCTACGATTGCCAGCGGCGCGCCCATCTTTTGCGCAAAGAATCGTGCGCGCTCCACGCCGCCCGCGTCCGGTGAAACTACGGTCAGATCCGGCAGGTTGAGTTCGCGAAAATAGCTGACCAGCACCGGGCTGGCGAAGAGGTGGTCCACTGGAATATTGAAGAAGCCCTGGATCTGCGCGGCGTGAAGATCGACGAATAAAGCCCGGTTGGCTCCGGCAGTGGTCAGCAGATCGGCAATAAGCTTGGCGCTGATGGCTACACGGGGCCGGTCTTTGCGGTCCTGGCGGGCGTAGCCGTAATAGGGCACCACCACCGTGATCCTGGCCGCCGAGGCCCGCTTGAGCGCGTCAATCATCACTAAGAGTTCCACCAGGTTCTGGTCCACCGGATAGCAGGTGGGCTGCACCACGAAAACATCCACTCCGCGCACATTCTCAAGGAGTTGGAAGTAAACCTCGCCGTCGGCAAAACGCTGGATCTTGACCTCACCCACGGGCACGCCGATGTGACGGCCGATCTCCTCGGTCAGGGGCCGGTTGGCCGTGCCGCTGAAGAGCTTGAAGCGCTTGTCCTCGCTCAGATTGCGAGTGCGCTTGCGCTCCGGGGCAGGTTTGGCCTCCTTCGCCTTGCCGGAACCGTCTTGTGGGGTGCCCTTTTCCGGTTCTTTAGGAGACTTATCCCGTGGTTCGTCCTGCCCGCCCTCGTGTTTGTCTTCCATTGTTGCCGTCAATGCTTCCGCTTTCATCTTCGACTGCCTCCAAGCTGGTTTGCTTTGGCTGCGTTCAGTAGTTTCAATTCAGTTGTCAGTTTTCAATTCTCAGGCGATGCATCTTCTGATCCCTGATCCCTGACCCCCTGTACTTTGGCTGGGCGACTAGGATTCGAACCTAGACAAATGCCTCCAAAGGGCATTGTCCTACCATTAGACGATCGCCCATTGATGACAGCCGAACCTGAGTCTCTGTTCCAAAAGGGCGGGCTGTCAACCCCTTACTTCAAAATCATCTCGCTCCAGTAGGCCGCGCGCGGCAGGGTGCGGGTCAGCGTGCTTTGCACCTCTGTCTCCTGGAACTCTTGCTTCAGTCTAACCTGTGCCGTTTCAGCATCTTCGCGGGTCTGGTACAACCCGTAAAGCGCCGAGCCTGACCCGGACAGCGAAGCATGGAGGGCTGCCCCCGGTGTGCCTGAACCCAGAAGTATGCGCTTGATCTCTGCAAGGGAGGGGTGCTGGGGGAAGACGACCTCTTCGAAGTCGTTCTTAAACCAGCTACTGATCCCGGTGCGGACAAGCGCGGACTTGAGGGGTCCGGCGAGGTCCTCACCTGGTGTGAGGACACCGGAGGAGCCTGCTCCCTGCCGCCCTTCCGGAATTGCTCCCGAGAAGGCGCTGGCATAGGCACGGCTCAACTGTTCCAGTCTATCTGTACTAGCCTCAGCAGTCAAACCTTCGGCAGCGCAGAGCGCATCCCAGTCGCGAAAGGCCTGCGGAGTAGAGACGCCCATCGCGGGCACGGCGACCACGCACCAGGTAGGTTCGAGGTCGGGCAGTGGAGAGACAATCTGCCCCCGGTCCTGACCCAGGACAGCGCCACCGATGAGAAACAGCGGCACATCGGAACCCACCCGCGCGGCAATCTCCAGCCTCCGCGCACTCCACACCGCACCGTCATTCTCAGCACCCAACAAATGACTGTCATCCTGAGCGTAGGTCGCTGCGGCGACCGTAGTCGAAGGATCTGCGTTTCCACCGCTGACATGCTGACCAGCTGACTCGCTGACATGCCGCCGGGTGCCCCATCCATCGAGCGCATTTTGCTCGATGGGTGGGATACCACGAAGCTCCCTTCCGATTCCCAGCTCCGCTTCCAGCCCCACCAGCGCCGCCACAGCATTCGCCGAACCAGCTCCCAGCCCACCCTGCACGGGCAGCCGCTTATCAATGTGAATCTCTACCTCCGCGGTACGATGCAAGTGTCCGGAGCACCAACTCGACCATCTTCCAAGCCGTATTGCGCTCGTCTGTTGGCACGCGTCGTCATTCGAGGTGAGGCGAATGGAAGTAGCAGACGACGGCCGGGCGGTAACTGTAACGACATCATGCAATTCCAGCGTCTGATAGACGGTTGCCAGCGGATGAAAGCCGTCAGGACGCGGCGCACCAATATGGAGCCCGAGATTGACTTTAGCGTGCGATCGGACGGCGGTGGGCATACCTGTTCATTGTAGAGCGGGGCCTGAGACAGAAACCGTCAAACTGTCCCATCCTCGAACACTTTCATCTTCGCAGCCCTCAGCGTGCCAACCGGGTCGCCAATAGGCATAAACTCCATAGCTACATTGTGACGGTAGTTAAGCTGGGCCAGCTTGCGATAGATATTTGCATAGTTAATCTCGCCGGTGCCGGGTTCGTGGCGGCCGGGGACGTCGGCGATGTGGATCAGCCCGATAACATCGATGTGCTTGTCTAACTTATCGATCAGATTTCCGTAACCCATCTGCTCGTGGTAGATGTCGTAGAGAAACTGCACCTGGGGATGGTTGACGGCGCGCACCACCTCAATGCCTTCGTCGGCGGAGGTCATGTAGAACTTCGGATCCTCTTCGAGATGTATGCACTCGAGGAGCAGGCGGACGGGCTGGCCGTCGATCTGGCGGCCTTCTACAATCTTTGCGGCTTGCTTGAGGGTTTCAACGCAGCAGTCGTGCTGCTGCCGGCGGGTCAGGCCGGGGACCACATCGCCGGCGAGCACGATGATGGCCGGGATGTAGAGGGTTTCCATAGGCTTGAGGGCGCGGGTGAGGTCGGCAAGAAAGGCTTCGCGGAGGGATGGGTTGGCGAGGGCTCGCATCACGCTGGCGGTGGCGTCGAAACGGATGCCGAGGCGCTTGCGGGCGGCGTTGGCAGCGGCGAAGTCGGCGTCGGTCCAGTCGCGGTACTCGTTGACCAACTCGACCTGGTTATAGCCCGCTTCGGCCACCTTGGCCAGCCGCTGCTCGAAAGGCAGGTCGCCGTAGACGGTCCAGAGCATCACCGAAAGATCAAACGGCGGGGTTTTGTGCGTAGCGGCGGCGTTCTTATTCTCTGCCGGGAGAGATGGCGCGGCTGCGCCGAGGGCGGCGGCGGTTAGGACTTGGGTAAAGGTGCGGCGGTTCATGGATGTTTCCTCATGGCTGGAACTGTTCGGATTTATGGTATCCCAACCTTGACAGAGTTTGCCGAAAAGCACGTTCTTCCACCCCGCTCAAGATCACAGGAAGACAGCGTTCCTAGCCATGCTACACTTTTCGCGTCATGCCCATAGCTTTGTCCCCCATACAGCCTTCCGGCCGGCCGCAGGTGTTCTGTGCGGAATGCGGTTGTGAAGTTGATTCTGCGGCATGGCTCTGCGCAAACTGCGGCAGCAAGCTTCATGTCCCCGGCGCTATGACATCGGCAAGCCCTTATGTGCCCGAATTCCGTCTGCACCCAAGTCATGCTCACCACAAGGCCAGAGCAATTTTCAGGTTTTTCTTGTACCTGGGTTGCTTTGTGATGTTCATTGCGCTCACGTGGGGACAGGATTCTCCCAGAGAAGATCCGAAAACTGCCTTAGCTTCGCGCGCTCTTATCTTCTTCATACTTCTGATGCTCGTGATCGGCGAAACAATCGCCATGCACTCGTATGACTTATTCATCACAAAAAGCTCTGATCCGGATCAAAGTCTGGGTGAGGAAATATTTAGTATTGTTCTCCTTGCTATTTTCTTTAGTTTGTATGTTGGTTTTAGATTGCATACGCTTCCCTCCGCTGTCTATGCCATGCATCTCGAAGGCAAGCTTTATGCAGTATTTATTGCTGCATTTCTGATTATCCTTTGGGATGCCGGCTTTTTTGACCGCAAGCAGGGGTAGTACTCCAGCCTCTTCCACTCACGTCCCAATAGAGCCTTTAAGTTTTCGTCCTTGTTTTGCGTGATCGGCGCAGCTCTTCCCAATCCTTTTCGGTCTGGTCTGCATAGAGGGCGCCAAATTTGGCCAACGCCTGGGCAAAGCCGTCCCCTGAGCCGAGGTAGCCGGCCAGAGCCAGCGGGTCGCCGGAGCGGGCATGGCCGCGGGCCAGCAGTTCGCCGCAGACTTCGGCATAAGCTTCAAGTCCTCCGCCTGCGAGGTCAGTCGAGGTCGATGGAGCCTTTGTAGTCGTTGAGCTGGCGCACCAGAAATTGGCGGCCGCGGATTTGGGTCCAGCCGAGAAATGGGTCCGACTCAAACTGCATGGCGCGCTGGCCCTCGGCGGTGCGCTGGCCGTTGTGGCGGCGGGGTGGGCATCGGGCAGATAGGTGGTGTAAGCCGAGTCCGGCTCTTCCTTGATCTGGAGAAAGAGCGGGTCGGCGGGGCCGTTGCCTTCAAAGTAAATGCAATAGTCGCGCAGGCCCACCGAGCCTGTGCCAACCACTTTGAAGGCTACGTCAATGGGGCGGTAGAAGGAGAGAAAATGCTGGCGCTCGGGTAGCAGCATTTCGCGGTAAGGCCCGAGCGAGGCGAGAACGGATGCGGCCTGTGCGCCGGTGACGCGGGTGAGCATGGGCTTATTGTTTGAAGCGGCGAGGCGCGGCTGATTTTGGAGCCGGTTCGGTCAGCGTTTCCAGAGTGTGTTGCGGCGTGGAGCGCTCGGCCTTGAGCAGAGCTTTGTGCACCGGGGCGGCCTGACCCATGCGATGCACCTGGTATCGGGCTACATCGAGTGTGGTCATGCGGGCAAACGCGTGCATCAGGGAGCAGTAACTCTGCAATGCATTTTTCGACGGCATCGCGCGGAGGAGGAATCCTTATGGCCCGAGGCGCGGCCGGCCAGGGTGAGCGGAAGCAGCCATGCGCTTCAGGTCCCACTCGAAGGGGCCGCGGATGGTCTCGTCGAAGTCGTTGATGTCGAAGACCAGGCGGCCGTCGGGCGCGGCATAGGCGCCCAGGTTGCGCACATGCGCGTCGCCGCAGAGCTGGCTGATGATGCCGGTGGAGGGCAGCGCGGAGAGATCGGCAGCCATCACCGGCACAGCGCCGCGAAAGTATCCGAAGGGCGACGGCGGACATGAGTTCGTATTTGAGCTTGATGAGCGCGGGAATGCGGCCGCGCATGGACCGTTGGAGCAACGTGAGGGGCGGGCGTCTTGCGCGCTTTGGCGTTGAATGCGCTGTGTTCCTGCCGGCCCACCTGCTTGCGGCGCGCCTGGCCAAGCTGGGTCCGTTCTTTCGGGTTGCCCAGTTCATGCCCGCACCATACTCGCTCCGGGCGCGGAATGCAAGACGGGAATGCGGGTGATTTACACTGCTGGCTGGAAGAACGCGCGCTCGATCGCTAAGGTTTAAGTGCAGGCGGCGTGCGCCGTTCCCGGAGGAATGCATCTTGACGCGTATGATCTGCAATTCTGGTTTCCTAGCCAGATTGTGCTCATCTCTCGCCGCGCTTTCTGTTTACGCCCAGACGCCGGCAAAGCCTCTTACCGTGGAAGCGATCTATGCGCATGGGCCGCTGATCGGGAATCCGCCCGATGAACTTACCTGGTCGCCGGACGGGAAGCACCTCACCTATCTCGAGGACGGCGAGCTGATCGAGCCTGGACCCGGGCGCGGGAAGCCGCATGTGCTGGTGAGCCGCGCCAAGCTGGCTTCGTTGTTGGGCGCGCGCGGCACTGAGACTGACCGCGACCATCGCGATCGCTACAAGATGGCCAGCTATATTTGGGCGCCGGACTCGGCGCATCTGCTCTTCGACTCCAACGGCCGGCTATGGCTCTACGATCTGCACAACGGCACGGGCGTGGAGATCGGCATTAGCGGCGCGGGCTCCGGCGACGATCCGCAGTTCTCGCCCAACGGCGATTACGTCTCCTTCATGCGCGACCACGGCTGGCAGTGGTGCGGCTGCAGGACCCCGGATACGCCGACGTCGCCGTGGCTCCCGCGCCCAACTCCACCACGCTCAACGGCGAGGTGGATTGGGTCTACGAGGAAGAGCTGGACGTGCGCAGCAACTACTTCTGGTCGCCGGACTCGAGCCGCCTGGCCTATCTGCAGATGAACGAGACCGCGGTCCCGGAGTATCCGATCACCGACTGGATTCCCACGCACGCCACGGTAGATATACAGCGCTATCCGCAGCCCGGCGACCCCAATCCCGAAGTCCGCGTGGGCGTGGTCAGCGCCGCGGGCGGCAAAACGGTGTGGATCGAGCTGCCCATTCGCGCCGGGCAGGATTACATTCCGCGCTTCGGCTGGGTGGACGCAAAGACGGTGTGGATTGAGACGCTGACTCGCGATCACAAGCACCGGGATATTTACTTCGCCGATGCCGCCACCGGCCAGGCGCATCCGGTGCTCCAACTTAGCGACGATAAGTTCTTCGACGAAAAGTACGATGTTTCGGTTGGCGACGGCAGCATCGTGTTGACAAACTGGAGCGACGGTCACAACCACCTCTATCTCTACAGTTACGACCCGGCGAATCCCGGCACCGCCACAGCCACTCTGGAGCGGCAACTGACAAAGGGCGATTTCGAGGTTGGCGAGGTCGTACAGCGTCGATACGGCGGCCAAGGTGGTCCGCTACGAATCGAATGAGGGTAATCTACTGGAACAGCAGCTATGGCAGGTGAGCTTTGACGGCGAACGCAAGCAACTGAGCTCGGCGCCGGGTTCCATGAAGGCAACTTTGCTCCCGCGGGCGGCGCGTTTGTCGACAAGCACTCCACGCGCACTCGATCCGCCAACGCTGCGACTCTGCCACGGCTGCGGGCAAGTGCACAGTCTTCTGGCAGACCAAAGCGCTTGAGCCCTACCACCTGCGCGCTCCGGAGCAGCTTGAGGTCAAGGCCCACGACGGCACCACGCTCTACGCCACGCTGCTGCTGCCGGAGGGCGCGACCACTCGGCCAGCGTGCCGCTGATCGTGAATCCCTACGGCGGCCCCGGCGTGCAGATCGGTGGCCAACCGCTGGAGCGACGCTCTGCTCTTCGACGAGTTGCTGGCGCAGCATGGATTTGCCGTGCTGCACGCCGACAATCGCGGCATGGGCGGCCGCGGACGCGACTTTGCCCAGGCGGCTTATCATAACTTCGGCCCTGTCCAGTTAGAGGACCAGTTGACGGTGGTGGATGCGGCGCTGGCCCAGTATCCGCAACTGGACAAAAAGCGCCTGGGCTGGTGGGGATGGAGCTGGGGCGGCACCTTCACGCTCTATGCGCTCACTCACTCTGACCGCTTCCGCGCCGGGGTTGCTGTTGCGCCGGTGACCGACTGGCATAACTACGACTCGATCTATACCGAGCGTTACATGAGCCAGCCTGCCGACTTTGCCTCGGGCTACAGGACTTTTCGGTGGTCAACTCGGCGGCCAATCTGAAAGGGCATCTGCTGCTGGTGCAGGGAACGGGCGACGACAACGTGCACATGGAGAACTCCGTCCAGTTTATGCAGAAGCTGATCGAAGCCGGCATTCCCTACGACCTGCAGATCTATCCGCGCAAGACGCACTCGATCGCCGGCCCGGATGTGCGCACGCATCTGTACAACCGCATCCTGGCGCATTTTGAGGAGTATTTGAAGCCGGCGGATCGTTGAGTTCGTGGTGTCCCATGTTTCAAAAGTCGAGCAATGGGCATCCGAGTTTGTGCATCTCTGGCAGGTGCCGGGATGCTCATGCTAGCCTAACGTGGCGGCGGAAGATATCGTCTTTGTCGCGACTGGGAGCAGTCCGTGCACTCCAGACAGCAGAAGAGGAAGACGGCTACGCCCACCGTCACCAGCACGGCAAGGACGTTTTCGTGGATCGTAAACCAGTGAAGCAGACTATGCATACTCAGTCGACCCTACTATTCTACTGGAATGTACGACTCTACACCGACTTAAACATCCGGGAAAGTCATATCGCGACTTGGATTTGGACGTAATTCTGCGTCACAGGTTATATTCGGTCTCTTTCTCACTTGCTTTTGGGGAATAAAAGGCGAAAATTGTAACGAATATGGCTGGCCATCCCAATTCGAAGCCCGAGATCGCCATGAACGAGCTGCCGGACGAGCTGCGGGAGCCGTCGGAACGCAAAGAGCCAGAAAGCGACTCGCAGGAATGGGCCGGTGCGGTCTCAGGGGACCGCAGCTGAACTGGCTGTTTGTCGACCTGAACTCCTACTTTGCTTCGGTGGAGCAGCAGGCGCGGCCCGAGCTGCGCGGCCGGCCGGTGGGCGTTGTGCCCATGATGGCCGATACGACCGTCTGCATTGCCGCCAGTTACGAGGCCAAGGCCTTCGGCGTGAGGACCGGAACCGTGGTGGCCGACGCCAAGCGGATGTGCCCCGGCATGGTGCTGGTGGAGGCCCGCCACGAGCTTTATGTCGAGTACCATCACCGCATTGTCGAGGCCGTGGAGAGCTGCCTGCCGGTGACGGCGGTGCTCTCGATGGACGAGATGGCCTGCCGCCTGATGGGCCGGGAACGGCCGCTGCTGGCGGCGATGGAACTGGGCCGCAAGGTGAAGCGCGCGCATCCGGGAGCGGGTCGGGCCCATGTGCGCAGCTCGGTCGGCCTGGCGACCAACCGCTATCTGGCCAAGGTGGCCAGCGACATGGAAAAGCCCGACGGACTGGTGGCGTTGCCGCTGGACATTCTGCCCGAGGCGTTGCGCCAGCTGGAGCTGCGCGACCTGCCCGGCATCGGCGCCCCGGATGGAGAAGCGGCTGAACGAGAAGGGCATTCACACCATGGAGGAGCTGCTGGCGCTGGATTGCGAGCGGGCCGGCGAGGTTTGGGGATCGGTGTGGGGCGAGCGGCTGTGGCATTGGCTGCAGCGGCGAAGACTTCGACATGGCCGAGACCGAGCATCTGAAGTCGATCAGCCACCAGCACGTGCTGGCGCCCGAGATGCGCACGCCGGAGAAGGCCTGGGCGGTGGCGCACAAGCTGCTGCACAAGGCGGCGATGCGCCTGCGTTCGGACGGACTTGTGGGCCAGCAGCATCGGTCTGGCCGTCGGCTTTGCGGTGCCGCGCGGGAAAGCGCCGGTCAGCAGCTTCGGCGTGCCCACGCGGGGCTGGAAGGGCGAGATCAGGCTGAGCGAGTGCCAGGACAATCAGACGCTGATTGCCGCGCTGAGCCGCTTTGGGCCATCCGCCCCGCGGGCGCGAATTCGACCATCCTTACTTCATCGGCGTGCATCTGAGCGGGCTGGTCCCCGACCGCCTGCACTCGCTCAACCTCTTCGACGGCGCTGGAGGACGAGCAGAGCCGGGCGCGGCTGCTGGCCGCGATGGACGCGCTGAACAACAAATATGGCCTGAGCACGCTGGCCCCGGCCACCATGCTGACCGCCTTCAAGGCCGCGCCCACGCGCATTGCGTTTCACACCATTCCGGAACTGTTTTGAGCTGGAAGATCGACATGAATCTGTCCGCGAATCTGGCCTCCGAACTTTTTCTCTCCTCTGCGTAATCTCTGCATCCCAATGCGCCGCTCTTGCGGATAAGAGAGTAGAAGCGAACCTATGGCCCACGACTGGCAGCCCGATTTTGAACAACTCGTGGACGAGCACCAGTCGATGGTTTTTTCGCTGGCATTGCGCATGACCGGTGACCGCGGGCTGGCCGAAGAGATTGCCCAGGATGTGTTTCTGGAGCTGGACAGGCACCTGAGCAAGATCGAATCGCGTGGATCATGCCCGCTTCTGGCTGCGCCGCGTGGCGATGAGCCGCTCGGCGGATGCGTTGCGGCGGCGCGAGTGGCGGATGGATATGGGTGGAGATCGAAGAGCACCACGGTGTGCAATGGGGCGATCACGCGTCTCCGCTGGGCTTCCGTCTGGAGCAGACTGCTGGCTACGCTGCCCGAGCCGCAACGCGCGGCGCTGATTCTTCGCTATCAGGAAGATCTGACGCCGGAAGAAATTGCGGCGACGCTGCGCGCCGGTGACAACGGTGAAGAGCAATCTGCAACGGGGATTGAAGCTGCTGCGAGCCAAGGCCGGTGACTCTTTGAAGGAGTATATTCGTGGAGCTTGAGCCGATGGATGACTTTCGAACGAGGAACTGCTCCAGGCTTTGAGCGCCGGCCCGCGCCGCCCGGCCTGAAAAGGGCAACATGGACCGTCGCGAGCGCAAGCCTGGAACAAGCGCAGCCACGCCGGCCTCTGGCAGCGCCTGGCCGCTTCCCTGCCATTGGCCAGTGGTCATTGGGCGGAGCGGCGGGATGGGATCTGCATCTTCGGGAGCAACGGCGCAGAGGCGAGGAGGCCCTTTCGGCAGGTGCTGACTGCGCTGCGCATTACCGGCCATGCGCTCGACCACATGAATCATCAACTCACGGCTCACGACCACGCTGACCGGGAATAAGGAGAAAACTTATGCAGAATCGAACTGATAACTTTTGCTATTTGGTGCGGCCTTATGCTGACCGCGCATGACTCGCCCAAAACGCGCAATTGCCCGCCCCTGCTCCTCTCGAGAAAGGAACTTGCCGCTCGCGCATCGGGTGTCGCCGAGGTGACGCTGGACAAAAATATGCTCGCCTTAGCCACCAAGTTTATGAATGGGAAAGACAAACGCGGATTAGACGACACAACCGAGCGCCAGAACTTATTCGAAGGACTGGATGGCATTTATGTTCGCAGTTATGCGTTCGACAAGGAGGGAGAGTTCACCGCGGAGCAGACCGAGCAGCTGCGCAAATACTTTGAGACCGATGAGTGGACGCCAATGGCGCAGGATCACGGCCGCAAGAGCGGCGAAATCCGCGATGTGATGGTCAAGCTTGTCAACGGCGAGTAGCAAGGCATCCTCATCCTCGAAACCGAGCCGAAGGAGCTGACTATCGTGCTGATCCTCGGCCCCATTCATATGAGGATCTGCAAAAGGTGTTGGGCGTTGCCGCTCATGGCGCGCTGATGGGACAGCCGGTGCCAAAAGCGCCTAAGGCTTCGAAATCACCGGCGGGAGAACACTGAACCAGGAGAGCCGGGGCCGAAGGGAGAACTGGAACCTCAGGGAGCGCCGGGATCGCAAAATGATCAGGCAGCCGAGGGTGCGCCGCCTCCACCTCCGGCTCCCGAGCCGCCGGCGTCGACAGGAGCGCAGGCGCCGCAGGGTGATGTGCAGAGTACGCAGGGGCCACAGGATTCGCAAGACGGGAAGAGAACCCGCGCACGCCGCTTCCAAAGTGCAAGGGGAAAAGTCCTTGCTTTCCTTAGAACTGGTTGCGTGGCTAGAGCTGACCTCATCAACACCTGGTTTTCCCGCCAGCGAGAAATCGAACGGGCGCGTTCAATTCGGAATCGCCGGGAACCAAACTC
>CAWIVA010000059.1:0-33741 GCA_963839225.1 uncultured Acidobacteriaceae bacterium
TTTCGTCTGACGTTCCCCGTTAGATCCCTGTGAAGTCCTGAACAGACCGAACTTATCGTTTGGTATCTTCCCATCGATTCCGCTTTAGACAAAACATGCCCCTTCATGGCGAGCTCCAGCTCCTTTCTGTTGGCGCCTGCTTTCAGGTCGAGCGTCGCGTCCAGAGCAAACAGCTTGAAGAAGTACCGATGGGGTTTGCCTGGAGGCGGGCAGGGACCTCCATACCCAATGCGCCTGAAATCGTTCCTCCCCTGGCGCGCACCATGATCAAGAACTTCCACCTTCGGCACACCCTCCTCCAGGGCCGTAGCTGTGGTCGAAATATTCCAGACGATCCAATGCGTCCACGTTCCGACGGGCGCATCCGGATCGTCAACGATAAAGCGCCAGCGAATGGGCGCCGGCGGGAACGTCCTCCCAATTCAATGCGGGTGAAAGGTCGGCTCCATCGCATGTGAACTTTTTTGAAATCTCGCCGCCATTCTCAATCGCCGTTGATCGCAGGGCAAAGTTCATCGCACGGCCTCCTCTTGACTGAATTTGACTTGATTTCTTCGAAACGGGAGCCCCCGCCTGGGCGCAGGAGCGCGGCGGTGAACAAAGGGTTGGAATCAGCAATGCTGCGCACGCAAGAATCAGCAGGGTAGTTTGGCGGTTGTGCATCGTGCAACTCCAGCGCACAAATTATAACCCCCACCGAGCATAGCCAGCTGAAATCTTCTGCCTTGACCCATCAGCGGTTGATGCCGGCCGCCGCTGCAAATCCCGCGGACTGCCCCGCGGGAATCGTGGCCGCCGGGGGCGGCTCGCCGAAAGATGAGTCCTTGGCATTGATGGCGTTGGAGTAGTCGGGGCCCAGCCCAAGCTTCTTGAGGGCCCGGGAATCCGGCGTCAGCTTGGTTTGCCAGCCCTGATCGGCCTGGTACTTCTGCATTGCGGCTATTGTGGCGCCGTCCCACTCACCGTTGGCTTCTCCACTCAGATAGTGCTCGCGGATGAGAGCCAATTGGATCTCCGTCACGCGCTCCGGTTCGATAGCCTGTTGGCCACGCACCTTGACCTTGCGATTCCTGCGGTCTTGTGGGTTCTGCCCGCATGGGCAATGCTTGTGGTGTGTTGGACAGAGGTCATACCGTGGACGGACGTGGTCCGGTGCGCAGAAGTGGTCCGATGCGAAGGGGTAGTTCGATGTGTGGTTCTGGAGTTGGAGGTGGTTGAAGCCGCCAACGGTGATGCGATCAATGCCGCACCAAGAACGAGTTCAAGTGCCACGCCCGTCCGAATGGAGAACACGCTTGTTCCACCTTATCAATGCTGATCTGAACTTCTTACGTTGCAGTGTAATGGAACGTACCGCATGTCCCAAGAAAAAAAACATCCCAATTCGAAATTGCATCCGATTTCAGAGAAAGGTGTGCCGGCTGCGGAATTGCAGCAGCCGGCACATTTCGAACGCTATTCGAGCGTACCGCCCAGTAGTTGATGCCGTTGTCGGGATGGCGCGGATCGATAATCTCGAAGACCACGTCGTCGCCGGTTTTGATCTTGCTCACCACGGCATCGTACTCCGCCTTGGTGCCGGTGGCGTGCTTGTTGATTCGAGTGATGACCAGCCCGGGTTCCAGTCCCTGCAGGTCGGCAAAAGAACCGGAACGAACCGACTGAATCACCACCCCGGGAGTATGGATTTTGGCTGTAACGGCCGCAGTGGCCTCGCGAACCACGATGCCCAGCTTGGATTCTCCCACATCCCCCTTCTCGTCCGGATTGCTTTCGGCCTTCTGATTGTCCAGATCCGCAAAGACCTTATCGCGGTCGCCTATGGTAACTGTCGTATCGGCAAGCTTTCCGTCGCGGAGATAGCCCAGCCTTATGGTCGAGCCCGGTCTGCGGCTCGCGATTTCACTTACCAGATCGTCGCCGTCCTTGATCGCTCGACCGTCGATGGTGGTGATAATGTCGCCGGATTTGAGTCCTGCCTCTTCTGCCGGTCCGCCTGGCTTCACCTTATTCACCAGCACGCCGTTCTTGAATCCGTACACGCGATTCACGGCTCCCGAAAGCCCCTCGCGGAACTCGATGCCGATTGACCCGCGGGTAACCTTGTGGCTGGGGCTGATGAGATCGTTGTACACCTGAACCACGGTGTTCGAAGGCATGGCGAAACCAATACCCTGATAGCCGTTCGATTGCGTGAAGATGGCCGTGTTCACGCCAATCACTTCCCCGTTCATATTCAGCAGCGGGCCTCCGGAGTTGCCGGGGTTGATGGCTGCGTCCGTCTGCAGGAAATGCTGGAACTGGCCGTTCGCGCCCGGCTCGATGGTTCGGTTTTTCGCCGAGATGATGCCAGCGGTCACTGTCTGCGATAGAGCGAAGGGGCTGCCGATGGCCTCTACCCAGTCGCCCACCTCGGTCGTGTCGGAGTTGCCCAGCTTGACTGTAGGCAACGGTGTGTTGGTCTCGATCTTGATGACCGCCAGATCGGTGGCTTTGTCGACGCCAATGACCCGCGCCTCACGCCCTTCATCCTGATTGTCGGGGTCCGTCGAGAGCTTCACGTAGATCTTGTCGGCCTTTTCAACCACGTGGTTGTTGGTGATGATGTAGCCCTTGGGGTCAACGATAAAGCCCGAGCCGAGCAACTCGCGGACCTGGCCGTCATCCCCTTGATCGGGGAACTGCCCGCCGATCCAGGCATCTGGCCGCCGAAGAAGCGGTTGAAGAAGTCCTGGAAGTTGTCAGGAGGAGCTTGGCCCTGCTGCTGACCCTCGCCCTGATCCTCGTCGCCTGGGTTCTGCGGATTGGGCTGGATCCTGAAGTTGCGGCGGCCCTTGCCGGAGGCCTGCTTCGGCAGGGTGCGGGTATTGATGTTGACCACTGCGGGACCCACCCGCTGGGCAATCTTCACAAACTCGTTGGGTGGAATGGTGGAGTTGACGACCTTGAGGGGGGTCGCATCGGCGCTCGAGTTCTGCTTCTCTTGTCCGCGCACACCGTGAGCAGCAAAGGAACCGGCCACAATGGCGGCCGAGAGTGTGGCAAGCAAGACAAATGCTGAAGCGAGACGGCGCGTGCGCAGCCGTTCGAAGAGAGATTTCATGGGTGCAATAACCTCGTCGTGTTGACCAGCATGGGGGCTGGCTTGTTGATTGATCCACATACAGTATAGCCAGTCGCGGGCAAACCCGTCAGGCTGAAGGTTTCATCGCGCCAGTACGCAGGACACGCCGGTTCGGGCGTGGGCATGATCTGATTTAGCAAGTGTTCCCCGCGCACCGCGTCTGAAGAACCGTTCCATATTTATAGACGTTCGAGGGCAAAAAGAGTCGCATGGCCCTTCTAATTCCCCTCGGCAGCGTAAACAATTTTCCCGCCGGCGAAGGTCTCCAGCACGACGGTATGGAGAAGATCCAGCGGTGCGATGGTATAGAGATTTCGGTCGACAAGGATGAAGTCCGCATCGTACCCGCGCGCTAGCTTGCCCTTGTGCGTCTCGGCAAACTCCGCGTAGGCCGAGCCCTGCGTATAAGCATAGAGCGCTTGGCCCCGAGTAAGCTTGTTCTGCGGAAAATAGCTTTTCGTTCCCGCCTCATTCATGCGGGTTACAGCGGCATAGAGGCCGCGAAAGGGAGTGATAGGCTCTACCGGGTAGTCGGTGCCGAAGGCCAGGGGCACACCTGCGTCGAGAAATGCCTTCCATGCGTAGGACCAGGCGGCGCGCTGCGGTCCGAGCCTGTCTTCAGCCCAGTTCATATCGGTGAGCAGGTGGCTGGGCTGCATTGAGGCGATCACTCCCAGCTTGGCAAAACGTGGAATGTCGGCCGGATCCACGACCTGGGCGTGCTCGATACGGTTGCGGGCGCTCCTGGAAATGGCAGGCTGCGAATAAGCATCCAGCGCCATCGCCGCTGCCCGGTCGCCGATGGCGTGGAAGCCCAACTGAAAGCCCGCCTGCGCCCGTTCCACGGCCATTTCGTTGAGTTGCTTCTGCGTGTACTGCGGCAGGCCGGTATTGCCTGGATCGTCGGAATACGGTTTTTTCATCGCCGCCGTCCTCGAGCCCAGCGAACCGTCCATGAACCCCTTCAGAAAGCCTGTATGCAACATCGGGTCGTTTTGGTCGTGGTGGGCGCGCATTTCTGAAGATCATTCAGTGGCGCTTTAAAAGGCAGCCATTCCGTGATGCGCAGGCCAATCTTACCTTCCTTTTCCAGTTCCTCAAAGACCAGAAAGTCCTGCCAGTCGCTGAAGTCCTGCACGCTGGTTACGCCGTGGGCGACTGCATCGGCAATGGCCAGTTCGTCGCCACGTCGGCGCTCCTCGTCACTTGGCGGCGGAATGATTTTTTCCACCAGTGCCTTGGCAGACTCGCGCAGAATGCCGGTGGGCTCGCCGTTTGCGTCCAGATCGATGGCTCCGCCTTGCGGCGGAATGGTCTTGCGGGTGATCCCCGCAGCGGAAAGGGCCGCGGAGTTGGCAATCGCGATATGCCCGTCAATGCGCTCAAGAAACGCCGCATGACCCGCTGTAACTTTGTCCAGATCATGGCGGGTGGGTAGCGTCTTTTCGGGCCACAGCGTATGGTCCCAATTGCCCCCGGTGAGCCAGTGGCCTGGGGGCGCGGCTTTGGCGAAGACTTCCACCTGGGCCAGCATTGCGGCCAGCGATTTTACGCCGGTCAGATCTACGTTCAGCTTGGTTCGCCCTGCGCTTCCCAGGTGGGTATGTGCGTCATTGAAGCCGGGGAACACAAACACATCGCTGCCGAGGTTGTGCAGGTCGCGAATGATGGTCTTCGGCCCTGCCAGATGGGTGATCTCGTTGCACGTGCCCACCGCCAGCACCTTGCCGCCGCCGATGGCCATAGCCTGAACCACCTCCGGTTTATCCTCGGCAAACCCAGCGCCTGTATAGATGATTCCGTTGAAAAAGATGATCTCAGGTACGGTGTTGCGTGACTCCGGCGCAAGCGTTCTGTCGGTGGGCTGCGCAAAGCAGAGGCTGGCGGTGGCAAATGCCGCGGCAAGCAGGTTGGGAAAGACGCGCATGCGCGGAGTTTAACAGAAAGATGTTATTGCCCGAGTCATGAATTCTCTGCCCTGCCAATCGGATACCCCGGCCTTCCCGCGAATATTTTCCTGGCTGTTTTGCATCCAAACCGGGTGAACTTGTTCGATTGAATGAGCCTTCGTCGAGGAGTCACGCCGACTATGATTGCACTCTCCCGGCAAGATTGGATTTACGCCCTTTTTCTATTCTCCGCAGTGGTGGTTTTCGGAAATGGAATCCACTATCTGGCTTTCCGTCTGCTCCACAGGCAACAAGCCCAAAGTGGACGGCGTAGCCTCGGCTTGCAGGAATATCTCGCCAAGCCGGCCAGGGCTGTGTTTCTGATCATAGGACTGCGGATTATCCTGCCCCTCATCCCCAAGATTCCGCCTCATCTCCTCGACCAGATTGACCAGGTTGTCGAAATTCTTCTGGTCCTTTCCCTGGGATGGCTCGCCATCGGCGGGGTTTACGTCTTCCAGGCCATCATGCTCAGAAAGTTTGATATCTCGGTTGCCGACAATCTCCGGGCGCGAAGCGTGCACACGCAAATGCAGTTTTTTCGCCGCATCCTGATTGCGATGGTTGTGCTTCTCACCATGGGAGTGCTGCTTTGGAGCCTCCACGACGAGCGGTTGTGGAAATTTGGCACCGGCATGTTGGCCTCGGCAGGCTTGGCTTCGCTGATCTTGGCCACAGCGGCCAAGTCCACCGCTTCCAACCTGATTGCCGGCATGCAGATTGCCTTCAGCGAACCCATCCGCGTCGACGACGTAGTCGTAATTCAAGGCGACTGGGGCAAGATTGAAGAGATTACGAGTACTTATGTGATCGTGAAGATTTGGGATTTGCGCAGGCTCGTCGTGCCGCTCAGCTTTTTTATCGAACAGCCCTTTGAAAACTGGACGCGCCGCAGTGGCGATATTCTGGGCACCAGCTTTCTCTATGTCGACTACACCGTGCCCGTCGATGCGTTACGCCAGGAATTATTGCGCGTCGTACAGGAGTCACCGCTATGGGATAAGCGGGTATGCGGATTGCAGGTGACCAACCTTTCTGAACGCACCATGGAGCTGCGCTGCCTGATGAGTTCAGCCGGCTCTTCGCAATCATTCGATCTGCGCTGCCTGGTCCGCGAGAAGATGATTGAGTTTCTGCGGGCCCATTATCCCAATGCTCTGCCCACGGTGCGCATGGAGATGCACGCAGTAAACCAGGAACACCCAGAGCAGGCTGCAGGAAGCAAGGCGAGAAAAACGCGCACCCCTGGAGATAGCGAAACTACTGCTCGGCGGCCCATTCAACCATAGCCAGCGTCAGCAGCAGCACCCGCCTCAGGCCAACTTCACGATTCTTGGCACAGTACCACTCCGCCTGAGTATGCGCTCCCCCGCCCTCTCCTCCAGCGCCCAACGAAACAGCCGGTACGCCAAGCGAGAGCGGAAGATTGGCGTCTGTTGATCCAAGACGAAAATCGCTTCGCAATCCCAAATGCCGGTCCACGGCGCGCAGAGTCTCGAAGAGCTGGGAGTCTTCAGGCAGTTGCGCGGCGGGGCGGTCGCCGATCTTGACAATGGAGAAAGACAGCAGCCCCCTGCTTTGCGCGGCTTCCCCCTTCACGGCTGCATTTGTGCGCCGGACAGAGTCTTCAACCGCTCGATGCAAGGCCACCTCCAGGCGCGTAAGCTGCTCCGGGCTGGTGGAGCGGAAATCGATGGACGCCTGCGCGCTCTCCGGAATGGAGTTCACGCTGGTGCCGCCGTGAACAGTGCCCAGGTTCAGAGTTGTGCGGGGCTCCTGCGGCAATTCGGTCTCTGCCAGCGCGGCCAGTGCAAAGGCGAGCGCGGCAATCGGGTTCGGCGTGCCTGCATCGGTAAAACTGTGGCCGCCGGGTCCCGTCACGGTGGTCAGAAATCTGCGGCTCCCCAGCGCCTGGGTTACGGCCGAGTCCGCACCGGCGCCATCCAGCACAATATGTGCAGCGATCCGTCCGGCCAGCGCGCTCTGTCGATAGAGATGCCGCATCCCGCGCAGGTCCCCCTCGCCTTCTTCGCCCACATTGCCCAGAAAAATCAGCGGCGTGGGCAGTTCGGCTTTGGCCTCGATCAGGGCATGTGCGATGGCCAGCATGCCGGCAACGCCAGCGCCGTTATCGCATGCCCCCGGAGCCTCCAGTCGGTCGTCCTCCACTACCGGATGGAGCGGAGTATCTGCGGGAAAAACGGTATCGAGGTGAGCCGAGAGCACCACTAGCGGCCCAGTGCTCTCCGGCGGCAGCTTTGCTGCGGCAAGCACACCAAATACGTTGCCAGCCTCATCGCTACGCACCTCGCTGAGTCCGGCCTCGCCAAAGCGGGCAGCGAGCCACTGGGAACGGGCCTCTTCGCCAAAGGGCGGCGCTGGAATAGCCACCATGCTCGCCTGCCAATCCATAATCGTCTTGGGGTTTCCGTGCAACCACGCAAAGGCAGCATGAACCGGCCTTTGCGCGGCCAGGGCCGTAACGCGTGAGAAAGCCGAAGTGCGGGGAAGGACAGGCATATGCTCCGTTTCAGAGTAGCAGGAGCAGCATGCGAGCTTGCGCGGCGTTCAAAGTCGTGGGCCGGCATTCTAGTCCACTGTGTCGCTATCGCAGAAGCGACTCCGAAAGGGCGCTCGATAGGGTTATAAGCGATTTCTACCATTCGACAGTTTCTACTCAAATTGGGTGTGGTAGAATGACCACAGTATAAGTTTGAGGCTTCTGGTTACCGCCTAGCTTCCTCTTATGCTGAAGCCAAGAGACATAAGCCCACCCGGCAGGGCAAAATCGACTAGGACGTCGAACAACTGAATGCACTCTTCTATTGGCCGGGGGATAGGAGAAAGTGTGTCCAGCCCATCTATTTATCGGCCCACCAATAGACGCAAGCGCCATCGGCGTTTCAATCTCCACAGCTTTCTGCTGAATGCGAGGCTCGTTGCGATCGAGGTCGCAGCAGCAGTCGTCTTTTTTGCGTGGCTCATCAAGGCTGTCAGGCAGGAGCTAGGATGGTAGAACCCATTGACGTCTCCATACCAAATCGGCGGTCCTCAACAATGATGGAAATCGGGAGAATTGCCACACTAAAGTCGAAAGATAGTGGGGGTCGTCTTTCTCTCAGTTCTTAGGACAAAATCCTGTTCGTCATACTCCACCGAATGAAGAAACAAACCCCGCGCAGGAGCGGTCGGGCCGGCCGCCGTGCGGCAACGAGCAGCAAGGATCGCCGGAATCTCCTTGAGTTCCAAATGTCCCCGGCCCACATCCAGCATCGTTCCCACGAGGTTGCGCACCATGTGCTGCAGAAAACCGTTGCCGCGTACGCGGTAAACCAGCAGATTGCCGGCCTGGCTTTCGCGTTCTTCCCACGTTGAAGAAAAGATCGTTCTGACCGTCGCCGGCATCGGTGGCTCAATCTTGAATCCCGGCCGCGGAAGCGGCCTTGAGGCAGGACTCCCTGCAGAATCCAGCGCCCGGCTACCCAGGTCAGGATCGGTTGCGGCAAAGCTCTGGAAATCGTGCTCCCCAACGAAGAACTGCGCCGATTTCTGCAAGGCTTCAAAGTTCATCGGCCAGCGGCAGGCCAGAACGTAGCGGCCCAGAAACGGCGGGCAAATCTCTCCACGGAAAATCCGGTACTCATAAGTCTTGGCCACCGCCGAGTGCCGGGCATGGAAACTACTTTGCACCCTTCGCGCCTCCAAAACCCGGATCGATAACGGCAAAATCCGGTTAAGGGCGCGCAGCAGGTTTTCTTCAGGAATGGCCGCCCGCAAAGCAAAGCTGGCTACCTGGGCCAGCGCGTGCACTCCGGCATCGGTGCGTCCCGAGCCCTGCGGCAGCGGAGCTTCGCCGGTAACCTTGCCGAGCGCCACTTGCAACTCTCCCTGGACAGTAAGCTCCCCGGGCTGCACCTGCCAGCCGCTGAAATCGGTGCCGTCGTAGGCCAGTGTGAGTCTCCATGTTTGCGGTTCAGGCACGGATGGGTCGAGGTTAGGCACTTTTTTCCCTTTTCACAAAAGGTTACTCCCCATAGGCGCTCACTGAAGCGGGGAGCGCGCTTAGTTTATACTCAGCTTTCTGCATGCTATTACGGTCGGGGGTTGCGAGCGGCATTGATCTGGATGCAAAGAGCCGACTCGCAGGAACGAAACCGGGGCTGAAAGCGTATTGCCAGAAAGGCCCGCTGGATGGGCTGAAGGCGGAGATCGCCTTGCAAATCACAAATTTGCACCCGCGGATGAATCCGGCAGTCTTCAAAATTGGCGTCCCATTTGCCTCAGAAATTCGGAGAGAAGAACCATGCACCATGGAATATCTGAACAGCAGTCGGCAGGCAACAGTCTACGCAACCCACATTCCAGCAAATCCAGCGGACGGCTCCGCGCGCTGGCAGCGGTTCTGTTGACCTTGGCGGCCACAATGCCCTCCAGCCTTGCCCAACAGACGCCTGCCGGAACATCGGGGCCGGACAAAGCTGCATCCGACCTGCCCGCGGCTCCGGCTCCGGTTCAAACAGAGCCCTTTTCGCTCCGCCCCTCCGCGCGAGACTTCTCCCGGCCCGCCGGCAGGCTCTTGGGCAACCCCATCAATACCTTCCGCCCCACCACCATCGGCAAAGCCAGCTTTGTTAATTCGGTGCGGCTCGGCGACCTGGTCAAAGACGGCAAGATCTACCTCAGCCTTTCTGATGCTATCGCCCTGGCGATTGAAAACAACTTCGATATAGCCATTGCCCGCTATGACCTGGATATTGCGGATACTGATATTCTGCGCACCCGCACCGGGGCCTTGCCGTTGGGCGCGCCCTCCGGCCTGGTTACCGGCACTCTCGGCGGTTCCACTTCTACGCTGACCACCGGCGGCGGTCCCGGCGGCACAACGGTGGGCGCCGGCGGCGCGGGTTCCGGCGTCTCCGGATTGACGCTGACCACCGCGGGAGCCGGCCCAACCCCCGAGATGCTGGAGCCAGCCATCACTGGCAAAGTTCAGTTGGAGAGGTCCGAGCAGCCACAGAGCAGCACTTTCACTCCCCGCTCCTTCTTGAATACCAACCAATATAACTTCGGTTACAGCCAGGGCTTCGTCACCGGCACTGCTCTGAACGTGGGTTTCAATAACTCCCGTGTTACTTCCTCCAGCGAATTCAATCTTTACAGCCCGCAATTCGACTCCAACTTCAGGGCCACTGTCACCCAACACCTGCTCCAGGGCGCCGGCATCTGGGTAAACAAGCGCTTTATCTACCAGGCGCTCAACGACCGGCGCATTGCTGACTCCTCGTTCCGCCAGCAGATTCTCTATACCGTCAATCAGGTGGAAACCATCTACTGGGGCTTGGTACAGGCATACGAAGACGAGCAGGCCAAAGAGCGCGCTCTTGATCAGAGCACCAAGCTGGTCTCGGACTACCGCAAGGAACTGGAGATCGGCACCGTTGCGCCCCTTGATGTGGTCAACGTCGAGTCCAACAATTCATCGGACAAACAGGCCCTCATCAGCGCGCAGAGCGCCCTGAACTATCAGCAGCAGATCATCAAGCAGGCGATCGCCCGCAACCTGAACGATCCTGCGTTGAGCGCGGCTGCTGTCATTCCCACTGACCGCGTAAGCCTTGAAGAGATTCCTGAGGAGAAGCAGCCCATCGAGTCTCTGGTCCAGGAGGCTTTCCAGCAGCGGCCGGAGCTCGAACAGGCGGTCCTTGCCGTCCGCAACGATGAGATTACCCTGAAGGGCGCGCGCAATGCCCTGCTGCCCACGCTGGACGTTTACGGCTTCTATCAAGGTACCGGCGTAGGCGGCGCTCAAAGCCCGGATTGCATCACCATCTCTAACAGCGGCTCCTCATTCATACCTTGCGTGCCGAATACATACCCCACCATCGGCTACGGAACCACTCTCAATAATCTGGTGAATGGCAGCTCTCCGGATAAAGGCGTCGGCTTCAACCTGAACATCCCCATTGGCAACAAACTCGCGCAGTCGCAACAGGCCCGTTCGCTGATGGAATACCGCCAGGCTGAGCTGCGCCTTGAGCAGCTTTACACGCAGATTCGCATGCAGGTGGTGAATGCGCAGTTCGCCCTCACCAACGATCGTGCGCTGGTTCGGGCCGCCACCGCTTCCAGGGACTACAACAAACAGAGCCTTGACGCCGAAAACAAAAAACTGCACCTGGGCGCCTCCACCGCGGCCAACGTTCTGCTGCAGGAACGCAACCTGGCGATGGCGGAAGACAGCCTGATCGCAGCCAACGCGGCCTATGCCAAGGATCGCGCCAGCCTCTACCAAACGCTGGCCTCCACCCTGCAACACTACGGCATCAACCTGAATGAAGCGGCCGCGGGACAGGTCAATACGACACCCGTGATCCCCGGCCTCGAACCGGCCAAGACAGGCAAGGAGCCGGCCACAGCCCCTCCAGCCGCGCAGTGAGTCCGCCGGAATCGCAAACTTCGCCAATGAGCCACGAATAGGTGGCGCCGGCCTCTTGGCCGGCCGATCTTGGACCTCCGGTCCACGCTCACTCTAAACCCTTAGGAGAACTCCTCGAAAAATCGAAGAAGCGCAGATAGACCCTACCGCTCCGCAACCCGATCAAGAAGATCGAAGAACTCCGGAAAGCTGATCCCCGCCGACTCGGCGCCCTGAATCAACGTATCGCCCTCCGCCCGCAATGCCGCAACACTGAAAGCCATTGCGATGCGATGATCGCCGCCGGAATCGATAGTCGCACCGTGCAGCGTCTGACCGCCGGGAACATCCAGCCCATCCTCGAATTCCGCCACTTCAGCCCCCATCGCGCGCAGGTTCTTCGCCACCAGCGCAATCCGGTCTGATTCCTTAACTCGCAGCTCCTTCGCATCGCGAATGCGTATTCCACCGCTGGTATAAGGTGCAATAGCCGCCAGAACCGGCAATTCGTCAATAAGCTGCGCGGCAAATGCCCCGCTCACTTCAGTCGACCCAGCCCCTCGGCCGGCGCTGTAATCTGCACCGTCCCCACCAGTTCCGCATGCTTCTCTTCCACGTTAAGAACCGCAATGTGCGCGCCAAGCGCGGTCAGAACATCCAGCAGCGTCGCGCGCGTTGGATTCAGCCCCAGCGAATCGAGCACCAGGCTGGAACCCGGAAAGATAGCCGCCGCGCAAAGAAAAAACGCGGCAGAAGACAGATCGCCCGGCACCGCGGCCTCAATGGCGTGCAAGGTTTGCGGACCCGTGATAGAAACTGAGTCCAGCGTCCGGGTCAGCTTCGCGCCGAATGCGCGCAGGGCAAGCTCGCTGTGATCCCGCGTGCGAACGGCCTCTCTCACGGTGGTGGTTCCGGCAGTTTGCAGCCCTGCAAGCAGTACGCAGGTTTTCACCTGTGCGCTGGGAACGGGGGTGGTGAAGTCGATAGCGTGAAGCGTTGAACCTTGAATCGTCAGCGGTGCATGCCCATCGGTAAGCGCGAGCTTCGCCCCCATCTGCTCGAGAGGCTTGCGGATGCGTTCCATAGGCCGCCGCGAGAGCGATTCGTCGCCGGTCAGCGTAAAGCATCCCTGCTGCGGCGCAAGCAGTCCGGAAATCATCCGCATCGTCGAGCCGGAGTTCCCGCAGTCGAGTGGGTGATCGGCAGCAGTTGCGTGGCCGGAAACGCCGGTGATTTCCACTGCGTTCTCGCCCGTCCTATGAACCTTTGCTCCCAGTGCCTGCATGCAAGCGAGGGTCGAGGCGCAGTCTGCGCCGGTCGAGAAATTGCGTGAGCCGTGTGGTTCCCTCAGCAAAAGCTCCCAGCATTGCATAGCGGTGACTGATGGATTTGTGGCCAGGCAGGCGGAGGCTTCCGCAAACATTGTGTGCGGGACGAATGACTCGTTCTTCGGGCTTGGTTTGCAAAGGGGCTCCAGAACAATCTGCTCTCCCTTTGAGTTTATCGAACAGGATTAGGGAACCTCTGAATAAGTCGACGTCTCAAAAGGACATGACTTTACTCGTATGGCAATTGCAGCAAATAAATGTGGGCTCTACAGGCCACTAAACGTGGGCTTTACAGGCCACGAAATGTGGGCTTTGCAGGCCACGAAAAAACTCTCGCCGAGAGGCAAGAAGTGTCAGGGCACGACTTCAGTCGTGCCGTAAGTGCGACGAATCAATGTGGGCTTTAGCCCCTGAGGAAATGCCCGATGGAAAGCAAAACATAATCACAGCTTCCGTAGAAGCGCCCGCTCAGCAAACCTGCTGGAAACCAATTCCCATCAGCGCCGCGGTCTTGCGCAAAGCTGAAGCTACGTGCCCCACCCCCACTGCGCAGTGATGCGCCGGCCCCTGCTCATTCCACGCCGTAACAAAACCTCTCGCTCCCAGCGGAAATCGATAGCGGCTGTTGGTATTGCCGATCTCGAGAATCTCCCCAGCCACGCACTCGCCCTCGGCCACCAATAGTTTGAAGCCCGCACCCGAGTCTTCCACCACTGACAGCAGCGTTACAGGCCCGTGCTTCACGCTCATCTCAACCGAAAGTCCACGCCCTACCTTGCCGTGATAAACCACCAGCGGCCGCACCTTGGTTTTCCCCTGGCTGATAGCGATGTGCCCAGGTCCGTCATGCCCCATCAGCACCAGATCATCGTTAAAGTCCATCGCATAGTACTCGGTAAACGATCCGCCCGCGCCCAGATAATCCATCATCTTCATGGCCAGCGCGTTTTTCACCTCATACTCCCCGGCTACCGGAGATATGCCGCGCCGTCAGGAGCGAAGTGCCCAGAATGATGGATTCTCATCGTGTCTTCATTGGCCGCGTTTCCCGAGCCCTTGTAGTAGTAGGCCAGCGCGTCAAGATCGTATCGCGCGACAAAAGCATCCAGAGCCACAGATGTGCGCGCTGCCGGCGCAACTCCTCAGCCGGGCAGTCGGCCTGCACATCGAATGCCGAATGAAACTCCTCCACCCGCCGAGCAATTTCCTCTTCTTTAACGTCTGCAGCCAGCGCGCTCAACTCGTCCACTTCCACAATCTCCACATGCGTGCCAAAGATAACTCGAAACCAGCGTCACGTCGGTCATGATATCGAGCATGCCGCTGTAGTAGTGCCCCATCAGCCCCAGCCGTGCCGACGAAAGCGCAGCTCGCACCCGTGCCGCTGCCAGCCATTCCTCAATCTCCGCCCACGTGCGCTCTTCATCGAGCACTCCGGTCACCTGGTGAAAGGCAATCCCCGCGCGCTTAAAAACATTGGCAATCTCCGGAACCGGGCACGCCGAGCAAAATGCCAGCCACTCTCCGGTCATCGCCGTGCGATCCTTGAGCCGGTTGAACGCCTGGTAATCGATGGCCGCCTCAGGCTGCAGATTCAGCACCACCACCGGCACTCCGGCGCGCTGAACCAGTGGCAGAACCGTATTCGAAAGCGCATAAGTAGTAACATAGAGAAACAGCACGTCAATATCTTCGCGGCGGCATGGTGCCGGCCTCGCGCCGATCGCTGCGGCGTATCCACCAGTCCCAGGTTCACCACCTCGACGCCGGGCCTCGCCAACCGCGCAGCCATCTGCGCCACATAGCCCTTCAGCCGCTCTTCAAGCCCCGCAAACTGCGGCCAGTAAGCATCGAGCCCAATGCCGCACAGGCCCACCCGCAGATTCTTCGTCGTGCTACTCATACCTTCGCATCCATTTACGGCAGATAAAAAACCTCTTCCATCATGGGGAACCTCTCGCCGGGACGCAACCCTTCCTGCGGCGCAAAAAACGGCGCCATGGTTTTCTGCCAGCGCAGGTTGACCGGATGGTTGTCGAACTGGCTCCATGTCGCCTCAAAGTCCGCCGCCCGCAGAGTCAGAATCAGCAGCTCATCCCGCCGATAGATGGAGTACTCGCTGATGCCCACGCTCTTCAGCAACTCCAGCATCTCCGGCCACACCGCGCGGTGCGCCTTCTCATATTCCTCTGCCACGCCCGGATTCAGCCGCAGCATAAACGCATACCGCTTCAACGGCCGGCTTCGCCGTTCAGTCTTCGCATCGCTCACCAGCTCACCACCGTTACCGCAAAGGGCTCCAGCTTCAGATCTTCCGTCCACCGGCTTCATGCCGCGCGCCGGCCCGTCGCCGGTCTGCCACATCCACCGTAAGCGCGCTGGCCTTGCCGGCATCGGGCAGCGTGATCTCGAGCTCGCGATTGCGCTTGTTCACCATCAGCAGCTTGCGACCGGCTGGCGTGATAAAGGCCTGCGCCTCCAGGTCGTTCGAGACTAATGATCGTTTCCACCAGCTTGTCGCCGGGATGGAAGCTGTCCTTGAGCAGCTTGAGCACCCAGAAGCGCGCATTGGGCTTGTTGTTCTCCCAATCCATCATGCTCACGCTGGGAAACTGCGTGGGATAGCCGATCAGCTGCGACTCGCCGATCGACGTCAATCTGCTGCCGCGAAAGCTCGATATAGAGATAGGCGTAGAGCGAGCCGGCCAGGTTCCAGTAGGCCGGCGGCGGCGGCACCTTGTCCTGCCGGAGTGTTGTCGGTGGGCAGAATCACGCCCAGCTCGTCGGTGTCGGTTTTGGTCTGCGGCGAGAGCCGCTTGCGGATGTTCTCGATGTAGCGAACCGTATTGAGAAATCCATCGGCCTGATCGAAGAAGGTGTATTGCCAGTCGTCGATGGTCTGCGATGGCGTGGGCGATGGCATAGAAGTGATAGGAGATGAAATCCAGCGGAATGCCCGCCTTGTGATTGGCCGGATTCAGAAAATACTCAAAAAACTCCGGATGATCGCTCGGCCCTCCCAGCGCCATGCCCATGAATTTGGTATCCGGGCTGACGCGATGAATGCCCTCGACGATGGCGTCATAGCGCTGCGGTGTATTGCTCCGGTGTCGTCGAGTGCTCGAACTCCACCTCGTTCAGCACCTCCCACACGGGAAACTTGTAGTGGTAGCCGGATTCGTGGCGCACGCCGTTCTCATCGGTAAAGCCGCCGTTCACATACCAGCTCACCAGCCGGCCATAGTAGTCGCCCAGTTCCTTGCCGGTGGGGTCGCGCAGCTCAGTGCCCTGCGTATAGTCCCAGACCACCTTGTTGGGATCGTCGGGATAGGTGACCGGCTTATCGGTCTTGAAGAGCCAGGTAGGAATGGTGCTGAAGTTCATCACCGTCGAATGGCCATCGGTCGCGGCAAGAAAATCCTTGGTCATAGGATCGATAACGCTGAAATCCCAACTGGTCTTCTGCGGCGTGGGCGGTTCCAGCTCGGCCACGGCCAGCCGCGGATAAGGCAGCCATGGCACATAGCGCACATAGTCCGCGCCCAGTTCCTTCACAGCTTGATAGGCAGCAATGCCCAGCGGCTGCGCCCGGCCGCAATGGCGGATTGACCACCACCTGCAGCGTCGGCGTTGATTTTGAGACCGCCGTGATCTTGTCCCAGTGAACAGTCATCTGCATCGCCTGCTGAGCAGGCAACGTAGTTGCAATTCCCAGCAAAACCGCCATCAGAATCAACAAACGTGAAAAACCAGGCTCATGCTTCCGGTGCTGAAACAGACTCATGATCGTAACTCCTCTTCCATTGCAACGATGGATTGATTGCGCCCAAATTGGCCAACTAAACTGGAACGTAACTTCCTTCCACTTATAACACTTTGTCAGTAGCTAAAACTTGTTTCAAAAAACCGTTTTGTGTCAGGGCACGACTTCAGTCGTGCCGAAAACAGAGCCACAAAAACAATGGGCTTTAGCCCCTGAGGAAATTGCCACCAACGCCTGGAGCCCAAATTTAAATCGCGCTCTCGCTATCTTGGTTTCGCCTTCAGGCTCAAGATAGGCATCCTCTCCATCAGGAACTCATAGCGCGGCCGCAGCATATCCGGACCCGAAGTGATCGTGCTGTCCAGGTGAATGAGCGAGTCGTCTATGTCATACTTCGGCCAAACCGGCAGCCCTGGTCCATTCGGATCGCCGGTTTTCGCAAAGTTGGTCCAATAGTCCATCATCTGGTCACTCAGCTTGCGATGCTCGGGCTTCCACACAGCTCCCGGGCCGCGTATCCAGAGTGCCGAACACGTATGCAATATCGTCGGAGTGAAATGCCAGCCCGCCAACTTCAAACTGGCTGGGCGGCGCTGGCTGCTCAAAATGATAGCGGTAAATCGGCTCATCGCCCGTCTTCCTGTGCGCCTCAATCCACTTCCAGGTTCCGAAAGCGATGAACATATCGCCGTTGAAGTCCGCCGCCGAACGTGCAGCCTGCTCATCGCTATCGCCCGGATAGAGCTTCAGAAAATCCTCTGCCCGATCCTCGAATTCGTCCAGGGCCAAAGTATTCCACTTCTCCATCGTCATGCCTTCGCCAGTTGCCCTCGTCGCGATTCCAACCGGCCAGCAGCGGCACGTGCGCCTGTTTTCCCTCGGCAAATGCATCGGCTACCGGCTCAGTGAGCAGTTTCCCGTCCACGTCCGGCCCAAATCCTCCGTGGGTCTTTTTCCTGCTGGCTTCCAAAATCGTCTCCGCCGGCAGCGCCCGCAGTTGCGCCAGCGTAGTCACACCCAACGTGGCCACCCACTCCTCATCCCGCTTTTCGCGCTTTGCCAGTGAATCAATCGGCAATACGCCGTGGCCCATGGCGCCGCCGCTTTCGCCGATAGCCTTGTGAAACAACCCCTTCGCCATCGGCGACGCCATCAGTGTGCACACCGCAAATGAACCCGCGCTCTCGCCGAAGATGGTCACATTGTCCGGATCGCCGCCAAACTGCTTGATATTACCCTTCACCCACTCCAGCGCGGCCACCATATCCATCAGCCCGTAATTCCCTGCCGCACCATCCGCCTCTTTGCCCAGGTCTGAGGTTGCCAGAAAGCCGAAGACTGCCAGCCGGTAGTTGATAGTCACCAGCACCACGCCCTTGGTAGGCAGAAAATCGCCATTATGCCGAGGCTCAGAGGCCGAGCCGCCAGAATAGCCGCCGCCATGAATCCAGAACATCACCGGCAGTTTGCTGTTGCTCTTTGCGTCGGCCGGCGCATAGACGTTCAGATAGAGGCAATCCTCGCTCTCGCCTGCGTCCGGGAAAACCATGTCATTGTAAACATGCCCCTGATAGCAATGACCCCCAAACTTGGTCGCATCCCGCACGCCCTTCCACTTCGCCGGCGCCTCTGGCGTCTTCCAGCGCAAGTCGCCCACCGGCGGCGCGGCATAGGGCAATCCCAGAAAAGCCTTCACCTTGCCGTCATTGATGGTCTTGCCAAGAACCTTCCCCTGTTCGGTCTTTACCTTCAGCGTGTCAGCATTAATTGTTGAGGATAGACCCATCGTGATTGCTGCAATCGCCAGCGTACAAGCCACTTTCAAACCCAATTGCATCCCAAAGATCCCCCGCACAACACATTAACAGCAAGAGGTGGTGGGTGCACACATTGGGATTTCGAACTAAGGCGCAAATCAATCGGACTCGATCATCGTTTCCGGCCCCAGCAGATCACCCATCGTCTCACGACGCCTGATCAGCCTCGCCTTCGCACCCTCAACCAGCACTTCGGCCGGGCGCGGGCGTGAATTATAGTTCGAGCTCATCGCCATCCCATAAGCTCCGGCATCGAGCAGCGCAACCAGATCGCCGGGCTCGACGGGCTGGAGCTTGCGGTCGCGCGCAAAATAATCGCCGGTTTCGCACACTGGCCCCACCACGTCCACGGTGCGCGCCTTACCGCCGCGTGGCTTTACCGGCATAATCTCGTGATGAGCCTGGTAGAGCGCAGGCCGGATCAGGTCGTTCATCGCCGCATCGGTAATGACAAAGGTCTTTTTCCCGTTCTTCTTTACATAAAGTACACGCGTCAGCAGCGCCCCGGATTGCGCCACCAAAAACCGCCCCGGCTCCAGCAACAGCCTGCCTTCAAAACCGCTTAGCGCATCCTCGATCGCCGCTGCGTATTCGTTTACTTTCGCAGCCGCGTCGAAACTCCCCGCATGATAATCGATTCCCAGCCCTCCGCCGGCATCGACCGCCTTGATCGCAACGCCGTCGCGCCGCAGTTGACCCACCAGTTTTCGAACTCGCTCCATAGCCTTGCCAAACGGCTCTGCGGAGCGAATCTGCGACCCAATATGCACGCTGATCCCGTGCGCCTCAAGCCAGCGATTTCCTGCAGCGCTCTTGTAGATCCCCGCCGCCTCTCGAATATCGATCCCAAATTTGTGCTCGCGCAGTCCGGTAGAAATATAGGGATGAGTCTCGGCAAAGACGTCAGGATTCACGCGCAGCGCAAAGCGCGCCTTGCGTTTCAGCTTGCGGGCGCGTGCAGCCAGCAGCTCCAGCTCCGCCTCGCTCTCCACATTGAATTTAAGAATGCCGGCCTTAAGCGCAAGGTCAATCTCCGCCGCCGTCTTGCCCACTCCTGAAAAAACCACCCGCCCCACGGCATCAGGAGCGGCCGCCCCCACCCGCTCCAATTCGCTGCCTGAAACAATATCAAAGCCCGCGCCGTGCTCCGCCAGCAGCTTCAGAATCGCGAGCGCCGAGTTGGCCTTCACCGCGTAGCAGACCAGGTGATCCCGTCCCGCAAAAGCCTTCTGAAACAAGCCCAGCCGCTCCACAATCTGATCGGCGGAGTAAACATAAAGCGGCGTTCCAAATCGCCGCGCCAGCGATTCAAGCGAAACTTTGCCGCAGTGCAGCGCGCTTCCCTTCTGCGGATAGTAAAAGGGGCGCGGCGATGCGGACGAATTTGGGGATGCATTCAAAGTGAGTTTCCCGGGCAGAGCTTTCTCTTGAGCCTACAGCATTTTGCCGCAGCATTCGACCGGATGCAGGCCGAGCGCCGCTCAACCTTCCGGTTGCCGCAGCCAATCCGCCAGCAGCGCGGCCACCTTGCTCGGCTGTTCGTAGGCAGAAAAGTGCCCGGCGTCGGGCAGCAGGTGGAATTCGCATCCCCCCGGCGCAGCTCTGAAGGCCTCCATCTCATCTGGAGTCGCCGTGGAGTCCTCGGCTCCGGCAACCGCCAGCACCGGCACGCCAATCGTAGCCACAGTGGGCACGGAGTCCAAACGAATCGCGAGACCCGCCTGCACCGCAACCAGCGCTTCAGCGGTCAGCGTCATCCGAGCCCTTAGCTCTGTCACAATCTTTGGGCGGCGCTGGCGCGCGGTGGCTCCAATCAGCGACTCTGCCATGCCCTCTAGGATCGCCTTGCTGCCCCCCGCTCGAGCCTGGGCGATGTTGGCAACCCGCTTTTCAAGGTTGGCCTCGGCATCCGGCTGAGGCTTTGAAGAAACAAACGCCAATCCTTTCATTCGCCCGGGGGCCTTGCGCCATAAATCCAATAGCGTATAGCCGCCGATCGAGCAGCCGACAAAAACCGCCTCCGGCACTTCAAGATGATCGAGCAGAGCAAGAGTATCGCCGGCAAGTTGCCCAATGGTCAGCACTGGCGCATCGGGAACCCGTGCGAAGCCCCCCACCGGCAGGCTCGGGCCCAGTTCCGAGCCGCCATGCCCGCGCAGGTCCGGAACAATGGCGCGCACTCCCGCCAGATCCTCTACCATCGGACGCCAATAATCATGATCGAGCGGAGTGGGATGCAGAAACACCACCGGCATCCCCGCCCCGGTCTCCCAATAACTCAGCTTAGCTCCGTCGCCTGCTGTGAAACTCGTCATATTGATTAGGATAGCTCACGGGTGCGAGGAAAGCTCAAGACTGCGAACATCGCTCAAGGCAGCAACAACGGCTCCTCGGGAATCCCGATCCAACAGGCCAGATATGCCACGCCCACCAGTCCTCCAGAGAAGAAGAACCCGACCACCGCTAAGATGCGAACCAGCGCAAGATCCCATCCATAGGCCTGCGCCAGCGCAATGCAGACCCCGGCAATCTGCCGTCCCACGCGCGGACGAATCAGCGGCCTCCCCGGCATCCCCTGCGTGAGTGGAATCACCATGCCGCAATTGGAGCAGAAACGCGCGCTGTTCGGCAGCCCCGTTCCACATTGAGTACAAAAGACGGCCATCTTCGGTCCCCTTCCGGAAAACCCATTACTTTGAAGATACGGCGTTGAGTCCGCCGCGGTTCCATCATCCGCCCGGCCCCGGTCAGTCGTGTCCCATCAATTCCCGGTATAAGCGTTGCGCAAATACTTCCTGGCTGTCCCCGCGCGAGTTGTGTTTGGGCCCGCATTGATTGCTGCCTGATAATCCCTCACCGCTAACTGGCGCTCCCCGTTCAAATCGTGGCATTCGCCTGCGTCTACCAGCGACCGGATCTTCAGCTCGGGCCCCACATCCTGGGTCCATGCCGCCTGCTCATACGACTCTGCCGCCTCGCCAAAGTGCCGCTGCCCGCGCAGAGCGTCGCCCAGGCCAAAGTAAGCCAGCTCCATGCGCGCCGAATAAAAATATCCGTGCTTGGCGTTATCAGCCAGAACCTCCCGGTACGCATCCACCGCGGCCATCCCTTCGCCATCGTCCTTGCGCAGGTTGGCCTCTTCCAGGCAGAACAGAAAATCGTGAGGATACTCTCTTTTCAATCCGCGAATCACCTGGATAGCCTCTTTGTATTTCGCCTCTCTGCGCAGAAACAGAGCGATGGTCGTGCGCGCCTCCACGCTGGTAATCACGCCACGTCTGCCGGCATCGTTCAGCATCTCCAGGCCTTTGGTCTTCGATCCCGTGATTCCGGCAAAGCCAATCAGCAGTTTGAAAGGCCAGGGCAACGCTCCCACCACGTACTCATAGACCCCCACCACCAGTTTCGCGTCCACATAATCCGGGTCCAGTTCCAGCACGCGCGCATCGTCGTCTTTGGCCTTCATCGCCAGCCGGAATCCAGCGCCAAACCCCCGCTGCACCATCGCCAGGTAAGTGCACTCCAGCGCCCGCGCCCACGCCCGTGCGTAGAGCGCGTCCACATCGTTGGGATTCTTGCTCAGCCGCCAATCGGCTTCGTGGATTGCCTCGTCGCCCAGCCCCATGATACGTTCGCGCGTCTTTGGATTTTCTTCTGTGGCGTGATGCCCGGTCAAAAAGCCGTCGTTGGCATAGAACGTAGTATCCAGCAGATCCTGCCGGTAGAGTTCCTGGAATACCACTGCATCCATCAACAACGCCGTAGGCATCGGATCGCCCGCATGCGCCGCCTTAACGCGTTCAAAACGCTCAATTGCTCCTGGGTAGTCGAGATTATAGTAGTGCTCGAAGGCCTCGCGCACCAGCGGGTCGCGGTTCAGCGGATTGGTATGCACCTCGGATGCCGTGGCTACGCTCGCCGCCATCAGCACAGCCCACACACACAAAACTGTCATCCTGAGCGAAGCGCAGCGAAGTCGAACGATCTGCGGTTGCCCTTGCATTTTTTCTCCGCTCCAACCCAACTGTGCCCGTTCAACAGCTCGTAAGGGATTCCGCCATGGATAAGCCATCCACTGCACGATTCTGCTTCCATATGCTCTTGATCAGGATAGTTCATAAGATTCCTGCCCGAAAACCACCTACCCCCAAACCCTCCAATGCTTTAGGATTTAAGTATGCCCATCCCTGAGCGGCTGAATCCCACCTTCGCAACCGCCCGTCAAACCGATCCTCTTGCCGAAGCCCGCCGTCGCCTCATCGTAGCTCTCGACGTGCCCGATGCCGCCTCAGCCGCCGCCCTGGTCAACATGCTCGAGGGCCAGTGCAGTTGGTTCAAAATAGGTCTGGAGCTATTTATCTCTGCCGGTCCCGCCGTCCTGGAGCCGCTCATCAAGCGCGGCCACTCCGTCTTTCTCGATCTCAAGCTCCACGACATTCCCAATACCGTAGCCGGAGCGGTGAGGTCAGCGGCATCTCTGGGCATCCGCATGATGACCATCCATGCCGCAGGTGGCCCCGCCATGCTCTCCGCCGCCCATGCAGCCCTCGAAGGCCTCACCGACCCTCCCCAACTGCTCGCCGTAACCGTACTCACCAGCATGGACGCGGCCCAACTTGCTGCAGTCGGCGTCTGCCGCGAACCTGCCGATCAGGTAAATTTGCTAGCCAAAATGGGCCTGGAAGCCGGTCTATCCGGTTTCGTCTGCTCCCCGCAGGAGGTCGCATCCCTCCGTGTCTCCACCGGTCCTGAAGGCATACTGGTCACCCCCGGCATCCGCCCCGCCGGCGTCGAATCTGGCGACCAAAAACGCATTGCCACTCCGTCCGAAGCCCTTCGCCAGGGCGCAAGCTACCTCGTTGTAGGCCGCCCTATCACCCAGTCTCCTGACCCGGCGGAAGCCGCCGAATCAATCCTGAAAGAAATGGCCGCAGTCCTCTAACTCCCGTCCAAAACGCCGACTCACTCTTACCCCGAATCGGCTTCCTGCCCCAACCCGCTTGCGTCGCTGGAGGCTGTGGCGAATCCAATAGTTCCGGGTTTTGACGCCGGCAGCACAATCCTTGCTCGGTGTCGGCTCTTCGACCTATTGAAATACCAGAATCAAAAGGGGATTTAACGCGCAATGAAATTCAACTTACTGTCTCTGCTCGCCCTCAGCACTTTCCTCTCCGCCGGGCTCGTTCTGGGTCAGGCTGCCGCTCCGGCATCCGGCGGCGCCGCGCACTCCCCAGCTTCAGGCGCACCCCAAGCTTCCGGCGCCGCCACCCAAACTCCGGGTGCCCCCTCCCGGCGGCCTTCCCGCAACCCTCGGGCCCCAGGATCAGCCAACATACCGGCTTCAGGCAACGCCACCAAGGCCCCAGGATCAGCCACTCGCCCGAATTCAACCACGACCGCCCGTCCAGGTTCCCCCACCCCTCCGGCCGCCGGCTCCACGACCTCCGCCAAGCCGACGAAGGCGCCTAACAGACCTGGGCAAACGACCGCTCCCACCACCACCCCCTCCAGAACCAGGGGGTCGAGGAATACTGCCGGCTCGCGCGCTACCTCATCGCGAACCGTGAAGCCGACACCCGCTGTGCCATCGGCGTCAACTTTGAGCGGCAATCCAGCTGCGGGCTCATCAACAGGAACGCGCGCTAACCCAGCAACCTCTCTCGCCCCAGGAGCGCGCAACACTCCCCCAACATCTCTCGCCCCCGGAGCGCAAAATAGTTCACCGACATCTCTCGCCCCAGGAGCACGCAACAATCCAGCGACCACTCCAGCCACCCGAGCACGGGCCAATCCGGGAGCAACTCCGGCCCCGGGAACACGTGCAAGCACTGCAACGGCTTCCACTCCCGGAGCGCGTCCCAATTCAGCAATGAGTCCCGCCATAGGAGCGCGCGCCAATCCAGCAGCCACTTTGGGACCGGAGGCTCCCGCCTCGATCCCCGCTTCGAGCGCCAATCCTGCCGCGCCTCCCACCCGGGCCAGGATCGCCGCGCTCAAGACCCCCGCAGCAACTCCGCCATCGTCCGTTGACATCACAGCAGCGAAGGCCAAGGGGCTTGTCTGGGTTGACCTCGACTCTAAGACCTATCACACCTCCGGAGACCGGGAGTACGGCGCCACAACGCACGGCAAGTTCATGGATCAGGACGATGCGAAAACGATCGGCGCTCACCCGGCCTCGAAGTAACTTCCGCGGCCGAGCTTCCGGCACTTTCCCTTACTTCCGGAAAGGAGCTTCAAAGCGCGTCTCCATCTTGAGCTCCCGGCGCGCGCTTTGCTTTTTCGCCTCCACCGCCTTTACGTCCAGCCCCGGCGAAAGCAAACAAGTTGCGCGGTAAGCGGTCAAATCCGTCCCCGACGACTTATAGAACAACTGACCCTCCACCGCGATGTCCCATCGTTCTGCCTTCATCCCGGCGACCCTGGCGCCGGGCTGGTACCACGGCCCTACACTCAGCGTGATCACATTCACGTCTGTCGCGTAGCCGAAACTATGATCGAAATCCTCTCGATTCACCTTCTCCCGAGCCGCCTTGAAACACACATTGTCCGCCTGCTGCTGCCAGGCCTGATCGGTTTCCGGCACGAACGGCTCCGGCCTCGCCAGGTGCCAGTACAGGTCTTCCTCATAACTCAGCGAGTCCATCTCAAACACTCCCGTCCGCTCGTTGACGCGGCATTCAACCAAAACGGGAATAACGCCATCCTCAGCCACGAACGTGGCCTCCGGATGAGCAGTTCTGACGCTATTCACATAATTCTGATCAATCAAAAACGGAACCGGCCTCACCTTCGCTCTCGTTGCGCACAGCGCCTCCTTCGCCGGATCGTTTTGAATCGCGTTGTTCGCCACCATCTGTCCGCTCGCAATCACCACCGCAAAGCCCATTGAGCCGGCTACAACAGCTAAACCGCGAATCATCTCAAGACCTCCTGTTCATTGAAAACCCCCGGGGTACGAACATAACTACCGGTTCGCCACCAACCCGTCGCCCTGGCAGGCGAGCTATCGGTTGCAAAGAGATTACCAACAGAACCGAAAAATTGCGACTTCCTCGTTGACACCCGCAGAACGGAGGATTATCGTCCCAGTTAACTTGGCACACCTTTCCCGGCTTTATACCAAGGATCCCAGTGGAGACGAAGATGACCTTCCCCTGTCCCAGGACGCTTTATGCGTCATTGCTCCTTATTCTGTTCACCACCATTCCAAATTCTGCCCCTGCGACGGCTCAGAGTCGCGAGCCGCAACTGCGCGAGTCGAATCAGCGGCCCTATGCAAACTCTGTGATTCTGCAAGGCGGCACACAAGCGCAGACGATCCAGCGGCTGCACGTGGTGCGGCAATACGCGCTCCAGAGCTTGCGCTCGAACCCGCGCGTAACCCTGGGCGAAGCGCAGTTGGACTTTACGCCCCTGCTGAACAATCCCAAGGCAGTGCCGAATCTCGCCATGCGGTTGCAGTCGATGCCGCAGCATGTGCGCGTGCAAGCTACTACTTCTGAAGTGAATGAGGTGGACCAGGGCATGGTCATTCACCATTTAGTCACCTACCAGATCCTTCCCGGCAAGTGCGCCGATCCCGCTGCGAAGGTTCAACTCGCTGAAGCCGGAGTTTCTTGCTTTACGCGTGGGACAACGAGTCAACGCGTGGCCGAGTTCAGCGCACCGGGCAAGCCGCGCTACATTGCCGACCCAGGAAAGCGGCAGGCCGCAATCGCGGCATTCCAGCAGAAGAGCGCGGCGGCGGATGCGGAAGCGAGCCAGCACATCGCCGCTTTACGCAAGTCATTGGCCGACCCCACACAGCGCGCGGCCATCGTCGCCGCGGTCGGACAGGCCGAAGCTGCGCGCATGAGCTCGCTGAGTGACGACGATCTGAAGGATGAGCTCATCAACATGGCGTCGCAGACCGTTGAAGAGACCATGTTTCTCCCGAAACTTGAGTCGTGGAACTATGCGCATCTGCAACACAGCGTCAACTCAACCGCCGGCCCCGCGGAGGTGTCGGCTGCCCAGCAGCTCATGCGCGGTGGTGCGTTGGACAACGCCAGTCCTGCCCAATTTCCCAAACTCCTTAGAGTAGTTCCAGGTTCAGCGCTTCACTTGGCCGGCTCCGGCCAGCCCCACGGCGACCAAACTGCCGATCTAAACATGGGCCCATACATCTTTCTCACCGGCTTCACCATCGGCCACGACTACGAATGGAATTGGGGCATCTCCATCTCCATCAACTGGTGCGTCGTCGGATGCACGTCTACCTATGGCATCCAACTGCATGCCGGCTTCAATTATGCATTTGGCCTGCGTTTTCCCATCCAGACTACTCTCAAGTATCAAACCGTCGTACACCCCAACAACACAGCTGAGGCAAAGTTAACGCCCCAATTCGTGCCCATCGAGGGCGATTCCAACGATTTCTTCTCAGCCGGGCTCGACGCCAGTGAACTCTACAACGCGCAGGAGATCGTTGCGCAGGTGGGCGCCAATGCCGGTTTTAGCGTGAGCCTGCCCGGCTTCGGAAACAGCCAGGACTTTCAAGTCGGCGTGGATTTTACGCAATTGCTGCCGGCGCCTTATACCGGCGGTCACTTCCAGCCGCCGGCTCCCGGATCGGGCGGAATCAACTCCCCTTATGTGTTTAACACCATCGATCTGCTCGGCGACCTGCTCAACTTCGGTTTCGTCGGCGGAGCGGTTTATCCCGCCATCAACGTGAATCTCCACTCGAACAGTTTGCAGTTCACGCTCAACGACGAATTGCAGAAACGATCATCCACAATTACCTCGGGACAAACTGTCTCTCTGGGCGATGTCACAGACCAGAACGGCGACTACAGTCATTTCAGCGTTGGCAACCCCGTCTACAATTTGGGATTCACACTGACGCCCGGCCTCGCCCCCACGGTATACGTGGATATAGCGGTCTGGTCCGATCAGTGGCAATGGCCTGTCTGGTTCCCCCAGCTAGCCATCAGCCTTCCGCCCGGCGGTATGAACTTCAGTTGCCATGCCGGAACCACCTGCGTCATCGACTTCCAGCCTGTCTACAACGCCGCCACCGGACAAGTGCAGGACATGAGCAAGGAGCGGGATGTGGCAGACCGCACGCTCACGGGCGGCGGATGCCAGCGCAACGGCTCGGAGGGAAATTATCTATGCCCCGTGAACGGCATGCTTGGCCTCTGCAACGCGATGCTCAAGAATAGCGCGGTGCTCAGTTGCGGCGCGCTCGTTCCAACCTCGACCGAGCAGATTCTGGGGCGCGAAGGTTGCACGCAGGACGACCACTCCGGAACCTATGAATGTCCCTCCTCCATGATGGGCCTCTGCCAGCTCTATGTGAAGAACAAGGTGCTGGTTTCATGCCGGCAGAAGTGACGGTTACAACGGCGGGTAACGGAGCGTTAGAGGCGGTGGACCGCTCACGGTGCTCGATCCCTCCTCGTTCGTAGCGGGGATGGGTCACGATAAGTCTGCGAGTTGAACCACGTCTTTTCCAACTGCCGGGTTGTGTATCAAATTGAGCATCTTGTTCGTCCAATCGGCAGTAAGCTATTGAGCATGTCTCCGCGCGTGGATATTGCTGACGTACGCCGGGCCTGGATCACGATGAGCTTGAACCCTGCTTTCAGCCCGTGATCGAGCTTCACACCGGCCTTGTGGCCGGTTTTGAAGTCTTGGCGCGCTGGCGACATCCGCAGCTCGGCTTGGTCCTCCCGGAGAGTTTCATCTCCTTGGCGGAAGAGAACGGGCTGATAGGTTTGCTGACCCGGCAGATCTTGCGTAAGGCATTCCTCTCAGCTCAGCTCTTGCCCGAGCCGTTGTGGTTGGCGGTCAATGTTTCGCCCCTCCAGTTGCGCGATCTCAGCCTCCCTCAACAGATTCGCGAAGCTGCTGAAAAAGCCAGCTTCCCTCTGAAAAGGCTGACGATTGAAATCACCGAAAGCGCCGTGGCTGAAAACTTTCAGTCGGCGCACACCATTACCCGCGAATTGAAAGAGAGCGGCTGCCGGCTGGCTATGGACGACTTTGGAACTGGCTTTTCGAATTTGCGCCAGCTCCAAACGCTCCCCTTCGATGAGTTGAAGGTCGATCGCAGCTTTGTAAACTCCATGACCCACACGCGCGGAAGCCGCAAGATCGTGGCCGCGATTATAGGCCTGGACACAGCCTCGGCCTGACCACCGTGGCAGAGGGAGTGGAAACTGAGGAGCAGGCGGAGATGCTCCTCTGGCTCGGCTGCGCGCAGGGCCAGGGATGGTTCTATGGCCGCCCTGTAACGGCCGATGGCATTCCGCCTCTGCTCGAGGCCGCGCCGCAGAAGCTATCCACAGCATTGTCCATACATGGGGATGGATGGGTTGTCTCCAGTCTTGAAGCCCTGCCCGCGCAACGCCTGGCCCAGTTACAGGCCATCTATGACGGCGCTCCCGTGGGGCTGTGTTTTCTTGACCTCAATTGTCGCTACGTCAGCATTAATAAGAGGCTTGCCGCTATGAATCGCACTCCGGTGGCAGCCTATCTGGGAAGAACCGTCCAGGAAATGATTCCTAACGTGTTTCCTAGTATTGAACCCTCCCTCCGTCGCGCTTTCCAGGGCGAAGCCATACAGGACATCGAGTTCAGCAGGCCCTCAAATATTCCAGGGGAGCCGGACTCAACCAATCTGGTGTCGTATCAGCCGGCTCTGGACGAGGCGGAAGAAGTGATCGGTGTCTCCGTGATGGTTATGGACATTACCGAACGGAAACGTGCCGAACAGGCCCTCCGCGAGAGCGAAGAGCACTTGAGAAATCTGGTTGAACTCAACCCTGAGATCCCATGGGTGATGGATTCAGAGGGCAATAACCTGGATGTGAGCTCCCGATGGTCGCTGCTCACAGGGCTAAGCAAGGAAAAAACTCGCAACCTGGGATGGCTGGAGGCGCTGCATCCGGAAGATGTAGAACAAACGATGAAGAAGCTGCGCGAGGGGCTACAGTCCGGATCTCCTATCGATGTGGAGTATAGAGTGAAAAACACTTCCCGGGAATGGAAGTGGATGCGGTCTCGCGGGTCGCCCCTTAAAGGTCCATCCGGCGACATTCTCCGCTGGTACGGCAGCGTGGAGGATATTGACGACCGCAAACGTATGGAAGATATGCTGCGCAAAAGCCGGGAGTAATTCCTCTCCTTTGACAGCACTGTTATCCTGAGTAACCGCAATCCGCCGCAGCGGACGCAGGGAGTCGAAGGACCTGCTGTTAGCAAACCGATCAACAGCCTCCGGGCGTCAACTTGAGCGTGCCCCCCGGTGCCTTGCATTCGGCACCGGGGAAAATACAGACCCCTGCCGTTGGGAACGATGATCGTTCAAAATCGCGTCCAAAACGCAAAAAAGCCTGGCATATTGCCAGGCTTTTCCTCCGTCCAAACCTTCAAGCGGCGCTTAAAGTTTCTCGTAGAACTCGCACGCGGAACAGGAAATATAAACTCCCCCGGGAATGCCCCGCTCGCGGTCCTTTACGCGCTTGACGATGCGCGTCGGCTTTTTGCACTTGGGACAGTCGGTCGACTTCGTCGTGTCCATTACCTTCTTGCGGTCGCCTGTTTTTGCGATCTTGGCCATCTGTCTGTGGTTCTCCTTCTGGGATTGTCTCTGCACTCGTTCGCTACTGCGGACGGCTTCAACGGCGCGGTCATGCGCATGCCTCTTGATTGTCTGAGGTCAGCGGGACTCGCTTCTTTCAGTCTACCTCAACCGCCGCCTGCTCCGTAGAACGCTCAAATTCGCCCATCGTCGCTTGCCTGGCTAATAGGAGGTTGCGGAACTGTGGAAGCTGGATTGATCTGCACCAGTCCCGGCGCCGCAGGCTCACCCGCCGGTCCCATTGCAGCCTCATGCTGACGGCGAGCCGCAGCGTCCAGATCAACCGGAATGCCGCCAGCTACGATTACCGGCGCGTTGTAGCGGAAATTCAGCTCACTGGTAACCCGAAAGACTACCGGCAGCGCCACCAGCAGGATCACGAACGTGATCCAACTGCCGTCCAGCCCAAATGCTCCGCCCGTAATCCAGAACGGTCCCATGGGATCGCCCTGCACCACCGGAGAATGGCTATTGACTCCTGAGGCCGCGAGTCCAAAGATGAGGGCGCGACTGGCCTTCCACCCGAAGTTGAGTCCCCAACTCAGCCAGAGAGCGCGAGTGCGCAGGTAAGCCGTTGAAAGCAGCAGACTGAAGGCCACAGCAACGGCAATGCTGGCGCGGCTCGATCCCGGCAAGAGCGCCTGCACAATGGCATAGAACGCCGCAAAACCCAGCGCCGCTCCCAGCGGCCCAACCGCATGAGCAAAGCGCTGAAACCCATACCCGCGGAAGGCAACCTCTTCCCCCAGCGCGGCCACCGCAAAGAATGCCGCATCGGCCAGCAACCAGCCCCACGCAGAAGGTTGAAGGTCAAGGAAAATAGCGATGCCGCCAACCAGAACCAGGGGGAGCACGCAGACCACCGCCAGCGACCAGCCAACCGCGATCCCTAATCCTGCCTCACGCGGCCAGCCCATCCGGCGCGGCAATCCCTGTTCGCTCAACGGATGCATCTGCCGGTTGAGCCAGAATCCCATTCCCGAATAACCAAGAAGGAGGAGGAAAACGAGGATCGCTTGCTCAGCCAGTGGAAACCACTGCTCGCTCGCCAGTCCTCGCGCACCGTGCCGGGCCACCCCTTCGGCCAGAAAGAAGTAGAGCACTGCGGCAACAAATTGCACATAGGCACTGAACCGGCTGCCAGAGCTGGATTTCTCCTGAGGAGCGCTCATCGCATCTAGCCTTCCGTATAGAACTGCGCGATATTGCGGAATTTCTTCTGTCGTGCGGCAATCATCTCGTCGATAGGCATTGTCTTAAGATCGGCTAAATGCCTCTTCAGCGCGCTGCCCAGCAGTCCGCAGCCCGCCTCGCGGTCGGTGTGCGCGCCTCCCGGTGGTTCGGGAATGATCTCGTCCACGCACCCTAGCGCAGCAACCTCGGGCGCGGAAATACGCATGGCCTCCGCAGCCAATTGTTTATTCGCCGCATCGCGCCACATGATAGCCGCGCAGGACTCGGGGGTAATCACAAAGTAAAGCGCATTCTCGAGAATCAGCACTCGGTCGCTGACGGCCAGCGCCAGCGCTCCGCCCGACCCACCCTCGCCGCTGATCACCGAAATAGTGGGCACGCGCAGCCGCGCCATCTCGCGAAGATTTCTCGCGATGGCCTCCGCCTGGCCTCGCTCCTCGGCCCCCAGGCCGGGATACGCGCCCGGCAGGTCGATAAGGCTGATCACCGGCCGAGCAAACTTTTCTGCCATCTTCATCCATCGCAGCGCCTTGCGGTAGCCCTCGGGATGGGGCATGCCAAAGTTACGCCGCACCCGTTCCTTGGTGCTGCCGCCCTTGCGGTTGGCGATGACCATGACCTCGTCCGAGCCCAACCGCGCCATGCCGCAAGCCACGGCCTCGTCGTCGCCATAGGCACGATCCCCGTGAATCTCGCTGAAATCCGTAAAGATCCGCTCGATAAAGTCCATGGGGTAAGGCCGCTGGGGATGCCGCGCTTGTTCGATTTTGATCCACGCAGGCGAAACCGCCTGCGCCTGAATGGAAATCCCTGGTTCCTCTTGGCTCATCTGATACCTGAGCGCCGACCCGGGCAGCTTCGCCGTCGGCCCTCCTGTGATTCTACGGGTCGCGGGCGGTTGCGACAAATCAAAGTGAACTTCCGTGAACACTGCCAAGATCTGGTTCGTGGCTTTTTACGCTTCGCCGTCTTCGATTTGGCTGCCGGCTTTTTCTTGCTGCAACAGCATCGCGATTGCAGATGGTGCTTGTAGCGCAGCAATTCGATAGCCGGCAGCCTCAGCCTTTTGAGCGCCCCTTCGACGGTCTCGCTCATCTCCTTCGCAGCTTTTCGGTTCACCGTCGGCTCGCCAGCCAGGCCCAGAAGCCCGGGCAGCTGCAGCCACCAGAGCAACTCCTCATACGGTTCACGAATCAGGTATTCTTCCCCTTGTGCCCATGTACGCCCGTCAGCCAGCGAATGTCAGGATCAAGCCACAAATCAGGCGGGAGCTGCTCCGGTTTCTCCTCGATCACCAGCAGCTTGGCTCTAGCCGATTTGTTCTGCTTAAGTTTCCCGGGGCAATTCCCTCTCCAGCAACATCGGCTGCGGTGACGACAGAGGGTACTGGCTCAGCAGCCGATTCCTTGCCTTTGCCCTGCGTGATCCCCTTTTTCCAATGCCGGCTCTGCTGAGCAGCAATACCTTGATCCGTGCCGCGGCGCGCCAGCTTTCCTCGTGCTCGAATCCGAGCGCCGCGAAGGCATGAGCGAACGGTTCCCGCAGCCGCAGACGGTCAAACAGGTCCAGCGCCACTTGTTCTGAGTTTTCCACGTTAATGGATTGGGCCAGCAACTCCAGCACGCACCACCCGAAGACCGGACCCCACATTGCCGCGGCTGCAAACTGCGGACTTGAACTGGGAAGCACGCGGCGGGCGGCAATGGTCCACGGCTCCGCAAACTGCGCCTCGATGGCTGGAATGTGCAGCACAGCGCTTAAACGCTGGTGGAAGGCAGTGGCCAGCAGCGCCGGGTCAATCGGCTGAGCGGCCCCGGTCAGCTTGGCAGCCCCGGCAATACGCGATGCATAGGCTATCTGCGCTTCACGCAAAAAGATCTGGCAGCGAGCCCATGCCATCTCAGAGAATTCGCGTCTTTGCAGCTCAAGTGTCTTATTGACTTTGGCCGAAGGCGCCTTGGGATGCTCCGCCAGGTCGGCGAGCAGCCGCACAACCGCCGGATCGAGCTGCTGGCGAAGCGCATCGTGCACAGGCCGCAGTTCCAGGTTCACCAGCGCATCGTCAAGATTGGGAACGCCGCGCCCGTTGAGCTGACTGCAAAGCCGGTCCCAGGGCTTTTCTGCCGATGCGTGAAGCTCGCGCCAGTCCAGAAAAACATGGCACTGGTAGGCATGTAAGTTGAGATTGATTCCGCGCTCAGACAATTCATTTGCACTGCGCAGGTATTCGAGACCCGTCAGCGAGTCGCGCCATGCGATCACGGCGCCTGAAGCAGGATCAGGCCCAGACCTTCGCTCAGCGATTGGCGATGAAGTCGTCCCGCGCCCTTATCGGCATAAGCGGCGGAAAAGTCAATGGTACCGTGCGCCATGCCGTAACGGTTGTTATAGACCACCAGCGCTCGCTCGCCGCCGTTGCGGTTGGAGTAGGCGAAAACGTTTTCGTCCACCGCACCGGAATCCTGTAGAAGTCATAGAGCAGAAAGTTGCGGCTTTCTGAAAAAAGCCAGCGGCGCTGC
>CAWIVA010000060.1:0-28181 GCA_963839225.1 uncultured Acidobacteriaceae bacterium
ATCGCGATCCAAGGTCCGGCCAGGGCAGAGAGCAGATTTTGATTCGCCTTGAGGCCCTCTGCTGCCAGATTCTCAATCGGCGCGGCGGAAATCAGGTCCCACGCTCCGGGCGGCCTGCTGCGGCGTGCCCAGTCCGGATTCCGCCGCGCGGCGAAAGCGGTTTCCCATATCCGGAATGGAACCGGCTGCTGGAGCGGAGCCGGCATCCAGAGCCACCAGCTTTTCCACCAGCCGGCGGCTGGCCGCCGCCACCAGCCGCAATTCGTTGCCGTAGTGAGGATACGGCGTGGTCAGCACCCCCGGCTCCTCCAGAAGATCGCAATAAAGCCCCAGCGCCGTGACCATATTCCGGGCGTCATGCGCCACCTCGGCCAGCGTTTCGCCGTGGCTGCGCAGCTTGGCCAGCGTCTCGACCACCGCTTCGACCCGCTTGCGCTCCGCTCCGCTCGATGCCGTGTCGTCTGCTGCGATTTGCTGCATAGTCCGATTGCCTGTTTCTTTCGCTGCTGATCCGCTGTCTGTCTCGCTCCTTCCCGATTCGCTGCCACTGTTCTCTGCACCTGTTGCGCCTGTCCTTAGACCCTGGTGGCTAATCTGCCTGTTTCGGTGCTTTCCCGTTTTTGGCTCTCAATGGGGTTTGTCCTCTTCTATTACACGCAGCGTGCCAAACTAGGACACTTTGATTAAGTTCCTGATAAGGGAAGGTTTGAGCCTAGATTCTCCACAATGCTGAGCCATTGCCTACGACCAGAATGTTCCCAAAACGGAACAAACAGCTCGGACGGTAATCTAAGTAAATGCGTTTAATTTCAATCAACTTAACTCTATATTCCTGTTTTGGGGCAAGATTTTGCAAGATTCCCATCCTGAAACCCTGGTCCTTTTCAGCTCAACCGCCCCCGCACCCCCCTCCCGTACAATCTCAGCTATGACTCGTCTCGAACTCACTCGCCTTTTTCCGCCCCGGCGGCCGCACTCCGGCTCAGCTTCGCCCGCTCACCCTCACTCCCGGCTTCGTCCAGACCGCCGAAGGCTCGGTGCTGGTCTCGCTGGGCAATACCCGGGTGCTCACCAACGCCACGGTCGAACAGGGGGTTCCCGGCTGGCTGCGCAACTCGGGCCGCGGCTGGGTGACGGCTGAGTATTCCATGCTGCCGCGCTCAACGGTCACCCGCACGCCGCGCGAGAGCGAGCGGGGCAAGATCGGCGGCCGGACCCACGAGATTCAGCGCCTGATCGGCCGCAGCCTGCGCTCGGTGGTGGATATGAAGGCGCTGGGCGAGCGCACGGTGATTCTGGATTGCGACGTGATCCAGGCCGACGGCGGCACGCGCACGGCTGCGATTACCGGCGCGGCGGTGGCGCTGGCGCTGGCGCTCGAAGGCGCTGGTCGAGGCGGGAACGCTCAAAGTTTCGCCGCTCAAGCAACTGGTGGCCGCAACCTCGGTGGGCATCGTGGGCGGCGCGCAACTGCTCGACCTCTGCTACGAGGAGGACTCCCAGGCCGAGGTGGACATGAATGTGGTGATGACCGCCGACGGCGGCCTGATCGAAACCCAGGCCACGGCGGAGAAGGGCAGCTTCTCCCGCGCGCAGCTGAATCGATCTGATCGATCTGGCCGAGGAGGGATTGAAGGAGATTTTTGCCGCGCAGCGGGCGGTGCTGGGGCTTTAAGGCATTGCCGGGGCTTCTCTACCGCAGCACCGCGCCAGCAGCAGCGTCGTTCCCAGCCCGGCCACCGAGAGCACCGTCTCCAGCACCGACCAGGTGGCGAGGGTCTCCTTCACCTCCAGCTTGAAGAAGGACTGGATCAGCCAGAAGCCGGGGTCGTTGACGTGGGAGAGGATGAGCGAGCCGGTGCCGGTGGCCAGCACCAGCAGCTCGGGGCGCACGCCGATGTGGCCGGCCATGGGCGCCAGCACCGCCGAGGCCACGGCCATGGCCACCGTCGCCGAGCCCATGGAGACGCGCACCACCGCGGCCAGCAGCCAGGCCAGCACCAGCGGCGGCATGTGCGCGCCCAGCGCCAGCCCCACCGTGGCCTGCGCGGCGCCGGAGTCGCGCAGAATGCCGCTCAGCCCCCCGGCCGCGGCCAGAATCACCAGCACCTGGGCGATGGGCTCAAAGGACTCCGCCGGTGAGCTTGCGCAGCAGCTCGCGGCCATGATGCTGGCCCGGTCTGGATGTGGCCGCCCAGCGTGACCAGCGCCACCAGCACGGCGATCAGCAGGGCAATATCCGGGCTGCCGACAAAGTGCAGAATCCGGTTCGCGAGGCTGCCCGGCGCGGCGAGCGCGTCGGCCCAACTGCCCAGGAAGATCAGCGCGACGGGCAGCAGAATGGCCGCAGCGCCGCGCGGATGGGGCCGCCGGTGCGGGAAGCCGGCACTGCTTGGCGCGATCTTCAGCAGCTACCGACGCTTGCGGTCCGGTGGCAGATCTTCACTCGGCGTCGGCGCAAAGAGCGTCAGCGTCCTCATCGGCGGCTCGCCGGCGCAGCGCTTGCGCTTTCCGCTCTCCCAGCGGCGCAGCAGCAACCATCCCAGCACCGGCCCGGCCAGCGCGGCGGCGGGCAATCCGGCGGCCAGGCCCCAGAGAATGGTCCGGCCCAGGTCGGCGTGATATTGCGTGGCCGCCAGCATCGCCGCCGGATGCGGCGGCAGCAGTGCCATGCACGATGGAGAGCCCGGCCAGCACCGGCATGCCCACCAGAATCGGCGGCCGTCCGCTGCGCCGCGCCGCCTCGGCCACAATCGGCATCAGCAGCACCAGGCCCACCTCAAAGAAGACCGGCATGCCCACCAGGATGCCCAGGCCCAGCAGCGCCCAGGGCAGGCCCTTGGGTCCACAGCTCTCCACCAAAGCTCTGCCCAGCGCAGTTGCGCCGCCGGAGGCGGCCAGCAGGCGGCCCAGCATCGCGCCCAGGCCCAGGACGATGGCGATGTGGCCCATCAGGTTGCCCACGCCGGCGGTAAAGGAGAGCGGAACCTGCTTCAGCGGCATTCCCGAGGCCACGCCCAGCGCGAGCGCGGCCACGGCCAGCGCCAGCGCCGGATGCAGCCGCAGCTCTGGCGATCAGGAGGAGAAGCAGCAGCACCGTCCCGGCGGCGCAGGCCAGCAGGAACCAGTCGTGAGCTGTGGCGGCGGCAGGGTCACCGCCAGATTATTCCACACGCACGGGCAGGACCATTCCGGATCGCGCTCATCAATCCATCAAGGCGACCGATGTGGGCAACCGGATCCGCGCGTGTGTCCACCGGCACACTTTTCTCTTGCGCGCCTCTGCTACCATAAGGATGATTGCGGTTCCTGCCGCCCGACCGGCTGATTTCCCGCCCTCCGGGCCCAGCGCACAGGCGGCCGGAGCCAAACAACCTGCCGGCTTATCCGGCAAAAGGAGAATTCTATGCCTCTAGTCTCCATGCGGCAACTTCTCGACGAGGCCGCCAAGGGCGGTTACGGCGTCGGCGCATTCAACGTCAACGATATGGAACAGATCCAGGCCATCATGGGAGCGGCCAAGGAAACCAATTCGCCGGTCATCATCCAGGCCAGCCGCGGCGCCGCGCCAGTTTGCCCAGGACCGCTATCTCTTCCACCTCATCCTGGCCGCCGCCGAGCTCAATCCCGAGATTCCCATCGCCATGCACCAGGACCACGGCAACAGCTTTGAGACCTGCAAGAGCGCCATCGAACTGGGCTATACCAGCGGTGATGATGGACGGCTCGCTCAAGGAAGACGGCAAGACTCCGGCCACCTTCGAAGAGAACGTCGCGGTGACCAAGCAAGGTGGTCGACTTTGCCCACGAGCGCGGCGTCACCGTCGAGGGCGAGATCGGCGTGCTGGGCGGCGTTGAAGACGGCCACGGCGCCGGCGGCAGCGGCCTCGATCACATCACCGACCCCGACCAGGCGGTCGAGTTTGCCGAGCGCACCGGCGTGGACGCGCTGGCCATCGCCATCGGCACCAGCCACGGCGCTTACAAGTTCACCAAGAAGCCCGACGGCTCGGTGCTCAAGATGGACGTGCTGATCGCCATTCACAAGCGCCTGCCCAACACCCACCTGGTGATGCACGGCAGCTCGTCCGTGCCCAAGGATTTGCAGGACATCGTCAACCAGTACGGCGGCAAGCTGAAGGAGACCTGGGGCGTGCCGGTCGAGGAGATTCAGCTCGGCATCCGCAACGGCGTCCGCAAGATCAATGTGGACACCGACAACCGCCTGGCCATCACCGGCGCCATCCGCAAGGTGCTGTGGACGCAGCCGGAGAAGTTCGATCCGCGCGACTACATGAAGCCCGCCCGCGAGGCGATGCAGAAGGTGGTTGCCCAGCGCATGACGCAATTCGGCCAGGCCGGCCACGCCGGCGACTACAAGCCCGATCGCCATCACCGAGATCGCCAAGGGCTACACCGACGGCACGCTCGCCACCGCCCGCTGGTCGCCGCCAAGTAACTTCGAACCTCCAGCATAAGAGGGCCACTCCGCGGTTGCGGAGCGGCCCTTTTTGAGTGGCAGAACAGGCGCCACACTTCCATTCGGCAGCATTCCACGTCAGGACTGAGAATCGATGGCTCACGCTAGACTTTTGCCGCGGCAATACATGATTCTGCTGTTGGTTGCCCTCTGTGCACCGCTGGGCGACTCCTGCCTGTCGCGGGGCATGACCAGCTTGCCGCTCATCTCCCTGGCGCATCCCGCCACGCTCATTGCCGCTATCTGTACTCCATGGGTTGCCCTCGGCATTGTGCTCCTGATCGGCTTTTTTTCGAGCTACCTCACCGCACTTTCATGGGCCGATTTGACCTTTGTGCTTCCCGCAACGGCCTTCGGCAACGTCATCGTGGCGCTGCTTGCACACTTCTGGCTTCACGAGCCGATCTCGCTGGAACGCTGGGCGGGAATCGTGCTGATCACACTGGGCGTAAGCTTTGTTGCAGATGGGCCCTCCCGTACCGAGCGACCCGGTAATGGCGCTCCAGAACCGTTGGCCGCGCCTGTCGAACAGGGGCAGCCGCGATGACGATTCCCTCCAGCATCAATCCCTGGACTGCCGCTGCCATGATCGCCGCCGTCGTTCTCTGTTCCACCGCCGGCGAAGTTCTTACCGCTGCGGCGATGAAATCCCTCGGAGATCTGGATGAGATTCGCGCCCGCTCCGGCCTCGTTGGCGCCATTCGCGCCGTCCTCACCTGCCCGCTCTTCTTTGCCGGACTCAGCTTTTTGACACTGGCCTTTTTTTCGCTGCTCTTTGCCTTGAATCATCTCAATTTGAGCCTGGTTGCACCGGCTTCGGCCTCGCTTACGCTGGTCACGAATGCAGTTGCCGGCAAAATCTTCCTTAAAGAAAACGTGGACAGGAGGCGATGGACGGCAGCGGTGCTGGTTTGCATTGGGGTTTATTTATTGGCGCATTGAGAAGAGCAGGGACTAAGGACTAGGGACTAGGGAATAGGGAATAGAAAACTATTAGGCTAATTTACCGCTGTGCCCGTCCTTCCGACTTTTTCTGCCGCAAGGGTGGAAGATCACAGAACTCGTCGAAAATATCGAGCGTCAGCCAATGAATCGCATTAGACCCTTTGGCTTCAGGTCGGGGTTGAGGATTGGCCGCGGTTCTCCAATGCTTGCGCAAATTGCTTCGGCGGCCAAGTGGCCGGAGCGGGCTGCGCTCTCCATTGTTGATGGCCAGCCGGTCGCCGTCCAATCGCCGGCGAGAAAGCAGTTGGGCCACGGGGACTTGGCGTCCGGCCGGGCACTATCAATCCCAGGTGGAACCCCAAAGGTCGCGCGTGTCTCCTTCACCAAAGCGGCTTTTTCTAGCTTTGCCTCGGCTGCGGCGGGAAAGAACTCGGCCAGCTCAGCAACGGCCATTGCAATAGCGTCTTTGCGTTCGAGGGCCGCAAGGCCCGCGATGCGCTCACTACCAGCTCAACATAATTCCCCTCGCGCCAGGGCTGGAGGCGGCTCTTGTTATAGAGCCAATGAATCTCCCGGTCCAGCAGCACGGCGTGATCGAGGGTGGTGATCTCGCGATCGAACCACAGATGCACGCTGCAGATGGGCCAGTGCTCGTGCCTTTCGATCTTGGCCGCAAGCGCGTCGGCTCCATCGACGGCGGGCATGTATGGCAGCAGCTTCGCCGTGGCTTCAAAAGGGAGGGCAAGGACCAGAAACTCGGAGATGAGCGGGCCATCGCGCGTGGTGAGCGACCACTGCGAGGTCTCTTCATCCCAAGCGGCCGATTCCACATTCGCATTGAAAATAACGCTGGAGCCGCGGGTTTTGAGGTAGTCGGCAGCGCCCGCATACAGATCGCTGAGCGGTATCGTGCTCATGCCCATGCTGCCTGCTTCGGCGGAGTTCATGAACAGCTCGCGGATTACTTTGGTCGCGTACGGGAGTGCGATGGAATCGAGATCGGCATTGAGAGCGCTGGCAATCACCAACCGCCAGAAGCGGTTGAGCGCGCCTTCGGTTTGGCCCTTGCGCTTGAGCCAATCGCCCAGCGACTGCCTCGAGGGCGCCTTTGGATTGATTCTGAGGATTGCCGAGAATGCCCGGCCCAGAGCAATTTTGTCGGCAAAGGTGAAGGCGTGTGCGCTCAAAAAACTCGGCGCGCTGTGCAGAGGAGCCGGGAGCCACGACGGAGCTAGACGCGAATGCCTCCCGCCGGGCTCGATCATGGTCATCTCAGTGGTCCAGTGGATGCGATCCGCGACGCCGATGCGGCGGTAGAAGCCAACGAGATTTGTGCAGCAGCCGAAGAGCACGTGCTGGCAGTTGTCGATGACCTCATTGACGCCCGGATGCAGATAGGAGCTGGCACGACCGCCCAGGTAGCCGCGGCGCTCGACGAGTTGCACGCGCAAGCCGGCTTCGGCCAAAGCGCAGGCCGCGCTCATGCCGGCTACGCCGCCGCCGATTACCGTGATGGTTTTTCCTGAAGTTTGCTGCAAACCGGCCAATTGATGACCTTTCATGGGTAAAGGGTACGGGCTTTAGCCCGTACGTTGAGGGCTAGGAGAAGAAGTGGGCCTTAGCCCCTGAGGAAACTCTTTGCTTGGGAAACCCATAAACTCATATGGAATTGCATCCTCGACCAATCTCGCATCGACTGGATTTTCGCGAATGTATTTGAGGTGCCTATGCCAGTCTTCTTCATCCCGGATTCGGTGATCTGTAAACCCTGTTTGCCAAATCTCTCCCGTCCATTCCAACTCGCGCTTGGCACGGAAAGAAAACCCACCCTTGATAAGCTGGACCGATTTCTCGATTGTCTCAAATGGGGTGATGATTAGATGCAGATGGTCCGGCATGACCACATAGGCGTGGAGTTTGTATCCGGTTTCCTCATAGTGGTTGATTGTGGAAAGAATCAGTCTTGCCCAACGCTCGTGACGAAAGAATGGTTTGCGCCCCGCTGTCTGTGTGGAAACGAAGTAAGCGAATTCGTTGCTCCGAATAATTTCTCGTTTGGGGCGCATTCAATTCCCTCAGGGGCTAAAGCCCATACCTTTGAGTCTTGTTGATGTACGGGCTGAAGCCCGTACCCTTCACTAAAGCCCCTACACTTCGCTCAAGCAGTCATTCGCCACTTCTGAGGCTACTTCAATTATCCATCCACACGCGCCCAAGCCATCCGCAACAATCCCACGACTAAAATTGCCAGCTTTTCGTGCATTGGCACGCTGGCGCGGCGGGAAAACACATCGTAATCTGCGCGATCGATCTGGTTCAGCAGGCCGTGATAGATGGTGACCAGCACCCACAGCGCAGGGCGGCTTTCCTTGTCGATCAACGGCATCAAGGCTTGAGCGGATTGGTAATACCCTTCCGCGCGGCGGCCGATCTCTCTAAGCAGTGCGCGCTCGTTTTCCGTTGGTGGCGCGGACGCTTTGCGGTTAAGCAAAGAATCCAGTGAGACATCGTGCGCTGTCAGATCTTCGAGCGGGAGATAGACGCGATTGCGCTGGGCATCTTCGGCTACGTCGCGAAGAATGTTGGTGAGTTGGAAGGCGATGCCGGTTTCTTCGGCCAGTTTCTCCGCTCTCGGGTCCTGGTAACCGAAGATGCGGATGCAGACCAGTCCGACTACCGAGGCGACGAGATAGCAGTAGCGGTAGAGATCGGCGAAAGTTGCGTAGGTATCCAGAGGCATTTTGATGCAGCATGGTTGAGGTCCATGGTTACGCCGGCCACCAGTTCGTCCAGCAACGTGAGTGGAATCTGAAATCGCTCCGTTGCATCGCGGACGGCTATGAAAACGGGGTCGGCGGAGGTGACGGGGAGTTGGGGTTCGCGCAAACGCTGCGCCAAGCCGCCTGCCACTCGTTAATGCGAGTGCGGCGCTCTTCGATGGAGATGCTTTCGTCGTCGGCCAGATCGTCGGCCTGGCGCATGAAGGCATAGACGGCGCAAATGGCATTTCTTCTTGGCTCTGGCAGAGCGACAAAGGAGTAGTAGAAGTTTTTTGCCTCGCGCCTGGCGGTCAGCCGGCACTCGGCATAGGCCGCAGTCCAATGTCATGGAAAGTTCCTTGCTCAAGCGGTCTTCTCTTGGCGAGTGCGCCGGCCGAGGCGCAGAAATGGAAGCAGTTTGGCGGTTGCGGCCCGGAATGCCAGTGCGGCCTTGGTGCTCTTTGAGATTGCGGGCCTGGAGCTAAGCACGTCGTAGCTTTGCCGTTCGATGGCCCGCAAAATCTCCAGGCCGCCGCGGCTGAAGAGATCGAGATCCATCGCCAGATCGCTGTTAACCATTCCGATCAGAGGCAGGCCTTCTTCGAAGAGTCCGCGCGCATAGTCGACCTCGCAGCGCATGAGGCCGCGAAACTCCGGAGTAGCGATACCCTCGGCAATGTTCTCATCGCTCACGCGAAAGAATTCCATGTCTTTTTGTGGAATATAGACGCGGCCGCGGGCATAGTCCTGGCGCACGTCCTGCCAGAAGTTGGCCAGTTGCAGCGCCGTACAGGTTGCGTCGGAGTACCGGAATCGCTCTTCATCAGCTTCGCCGCAGGCGTAGAGCACCAGACGACCCACCGGATTGGCCGAATAGCGGCAGTACTGGAGCACCTCTTCCATGGTTGCGTAGCGCGTAACTACCTGGTCCTGGCGAAAGGCCGTGAGCAGGTCGGCAAATGGCTGCTTGGGAATGGAGCACTCGCGGATGGTCTCAGCCAGCGCTACAAAGACTGGATGGCGCGTGTGGCCCTCGTAGCACGCCTCGAGCTCACGACCCCACAAATCCAGCAGGGCCAAAGCCGCGGAGCGGTCGCCGACTTCGTCGCCCAGATCGTCGGAGATGCGGCAGTAAGCGTAGAGCGCGTGAAAATGCGGACGAAGCGCTTTAGGGAGGAACCATGAGACCACGTGGAAGTTTTCGTAGTGGGACTCGGCAAGGCGTTTGCAATAGGCCCGCGCTTCTTCAAGCGTGGGCGCGATCGCGGGAATACGATAGGAGGGCGGCAGGGCTGCCCAACCGAGTTCGACGAGATTCTGTGCGTTGAGCGCGTTATGCAACGGCTCCGCTGTGCTGAGCGCCTCCGCTGCGTTGTCCGGTTGCTCGGTTGCCAGGGTCATGGGTTCACCTCAGGGGACAATGGCGGTCTTGATTTCGCTGCTCCGCTTCATCAGCTTCTCAAAGACGCGGTTCAGTTCGTAAAGGTGAGCGTGGCCGGTGATGAAAGCCTGCGCCTGGAAGCGCCCTCCGGATATCAAATCCAGAGCCTTGCGGCAGAAAGCAGGAGTGTGATGAAAGGTGGCGCGGAGCGTGATGTCACTGTAGTGAATGCGATTGGTATCGAGAGAGACGTGGGTTCCCAGCGCGCATCCTCCAAAAAAGTTTACCGTGCCGCCTTTGCGGACCAACTCAACAGCCTCTTGCCAGGATTCCGGCACACCGACTGCCTCGATAGCAATATCGACTCCCCGATTCTTCGGGGTCAAGCGCGCGCGTATCCGCGATGGCCTTGCGAATGCTGCCGGTCTGCACCACGTGTGCGGCGCCTAACTGGCGAGCCGCCTCCACCTGGCCATCGTGCTTGACAACCGCGATGACCTCGCATCCGGCCAGCGCGGCCACGTGCAGAATCATCAGCCCCAGCGGGCCGCCGCCGATGACGGCTACCGTGTCGCCGGGCCGCGGACGCGAGTCTTCAAAGCCATGCACGGCGCAGGCCAGCGGCTCAGTAAGCGCAGCATGCTCCAGCGGAACGTGGTCGAGAACATGGAGCGTATTCTTGGCTACGATACGAGCCGGGATGCGGATGAACTCGGCATAGGCGCCGTTGTTAAAGAGCAAATCGTCACAGAGGTTTTCCTGGCCGCGCTGGCAAAAATAGCATTCCCCACAGGGGGCGGAGTTGAGCGCAACCACGCGGTCTCCGGGAGCAAAATCCGTTACTCCTTCGCCCGCCTCGACGATCGTCCCCGCCTGCTCATGGCCAAAGAGTGCCGGCGGCACGATCATGCGCGCATGATAGCCGCGGCGGAAGACCTTCAGATCGGTTCCGCAGGTGAGCGCCGCGCCCACGCTCACCACCAGCTCGCCCCTTTCAGCTTTAGGAATGGGAACCTGCTCGATGCGAACATCTTCGCGACCATGCAGCACGGCGGCCTGCATGGTGCCGCGCCGGGGCAGAAGCGCGTTCTCTACTGTCTTGCGGCCCAGGCTGACGGCGGATTCGACCGTTTGGCGGCCCTTGCCGACCACCGCTTCGACGGTATTCAGGCCTGCTTCGACGACCGTTTCGACTGTATTCAGGCCTTCCTCGACGACGCCCTCGACCTTTTTGCGGCCCTCCTCGACTACGGATTCGACCGTCTTGCGGCCACGGAGGATCGCGTCTTTTACCGTGTTTGGCATCGATTTCCCCTAGAGCACCCCGGCCCCAAGTACAGGCTCAATCATAATCTTCATGGATGCGGCTGTGGGGTGAGAAGCAACTTCAATCGCTTCCGCCGCCCGCTCGAGCGGAAAGCGGTGCGAGATCAGTTGGGTTAAATCAAAGCCGCTGCGATAGCCGCCCAGGACCAGATCGGTTACCTCATTCTCAATTGCGGCAGAGGCCGAATAGGAGCCGAGCAGGGTTTTCTCGTCCATGCAGACCGCGCCGGGATCGAAGTTGGCTGCTCCGTGCTGGGTCTGGGCAAAGAGCATTACCTTGCCACCGGGGCGCACCGCGTCCATAGCGGTTTGAATAAGCGCATCGACGCTCACCGCCAGAACCACAGCATCTGCTCCGCGGCCATCCGTGGCGGCACGGACGCGATCGATCGCGTTTTCTTCCCCGGCCAGGATGGGCTCGTGGAGTCCAAACCTGGCCGCGATGGCGTGGCGCTCGGGATAAAAATCGGAGGTAAGAACGCGCGCGCCGGTGCGGCGGGCGAGAGCTGCCAGCATCAATCCGATGGGGCCCTGGCCGATGACCAGCACTGTTTCGTCGGCAGCCAGATTGAGCAGCTTGATTCCTTTGAGAACGGTGTTTACAGGCTCGATGAAAGATGCTTGCTCAAAGGGGACGCGTGCGGGAATCCGGACTACGCCTCCGAGGGAGACGATCCAATCCATCACGCGAATGTACTCCGCAAAGCCGCCGCCGGAGGGCTCAAAGCCCGCAGTCGCGCCTACTTTTTTGTAGACCGGGCACTGGGCAAAGGTCTGCTTGCGACAGTAGTAGCACTCGCCGCAGGGAACGTGGTGGTGGATCATCACGCGATCGCCGAGAGCGAACTGGGTTACGCCCGGCCCAACTTCAACGATGGTTCCGGCCATTTCGTGGCCGAAGATGCGGGGAGCGGAGTGGGAGCCGGTATGGATTTTCTTGAGATCGGTGCCGCAGATGCCGCAGGTGGCAATTTTGACCAGTAGTTCTCCGGGGCCGATCTCGGGCACAGGAACCGTCTCTACACTGATCCGGTTCACGCCGCGATAGACGGCGGCACGCATGGAGGCAGGAATACTTGTTTCGAGGCGATTCTCAGCCGGAGAAGATTGGGTAGCCATTACGCTTGTGGGATGCGACTTCGTTCCTCAAGAAAATCGAGCAGGGACAGGGCGAGGCCGTTGGCCGCTTTCTTACTATTCTCGCCCATTCGGATGAGAGCCGGCCACTGCCAGGGGCGGTAGGCGCGGGAAACAATAAAACGTCCCAGCCTAAAGTGCCCATTCGCAGTAATAAAGCGATTGTAATCAGGTAGTCGATCTTCATAGCCGTCGCTGATCCCCTTAACGCAATAAAAGGGGATGCCCCGCATTTGGGCTAGACGTGCAATCCCGGCCGCCTCCATATCCACCAGACTGGCATGATAGGTTGCGGCGAGGCGCGCCTTTTCAGGGACGTCAGCAACTATGCTGCTGGTGACCAGCCAGCGATCGCTGGGGGGACCGGCGGTGGCAAAGCGCTCCCCGGTGCCGGCGTCGATGATGCAGGAGACATCGCAAACCTGCCCGGCGGATAGTTTCGCGCGCAGGGCGCCGACCCAGCCCGTGGAGATAACTGCATCGATGGGCCCGTCTTTCTCGATTTCAGCAAAGGCGCGCGTGGCGGCATCCACTCCCGCTCCGGCACAGGCGGCAATCCACTCGCCTTCATCAAATTTTCTGCGCCAGATATCGACGCCTTGCGAGATCTGGTGCTGCCAGCCGCGAACCAGCGGCTTCAGTTCTCCAGACATGGCGGCGATGATGGCGATTCTGATCATTGACTCCCCAGCGGCTAAAGCCCGTATTCTTCCTTCAAGATCGGCGCTCGTTTATTGGCACCCAACCCAAAGCTGGCCCCAGTTGTACCTGAACTTATATTTTACCCGATGCAATCCGTACTTCTGTGACGTACGACATAGCTATAGTTAGAGACTGGCTGGATTAAGGTGCGTAACCGTTGGCGCGGAACCACTCAATGGCAGCGCGCATGGCGGGGTAGATAGGGAGGATGCGGAAGCCTAGCTCCTGCTGCGCGCGGGCACTGGAGGCGTACATTTTCTTGCGGCCCATGCGGACTTCTTCAAGCGTGGCTCGCGGCTCGCGGCCGCGGATGCGGCCGGTGATCCACTCCTCGAAAAATGCGTAGGTGGCGGCTACGGCGAAGGGAATCTTGCCGTTGGCGAGGGGATGCCGGTAATGGCCGACATTTTGTCGAGGATCTGCTTGAGGGTGAGGTTTTCGCCACCGAGAATATAGCGGCGGCCTGGCCGGCCCTTGGTGAGCGCGGTCACATGCGTGCGAGCCACTTCAGAGACATCGACGAGGTTCAGGCCGGTATCGACGTAGGCGGGAAATTTGCGGTTGAGGAAGTCTACGAAGATGCGGCCCGTGGGCGTGGGCTTGGAGTCGTTGGGGCCGATAGGGGTGGTGGGGTTGAGAATGATCACCTGTTGGCCGTCTTCTGCGGCGGCGATGGCCTGCCGCTCGGCGAGAAACTTGGAGCGCTTGTAGTGGCCCACCATATCCTTGATCGAAACCGGCGTATCTTCATTAATGACAATGCCGTCGGTGCGGAAGTGCATGGTGGCTACGCTGGAGGTGTAGACGAAGCGCGGGACGCCGGCTTCGCGGGCCATGCGAAGCAGATCGCGGGTGCCATCGACGTTGGCGCGGTACATTGCATCGGGATCGGGAATCCAGAGGCGGTAGTCGGCGGCTACGTGGACCACGGCGTCGCAGCCGGCCAGGGCAGGACGGATCGACTCCGGCTGAGCAAGGTCGCCCACGTGGGTTTCGCCGTCGATGCCTTCGAGGTTGGAAAGTTTGCTGGTTTTGCGGACCAGCATTCGCAACTGAGCGCCCTGGGCGGCAAGCGCTTTGGCCACATGATGGCCGATAAATCCTGTTGCGCCGGAAAGGAAGACTTTCATAGTTAGCTAGTCAGCCAGGCAGCGAGTCGGCAAGTGAGCGGACTTCTCGATTTATCTTATACTCTGTGTCTTGCCGGCTGCGCGTGCTTTAGTGCAGATTCAGGTCAGAGCGGTAATTGTGTTCAATTGCGCTAGCGGCCAATGCGCACCAGAGCCGCTGACTTGCTGACTCGCTGGCTTGCTATTCCAAAGCATCCGGGACCAGGGCGATGTTCTTTTCGCCGGCGGCTTTCTTTTCGTTGTATGCTTTGACCCAGTCTTCCCAGTGCTTGCCGGCTGCTCGGTCTTTGCCGGTGAATTCTACGCGAGCGATATCGGCGTAGCTTAATTTGCGCTTCTCATTGGAGCTGGGCGTGTAGTACTGCAGGAAGGATTCAGCCAGCGTGGGCCCGGTCTTCGAGTTGAAGATGAAGGCTTCGATGCGCTCTCCGTTTTTGAGGGTCAGCGTTACGTCGCCGCGATAATCGAGGGCCTTACTGAGAGCCTGGCGGAGATCTTCATCGCTGGCCAGAGTGGGGACCCAGCCTTCCAGCGCCACGTGTTCCGCGCCGGGAGCCAGTTCCAGGGCTTCTACCTGCTCCATTGTGTACTTCTGGACTTCGGCGGTCATCGGCCGGTCTCCATCAGGCTCGGCTCCGTCTCCGCGATCTGAACCAGCGGAACCGGACCGTGGGGCATGGGCTGGTTGAGTAGCTTTAGCGCGTGCTCGTCGCGATACAGGCTGAATGTGCCTTTGATCATGCTCCAGAAGCCCGTGAGAGAGCCGAATCCATCCATGACGGCCGAAGGCTCGTAGCCGCAACTGACCATGCAGTTGGCACACTTGGGATTGCCGCTGGCTACTCCGTATTCTTCCCATTTGGTGGTTTCGAGCAGTTCCTTGAAGGTTTCCGCGTATCCTTCTTGCAGTAAATAGCAGGGACGCTGCCAGCCGAAGATGTTGTAGGCGGGCGAACCCCAGGGAGTGCACTCGTACTTGCGGTCGCCCATCAGAAACTCAAGAAACAGCGGCGACATATTGAACTTCCAGGTGGGCTTGCGGTTCGACAGAATGGCGCGGAAGAGACGGCGGACGCGGGCCCGGCCCAGGAAGCGATTCTGGTCGGGAGCCTTATCGTAGCTGTAGCCGGGCGAAAGAACGACGCCCTCGACGCCCATATCCATTACTTCGTCAAAGAAGCCACGGACGCTGTTGGGATCGGTGCCGTCAAAGAATGTGGCGTTGGTGGTGACGCGAAAGCCGCGCTTGACGGCCTCCTTGATGCCTTCGACGGCCAGCTCGTAGGTGCCCTCGCGGCAGACGGAAAAATCGTGATGCTCGCGCTGGCCGTCGAGATGAACCGAAAAGGTGAGGTACTTCGACGGCGTGAACTCCGGCAGGCGGCGCTTGAGTTCGAGAGCGTTGGTGCAGAGATAGATGTACTTCTTGCGGGCGACCAGGCCGTTGACGATCTCAACGATCTGCGGGTGCAGCAGCGGCTCGCCGCCGGGGAGGGAGACCATGGGGACGCCGCATTCCTCAACGGCGCGGAAACATTCTTCGGGCGAGAGCTGCTTCTTGAGAATGTGGGGCGGATATTGCACCTTGCCGCAGCCGGCACAGGCCAGGTTGCAGCGGAAGAGAGGCTCCAGCATGAGCACCAATGGATAGCGCTTGTTGCCGGCGAGGCGCTTCTTCAGTACATAGGTGGCAACGGTCCACATCTGGGAGATCGGAACAGCCATAGATTGTTTTTCCCTCAGGGGCTAAAGCCCAACGTTTTCTTTTCTGCGTTTGCGGCACGCGACTCGGAGGGTGCCCCGGTCGTGCCCTTTCAAAAATTGTTCATCCCGCAGATATTGCGCCGTCCCTACGGGACTCCGTAACGACTCCGTGTGATCTTTTCCCCACGCTGAAGCGCGGGGCTAACAAACCCTGCGCCTCCGGCGCGTTTTCGGGGCGCACTCCTTATGCAATTCTCAAGCTACACGGCTCATCGCCCGCCTGTAGCCGTTCAAGGCCAGCAGCGGGAAGTATTGACGGTACATTTCGTAGGACAGGTAAAAAACTCTGGGAAAGCCCGTTCCGGTGTAGAGGGCCTGCCGCGTGATGCCGCAGCCGGTGCTCTCGTCCCAACTGCCGTCGGTCTGCTGCCGGGTAAGCAGCCAGCGCACACCTTTTGCAATGGAATCGGAGCGGTCGTCGCCGGCGGCCAGCAGCCCAAGCAGAGCCCAGGCGGTTTGCGAAGGCGTGCTCGGTCCCACGCCCCGTGTGTTGGGATCGTCGTAGCTCCCGCAGGTTTCGCCCCAGCCGCCATCAGGGTTCTGCACCATGCGAATCCACTCGGCGGCCTGTTGAATCTGCGGCTCGTGATTGTCGATGCCGATGGCCTCAAGGCCGCGCAGCGCCAGGTATGTTCCGTAGAGGTAGTTGACTCCCCAGCGGCCGAACCAGCTTCCGTCCGGCTCCTGCTCGCGGAAGATGAACTGAATGGCCTTTTCAACACGTTTGTCGGCGCGCGTATAGCCGTAGCAGGCAAGCATCTCCAGGATTCTTCCCGTAATGTCGACCGTCGGCGGATCAAGCATGGCGTTGTGATCGGCGAAGGGAATGTACTGGAAGATCATCTTGGTGTTGTCTTTGTCGAAGCTGCCCCAGCCTCCGTTGCGGCACTGCATGGCGAGGATCCATTCGATGGCGCGCTGCTCCACGTTGTGCTGGTAGCCTTCGCGGGGATTGTCGACCTTGCTCAGCGCCAGGAGCACCTGGCCGGTATCGTCGGTATCGGGATAGAACTCGTTGTTGAATTCGAAGTACCAACCGCCGGGCTCGGTCTTAGGCACCTTCACCGCCCAGTCGCCCTTATGGCGGACTTCCTTGGCAAGCATCCAGTCCACGGCCTTGAGCATGCGGGGATCGTCGCGCGCGACGCCCGCCTCACCAAGTGCGAAAACCGCTTGCGCCGTATCCCAGACCGGGGAGACGCAGGGACGCATGCGGAAGGTGGGCTCGGGAACGCTCGCGTTGGCCGGCTCTTCGATGCCGAGCTTCTCAAATTCGTCGCGGGCGCGAATCACCTGCGGATCGTCCTCAGAGTAACCCAGGCAGCGCAGGGCGATGATGGCATTGAGCATGGCTGGATAGATAGCGCCCAGGCCGTCGGTCATCTCCAGGCGCTGGAGCAGCCATTTTTCCGCCTTGCGCAGCGCCAGTGAGCGCACGGGGCGAAGGTGAACCGCTTCGGCCCAGTGCATGAGCCGGTCAAGCACGATGAAAAAGTTTCTCCAGGAGAGGACGGAGCTGCGGTCCCTGCGCAGGCGCAGGATAGAGTTGGCTCGCCCGCCAACGAAAAGCTCGTCAATGCCCTGCTCGGGGGGAATCTTCTTGTATGGCTTTTTGGCGTAGATGATGGCCAGCGGCACGAGGATAGAACGCGACCAGGAGGAAATCTCGTAGATATTGAAGTAAAACCAGTTGGGAAACAGAACGATCTCCGGCGGAATGGCTGGGACCGCATCGTAGTCGTACTGACCCAGTCCGCAGAGATACATTTTGGTGAAGGTATTGCAAGCGACAACGCCGCCATGCGCCAGAACCCACTCGCGGCACTTGGCGAGGCGCGCATCGTCGGCACTGATGCCCATTAGCTTGGCGGAAAAATAGCATTTGACCGAGAGCGAGATATTGCCCGGGCCGCCGGGATAAAGGCTCCAACTGCCGTCCTCGTTCTGATAGCGCATCATCTCAGTGAACGCGCGCTGGAGCCGGCCGGGGTCTCCGCTTTCAAGTTGAGTGTGCAGGTAAATGTAATCGGCTTCGAGCATGGAGTCTCCTTCAAGCTCGCCGCACCAATAACCGTCAGGATGCTGGCGGGAAAGAAGGTATTCGCGCGAGCGGACAATGGAAGACTCCACGTCCGCCAGGTCCGCGTCCAACCTGCCGAATCTGGGCGCCGTTATTCGGGTTGCCGCTGATTTGGTCTTCGCCTGTTCTGAACTCATGCGGTTTTTGAATGCCTCAGGTTCTCGTCCCTGTTCCCATTTCCCTGTTTTTTCACCGCACCGGAATGGGTTCTGTTCCGCGGGCGCTGCCTATGGCCTGCACGATCTCGGGAGGAAGGCCGAAGCGAACATTCTCGGGCATTACTTCAACCTCTTCGACGCTTGAGAAGCCGTTTTGTCGCAGGTAATTCACCACGTCTTCCACCAGTATTTCAGGAGCCGATGCACCGGCTGTAACCGCAACATTTGTTACGTTTTGGAGCCACTTGGGGTCAATAGCCTGGGAGTTGTCAATCAGATAGCCAATGGTGCCCAGATTGCGCGAAACCTCCACCAGCCGGTTGGAGTTGGAACTGTTCGTGGAACCGACGACCAGGACCAGTTCAGCATTGTGGGCTACATTGCGGACGGCGACCTGGCGATTTTCAGTGGCGTAGCAAATGTCTTGCGAATGGGGACCTACAATATTTGGAAATTTAAGCTTGAGAGCGTGAATGATGTCGCGCGCTTCGTCCAGACTGAGAGTGGTTTGGGTGAGGTAGGCGACGCGGTCTGGATCTGCAACCTTAAGCGCCCCAACCTCCTCTACGTTTGAAACCACCTGGGTTGCTTCCGGGGCCTCGCCAAGGGTGCCCTCGATTTCATCGTGGTCGCGGTGGCCAATAAGCACCAAGGAGTAACCCTGCTTGGCAAATTTGACCGCCTCGATGTGAACTTTTGTGACCAGCGGGCAGGTTGCGTCAATGACCTTGAGGTTGCGGCCTTTGCTCAACTCGCGAACTGCGGGTGAGACGCCGTGAGCGGAGTAGATGACGCGCTGGCCGTCGGGGACGTCGTCAATTTCATGAACGAAGATTGCGCCTTTTTCTGCCAGCTCATTGACTACATAGCGGTTGTGTACGATCTCCCGGCGAACGTAGATAGGGGCGCCGAAAGTGTCGAGTGCGATTTTCACAATATCAATCGCACGCACCACGCCGGCGCAAAAGCCGCGCGGCTTGAGCAGCAACACCCGCCTCTGATTGGGGGAAGTCTCGGCGTGGGGACCGTTCGAGATGGAATCGAGCACAGTAAGAGTCACATATTAAGTATACCAATTTACAGAGATCAAGGGACAGGAACTGGGGGACCCGGGACTACGGGAGCCTGGTCCAGGTCTCTGTGCGGCCGAAGAGGGAAATGCCTACGAAGCCGCGCATGCCTAGCTTGTCGTTGCCCACGGCCCAGATTTTGCCTTTGTATTCCTTGCCGTTCTCCGGGTCCACCACGGTGCCCTCTACCCAGTCGTCACCTTCGGGATGAAAGTTGCGCATGAAAACCATGTTGAGGATGGGCTGATTCTTGTACTCGCCGGAACACTTGTCGCAGAGATCTTTGGGCGTGCGGCCGGGGCGAACCTCGGTGACTTTGCCGAAGAGCTTGCCGTTTACCAGGTAGGTTTCGGCTTTCCCTCCGAGGGTGCCATCGCTGTTCACAATCTGCCAGCGGCCTACGGCGTTCTGGAGTTTCTGGGAGAGTTGCTGGGCGTGAGCCGCAGGTAAGTTTCCCAGAGCGAAGAGCGCAAGAGCCACAGCAGAGAGGTGCCTGAGCGGGGTCGGTTTCATGATGTTCTCTCCTCGAGGTAGATTATAGGGCTAAATCATGAGACGAGAGCGGCTGGATCCCACCATTCTCTGGAGTGCGGGCGAAGGGATACCTGGAATGCTGACAGATCGGGTATAGATACAAAGCCAGACATGTGCTCAAGGGCTGAAGCGACTGTACAAAAATGAACACGCCGCTGATGTCTTTCGATTCATCCTAGTGTTTTGGCGTGCTTAGGACGACTCGAATTTCACCTGAGACCCTTCACCAACTCCGCTGCTGGGTCTGGAATTGGCGCCTTCGCTTTATGTCATCCATCGGTCGGAAAGGATGGCGGTGAGAGAAACATTTTACTGGCTAAATCAACCAGGAGGATTTATGAATACACTCAAGTATTTTGTTATGGCTGCCATTGCCGGCATTTGCGTAACGGCAGGAGCCTCAAAGCCGGTAGCCCAGGTGGCCGTCGATATCGGAGTTGCTCCCGATTGTCCATACGGGTACTACGATTATCCCCCATATGCCTGCGCTCCGTATGGCTACTACGGGCCGGAATGGTTTGTGGGCGGAGTCTTTATCGGCGCAGGGCCGTGGTTCCATGGTCCCAAGGGTTTTCATGGCCACGTGAATAACCACTTCGATACTGCGCACGGCTACAAAGGACCTGCTCCGAACCGTGGCGAAAAAGCGGACGCGAACCACCGCGTGGATCATATCGACAACTTCAAAGGCAATGAAGTGCGCGACGGGCACGGCCACGTTCGCTGAGATAGCTCGGGAAAAGGGCCTGCCGGGACCGTCCATCGGCTCTGAGTGGCGAATATTCCTGCTAAGTAGCTTTCACCGGCTCGCCGCGATCATCTGCGCGGCGTGCTGCAGGCTGGTTTCGGTGTATCGCTTTTTTGATAGGGGAAATTTCGCGCGTCTCAGGCTTGCTTGCGGTGCCGTTCGACATACTCGCGCAGAGCGAAATTCATGCGGGTTTGGTAGCCTTGGCCCTGGCGCTGAAACCAGTCGACGATATCGGCATCCACACGCAACGACAATGGCCGCTTGATGGGACGGTAAAGCGGCCCGCGCACCGCATGGCTCCAATCGGCGATGGGCGGCATTTCAGTGGTGTCTATTTCGCTGTCCGGCATTGCGGCAAGAGCATCCAGCTCGGCCTGCAACTTCGCGGTCAACGGCTTGGGATTACCTCTCTTCATAGTCCCGCTTCTACGCCGCCACAACTTCGATGCGGTCTTCGGTGGCCTCGGCCCTGGGCCAACCATTATCTTGACGGCGCGTCCGAGCCGAAGCAGGCAGTCCATCATCTTCATCTCGCTGATGCCGCGAAACTGGCCGCGCAGCATCTTTGAGAGCTTGGGCTGAGTCAGGCCCAAAACCTTCGCCGCCTGCTGCTGGCTTCATCCCCGTTCTCGCAGAATCTCGGCAATCTGCGAGACCAGTTGCGCCTTGACCAGCATCGCTTCCGCATCGGGAAATCCCAACTGCTCATAAACATTCATGCTCTTTTCAGGATGATTCATCGCTCAACCCCTTTTGCAAGCGCTTCGGCTTCTTTCAATCGCGCACGAATCAAATTCATATCTGCCTTTGGAGTCTCGATTCCGTGTTTCGACTTCTTCTGGAAGCAGTGCAAGACGTAAACTGCTTGTGCAAATCGCACGGTGTAGACCGCCCGGTAGGCATTTCCACGCCAATCTTCCACAACCTCCAGAATCCCCGCCGACCCGAAGCCCTTGAGCGGCTTCGCATCTGGGTGAAGTAACCCAATTTGGGCGTTATATAAGGCAAAGCCAAAACTCTGTTGCACCTCATCCGGCATGGCCAGCAAGTCCCTTTTGGCCGACCCAATCCATTCGAGCGGCCTCGGTTCTTGCCTCATTGCTCAATTATGCCCACTTTGGTATAAACAGTCAAGAGTGAGGAACAAGCCGATTCAGTCAAAAGCCATCGACGAATGGTGAAGGTGAAGTTCGCGAGCTGACCGGAGAGGATTTCTCTCGCGCTGTTCCCTTCTCCGCGCTGCCCGACAAGCTCAAGAAGTTGCTGCGCTCGCCCGAACGCACCATCGCGCCCGACGCGGAGCCGAAGAAGAGGAAGCGGACTGCGGCGTGAGGGGATTTGAATCTAGTTTTTAGCTTTTAGCTTTGTAGTGGCTGGGCTAGAGGTGTATTTTCCTAGGTCACAAAGGCGAGACCTGGAGTTCCCGGCCGGAAGCGAACAAGATGTCCGCCCCCGGTCAGGATTTGCTATATCCGCTTGAATAAGCTGCGGAAGAACTTCATCAACCCTTTGCCTTGCGGCATTACGAAAATGAAGAAAATCGGCAGGTATATGTTGTTAATCATAACCTACCTCCTTAATTGAACAATGAATATAGAGAGCGATTACATTGATCTGCGGGATCACCTCTAATGAATGGGCTGACGCCCAGATCAATCACTCTCTAACTATCTGTATACACTACTTTCAGACCCGATTAGGGGTATCTTGTAGCGGAATCTTATATGGAATAATTATGTATCGCAATTTATCTATTCCATTAAACACTTTTAGGCTCCTCTGGAGTTTGTAGAGCCATCTCTCTTATTCTCCGAAGCTCCGAAATACTGTAGGGAGGAATTCTACGATGAAGCATCGCATGGCAGTTTGGACAAACTGGTCGCATATCCCGTATCGGGTCAATTTGCCTTTCGTTACTCGTCGTAGCTAATGGCATCAGATGGTGAACATGGACGAATCCTCTGCCGAGAATCCCGTATACTGCCTCAAAATCAATTTCGCAGACGGTACACTGTGTTCCATATTTTGCAATGCATACGGCGCGAGCTCTGGGATTCCTCTCGATCTGTGTGCTGACCTTTTGTTGTCGTGCTCCTTCCATATGTACCTCGTCATTCTGTCTACCACCATGTCTATTACGAGGTGAAAGTCCGTTCTTAGTATTTCTTGCATCAGAACCAAGTGATGGCTGGTTTGATTGAGCGAACGCCGCAAGCGGCATAATCAACTCAACATCGACCTTGCAGTATGCATTAGCGACAATAGGTCTCTGCTTTTTCTTAATCGCTTCTGGATCTTTTCGGTGAATTGCTCTCACCTGCCCATATTCTGCCATCTCTAGAAGTCTTTCTGTTTTGTCTGGTGCGCAATGGATGTATATTTTTAGTCCTCCCGCGTTGTGGTAAGCCGTCGCAGACACTCTTCCATCAACAATGAATTCGCAGCAGTGTTTGCCTTTTATTCTAGTGGCACCCCTATCAATTCTTCTCAGAGCATTGAGGGCGTTGTCGCAAAGTTGGCAACTTTCGTCAGATCCGCGATTATGATTAGTTTGAGAATCCCCTTCCATTTTCCCTGAAAGGCGATCGAATTTAAGCCGGTATGCACTTGCTGATTCAACTTGACCAGAGTCGAGTAAGCTCGCTATAGAATTATCTATTTGACTTTCGAAATTAGAAGAGGATTGGAAGCGGTACGCCTGCTTCAAGAAACCTGAGTAGTCGCATTGGTCGTATATCTTTTGCAAGATTTCATTGACAGTGTATGGACAAAGATAACTCAATTCCTCATACTTAAAGAGAAAACTAAGTAATTCGTTTACCCGCTTCTTTTGAAACATCATTTGCATTGTGTCCTGGAATACTTTAGATAAAGTCTCAAGGTCAATATCCGAACGCTTACATAAACGTACAGCACGGTCAATTTTTCCTTGAATGCATAGCCGCTTTATATCCAATACTAAGTTCGTTGATTTAGCATCTTTAGGCATTGGGCTTCTCCTATTACGAGCGTATAACCATTACCGGCTGCTGGCGATCATCTGCGCGGCGTGCTGGAGGCTGGTTTCGGTGACTTTTGCGCCGGAGAACATGCGGGCTACTTCGTGGGTGCGGGCGCGGTCGTCGAGGGTGCGGATCTGGGTTTTGGTGCGGCCGTCGGATTCGCGCTTTTCGACGACGAAGTGCTGGTCGGCGAAGGCGGCGATCTGCGGCAGGTGGGTTACGCAGAGGACCTGCTGGCCGCGGCTGAGGGATTTGAGCTTTTGGCCGACGGCTTCGGCGGCGCGGCCGCCGATGCCGATATCGATTTCGTCGAAGACCAGGGTGCGGGGGGTGGGGTTCTTCTTTTTGGGCTTGGCGGCGCTCTCTTCGACGCTGACTTTGAGGGCCAGCATGACGCGGGACATTTCGCCGCCGGAGGCGATTTCGTGCGAGGGGCTTGAGAGGTTCGCCGGGGTTGGTGGCGATGCGGTATTCGACCTGGTCCCAGCCGGCCGAGGTCCAGTGGGATTGGCATCGAGAGTTTCCTCAGGGGCTAAAGCCCCCTCTTTTTTGCGGCATTTCGGCACGACTGAAGTCGTGCCCTGACAAAGCCCTGCTTATCCTTCGATGCGCTGTCGGCACGACTAAAGTCCTGCCCCTTCAGAGCCGTTGATTCGCTAAGTGCCGCTGCTCCGGCAGGCTTGGCACGGCGATTTCGAAATGGACCTTCATGGCCAGGGAGTTGATCTGGGCTTCGGCTAGCTTGGCAAGTTTGGCGGCGGCGGCTTTGCGCTCGGCGGTTAGAGCTGCGGCGGCGGCGCGATAGGCGATTGCGGCTTCTGCGAGAGCTGCGCGAAGGGCTTTCAGAATTTCGTCGCGGTCTTCGACTTCGGCCAGCTTGCGGGCTACCTCTTCGCCAAAAGCGATGACCTCGGCGATGGTCTGGCCGTATTTGCGCTTGAGGCGGTCGAGGAGGGCGAGGCGGTCTTCGATTTCGGCCGAGGCGCTCGGGGCTGGCGTTGATGCCTTCGGCGTAGTCGCGCAGGCTGGCGGCGACGTCGCCGACGAGTGGCGCGGGCGGAGGCTAGCTGCTGGGCGGCCTCAGTGAAGCGGCCGTCGTAGCGGGCCAGTTCTTCGACGTTGCGCAGGGCGGCGCGGAGGGCGACTTCGGCCGATGGCGCCGCCTTCGTAGAGCTGGTCAAATGCGCCAATGGCGGCGGCGTAGAGCTTCTCGGCGTTGGCCAGGACGCGCTTTTCGGTTTCGAGGGCTTCGTCTTCGCCGGGATCGAGGTGGGCGGCGTCGATTTCCTTGTTCTGATAGCTCCAGAGATCGACCATGCGCAGGCGGTCCTGCTCGCCCTGGAGCAGGTCGTCGAGCTTTGTCGGCGGCGTCGCGCCAGCGGGCGTGGGCTTCGGCGACGGCGTCGGTGGAGATGCCGCCGAAGCGGTCGAGGAGGATGCGCTGCTGGGCCTGGTCGAAGCTGGAGAGGGTCTCGCTCTGGGCGTGGACCAGGGCCAGTTCCGGGGCGAGCTGCTTGAGGACGGCGACGGTGGCGGGCTGGTTGTTGACGAAGACGCGGCCTTTGCCGGTGGAGAGGATTTCGCGGCGGAGGATGACTTCGTTGCCGGCGGAGTCGATGCCGTTTTCTTCGAGGATGGTTTCGGCGTGGTGGTGGACTCAAAGACGCAGGCGACGACGGCTTTGTCGGCGCCGTGGCGGACGACTTCGGCGGAGGATTTGCCGCCCATCAGCAGGGCCAGCGCATCGACGAGGATGGATTTGCCCGCGCCGGTTTCGCCGGTGAGCAGGTTGAGGCCGGGGCCGAAGACGGCGATGGCGTGATCGATGACGGCGTAGTTTTCAGCGCGCAGTTCGACGAGCATGTGCGACCTGATGGCAATGGCCTCCGTTCGAAGCGCAGTTCCGGCTCAGACGATGGAGCAATCGGCAGGCATCGGCTTGCGCAGCAGTTTGACAATCCGAGCGCAGCATAGCATGAACGAGCGTGGCGCGGCTGGATGCGACGCGGAACGCCAGGAGGCACCAGATCGATAACTTGGAAGCGGTCATCCCGTCTGATACCGTGATAGTGAGGTGAATGCCGATTTTGACTGCTGCTTTGTCTTGATTTGCAGGCTGACAGCGGCGCGGGCGCTGGCCGGCGTCGCCGCTGACGCAGGGCTCCAGCGCGCTGGTGGAGATGATCAGCAACATCGGTCCGGTGGCGATGGCCGTGCTGGTGCTGCTGCTGGTGGCCAGCCTTTACTCCTGGACCGTGATTCTGGGCAAGATGTCGACTCTTCAGCAAGGCGACCAAGGAGAGCCGGCGGTTTATCCGCGCCTTCCGCAAGGCCACGCGGTTGCAGGAGATTGCGGCGATGGCCGCGCGACTACAAGCGCGAGCCCGCTGGCGCAGGTCTTTGAGGAGGTGTACGAGACCTACAAGCGGCAGACGGGCGGCTCGGGACCGCCGCGCAACCTGGCTCCGCTGGAGCGCTCGGCGCAGACGGCGGCCAGCGAGGCGGTGACGCAGCCTGGAGCGGCGCATGACCTGGCTGGCGACGATTGCGGCGATCAGCCCGTTTGTCGGGCTGTTCGGCACGGTGGTGGGCATTATCGACGCCTTTCACGGGCTGGGAACGGCGGGAGCGGCGACGCTGCGGGCGGTTGCGCCGGGCATCTGCCGAGGCGCTGATTACGACGGCGGCCGGGCTGTTTGTGGCCGTGCCGGCGGTGATTGCTTACAACCAATTCACGGCGCGGATCAGGGTGTTTGCCGCGGCGATCGACGATTTTGCCGCGAGCTGCTGAACTCGCTGGAAGAGATTCCGGTGCGCGCCGGCCTGCCGCAGCGGCCCGCGCAACCCTGGCGCCGAATCGTCCCGGGAGGCGGACCGTGGCGTTTACAAGTAGCACGGGCAGACGCGGACTTCGCTGGCGGAGATCAACATTACGCCGCTGGTGGACGTGGTGCTGGTGCTGCTGGTGATCTTCATGATCACCGCGCCGGTGCTGCAGTCGGGCATTGAAGTTGCGGTGCCCAAGACGCGCACGGTGAAGGAGATTACCGAGCAGCGGATGGTGGTGACCATCGACCGCGATCAGCAGGTTTTTCTGGGCGACGAGCCGGTGAACATTCACGAGCTGGCGCAGAAGCTGCACCAGGCCGGAGTCGATCCGGCACAACAGGTGATTTATCTGCGCGCCGACGAGCGGGTGCCGTTTGGAGCTTTTGCCACGCGTGATGGATGCGGTGAAGCAGGCGGGGATTACCAACATTTCGATTGTGACTCAGCCGCTGGATACGAAGGGCTTGCATGGGAGCGGGAATTAGGGCTGGAAATAGGCCAAGGGAGCCTAGAGCAACGGCATGACATCTGCTGGAAGAGCGGCGAGCAACTGGAGCGGGAGCTGGCGCCGGATCCGATGGCCGCGCCCGGCGGCGGGATCGCTTGTGCTGCACGTGGTTCTGTTCGGCAGTCGCTTGTGCTTTACGGGCTGCTCGGCGGGATTTTTCCATCACATGATGTGGGGCAATCCGGGGTCGGGCGGCGCGATCCAGGTGAGCCTGGTTCAAATGCCCGATGCCGCTGCCCTCCGAGCAGCCGTGAATGAGAATGTGCTGACCACCGATACGCCCAGCAGGCGCCCGCTGAGCCCACTCCCAAGACCAAGAGGCCGTGGACGAGACGGCGATTGCCGATCCCCGGCAAGCAGGTAGAAGCCGCAGCAGAAGACCGCGCCCAAGAGCCGAGCACCAGCCGGCCAGAACAACGGGCCCAGTATGGCGAGCAGGCGGGCATCGCAATGGCGCGCTCGCACGGGCAGGGCGGACCGACGGGCCGGTGAGCGACGGCGACTTCGGCAGCCGCTTCGGCTGGTATGTTGACAGCATCAAGCGCAGGAGGGATCAGAACTGGTACAAGCGCGAGGTGGACCGCGCACGCCGAGAGGAGCACGCGTGCAGGTATACTTCACGGTGAGCCGCCAGGGCGGTACCCGTCCAATGTTCAAGATCAACAATTCCAGCGGCAGCCCTACGCTGGACCGCTCGTGCCAGCGGGCCGCGCAGCGAGTGGATACATTTGGTGACCTTGCCGCCAGCGAATACGATCAAAGGCTTGAACGTCACTTATGATTGTACGTACTGATGCGTTGGATCCGCGGCGCAGAAGATTCTGCAAGAGCGCCGCTTACCACTTTTCACCAGGAAGGATTGCTCATCGCATGAAGACTTATTCCCGGCTTCTCCTTCTTTGCTCTTGTTCTGGCTGTTTCGCGGCCAGTGCAACTGCCGGCTCAGGACTGGGTGCACACCGGCACCAACCTGGGCAATGACCGCATCCGCATTGCCGCGGCCGATTTCAAGCCTCTGGGCAGCGATCCCCAGACTCCGGCGTTAAAGACGGCCTTCGACGCCACACTCTACAGCGATCTGGCGAATGCGGGCATCTTCGATCTGGTCTCAAAGAGCATGGCGCCGCAGGCAGACGCCCGGCTCGCCGCAGGAGATTCACCCTGCGCAGTGGTCCGACGCGCCGGCCAACGCGGCCATGGTGGCTTTCGGGGCGATCTCCGCGAGCAACGGGCGCCTGACTGTCTACGGCTGGCTGTACGACACGCGCAACACCGCCAGTCCCCAGGTGCTGGGCAAGCAGTACAACGAAGATGCAAGCCCGGACGCGGCGCGGACGGTCGCGCACCGCTTTGCGGATGAAATCATTCTGGCGGTTGGGCGGCGGCATCAACGGCATTGCCGAAACCAAGATCTACTTTGTCAGCTCCCGCACCGGATCGAAAGAGATCTGGGCGATGGACTACGACGGACAAAACCAGCACCAGATTACCCACCTGGGCAGCATCTCGCTTTCGCCGCGCGTTTCGCCGGACAATTCGCGGCTGGCCTTTGCTTCGCTGGACAACTCGGGGTGGTCTGTCCGTATAGCAATACGCGAATGGTTGAAGGTACGCGACATAACACA
>CAWIVA010000061.1:0-136578 GCA_963839225.1 uncultured Acidobacteriaceae bacterium
AATCTTACCGAACCGATTTAGTTACAAAGCAAGTCTTGGAAATACTTTGCAGTGATCCTTCAGTTTCACTCGCGGTACTTCAATTCCAATGTAGCGCGATGGCGATCTGCGTGGAGAGCGTGAGCGGGTCAAAAGGCTTGAAGAGTATGGCCTCGACGCCGAGGTCGGCGAAGCGGCGCTGGTCAGAGCTTTGCACCTTGGCAGTGAGCAGCAACACGGGAATGTGGGCGGTGGCGGGATTTTTGCGCAGTTCGCGGAAGGTGGTGGGGCCGTCCATTCCGGGCATCATCACGTCAAGCAGAATGGCGTCGGGATTTTGCTCGATGGCGCGGGTGAGTCCCTGCGCGCCGGAGCTGGCTGAAGTGACCTCCCAGCCGGCTACGGTTTCAAGGCTGAGGGCGGCAACTTCACGAATATCTTCTTCATCATCAATGATCAGGATACGGTGGGCCATTCTTTCTATCTTCTTTCGTGGGCGAATCTCATCCTTTGGCAGGTCTCTCTTCTAAGCGAGCGGGGAGACTTCACTATCCGGGAATGCCTACGGCGGGTGTTTCTTCCATTTGACGCGAAGTGCGCAGCATGGTCAAGACCAGGGCCTCAAGCTGCTGGGGTTGCACGCGGGCTTTGGTGAGGAAGTGGGTGGGGCCGAGGGTGAGCTGGCGGCGTTCGGCCGGGGAGAACTCGCGGCCGGAGTAGACCACCAGCGGCAGGCGGGCGAGGCTGGCGTTGTTGCGCAGCCAATCGACCAGGTTGAAGCCGTCGCCATCGGGCAGGCCAATATCGAGCACCAGCAGATGGGGATTGAAGCCGAAACAGGCGTCCCGAGCCGCCTGGAGCGTATAGGCAAACTGGACCTCATGGTATCGCGGGAGAAGACGTCGCCGATGATACGGGCCAGGTCCATATCGTCTTCAACGACCAGAATGCGCGATTTTTCCCCGGAACCGCAGAACGCGCTGGCCAATTCACTCAGCAGAGCGTCTTCATCGATAGGTTTGGCGACCCATCCTTCGGCGTCGGTCGGGCAGATCAGCCGGGTTTTTGTCCGGTTATCAACGCTGAGCAGGACGATGGGGGTGCGCGCTTCGGGGATCCAGGCGGCGCAGCATGGGCAGAATCTCCCAGCCGTTCATGCCGTCAAGGGAGGTATCCAGCAGGATGGCCTCCACGCCTTCGTGGGCTGCGGCCAGGGTTTGCTCCACGGTTGCGGTCTCGACGACGCGGTAACCGTGGCGGGTCAACTGTGCGGCGATCAGCGGGCGGACGGTCCGTGTTGGCATCGGCCAGCAGGACGGTGCCGTGGCCCGGCTCCTGATCGAATATGCCGCCGGGCGCTTCGAGAGGGCCCGACGGGACCGGTCTGGTAGGGCAGAAAGACGCGGAAGGTCGAGCCGCGAGACGGGATTGCGTTCGGCCCAGATGCGTCCCGGAGTGCTGCAGGACGATGGTGCGGCAGATGGCCAGGCCCAGGCCGCTTCCGCCCTTCTGGCGGGAGTCCGAGGCGTCCACCTGCTGGAAGCGGCCGAAGATCGGCTCCAGCTTGTCGGCGGGAATGCCGCGCCCCTGATCGATCACGGAGAGCGGTCACGCCGCTGGCGCCCGGCCGCAGCATCACGGAGACGGTGGAGTTGGGCGGCGAAAACTTGATTGCATTGGACAGCAGATTGGTGAGCACCTGCAGCAGGCGGTCGGGGTCGGCCGCGATCTCCACCTGGGTGGTGTCGTGAATCAACTGCACGCCGGCCGCCTCGGCCACCGGCTGCATGCCGTCGATGGCCTGGCGGACGATCTCAGCCAGTTGCACGGTACGGAAAGCGAGCGGCTCGCGTCCGCTCTGGATGCGCTCCAGGTCGAGAATGTCGTTGATCAGCCGGACCAGCCGGTCGGAGTTGGTGAGGGCGATGCGCAGCAGGTTGGCGGCCTTGTCGCTCGACCTCGCCCAGAATGCCGGAGGAAAGCAGTCCCAACGCTCCGCGGATGGAGGTGAGCGGGGTGCGCAGCTCGTGGCTGACGGTGGAGATGAACTCGTCTTTAAGCCGGTCGAGCGCGTAGCGCTGGCTGATGTCGCGGAAGCTGAGCACGGATCCGGAAAACCGGCCCTGATCGAGGATGGGGGTGAGAAGTACTCGGCCGGAAAGGAGCTGCCGTCGGCGCGGAAGATGGTCTCTTCGCCGGCCGCGGCCATATGGCGGCCCGCGGCGCGGCGCAGCGGGCAGTCTTCCTGCACTGTGGCGTGGCGGGCGCCGAGCCGTGCAGCAGCTCATGCACCGGCTTGCCGGTGAGACTCGTTCCGCGTCAGCGCCCAGCAGGCGGGCGGCGGCCGGATTGGCGAAGCTCACCAGGCCGTGGCGGTCCACGCCGCAGATGCCGTCGGCCACCGAGTCAAGCAGGATCTCCTGCTGGCGGTAGAGTTCCTCGGCGCGGCCCGCTCTCCTGGGAACGTGCCAGCATCTGCCCCAGCGAGGCGGCGACGGTCTCCACCGCCGCCATCGCTTCGCGGTCTTCGCGCAGCCTGAAGTGGCAATAGAACTCGAGCACCGCCAGCACCCTGTTGCCCACCCGCACCGGCACTGCCCAGCCCGAGACCATCTCGTGGCGCAGGGCGGACTGCGATGCGGGTGCCGAGGGCAGGGAGGCGAGGTCGGTAATCCAGACTGGCGCGGCCATCCTGCCAGGCTCGTCCCGGCAGGCTCGTCGCCAGCGGCCAGCGTCAGCCCCATGCTCTCCTGGATGAGGGTCTCGGCGTGCGGCCCGGCAGCGCCCCACGCGGTAGCAGAATTCCAGCCGCTTCTCCTCGGCATTGACTTCCCATTTGACGGCCACGTCCCAGCCCTGGGAGACGCAGAGGGCTTCAAGAATGCGCATGGCGGCAACTTCGGGCGAGGTGTTCTCGCCCACGATCTGGCTCACCACTAATTGCAGGGCCAGGCGATGTCTCGCGCTGCTTCTGCTGGGTCACGTCGCGCAGCAGGCAGCGAACCGCCGAGCGGATTGCCGGCCTTCTGCCGCTGGCTGAGGCTCAGTTCCAATTCCAGCACGCGGCCGTCGGGGGTGTGATGGCGCAGGGGGGCGCGATCGACCGCCTCGCCATCCAGGGCGCGGCGGAAGAGGGCGGCTACCTCGCCGCGGCAATCCGGCCCGAAAGAGCTCTTCAAAGGAATTCGAGGGCCAGCAGCGCGGCGTTGTCCAGGCCGAAGCATCGCTTCCAGGCGGGATTGGCGTAGAGGAATTGTCCCGCCGGGCTGAGCGTGGCGATCATCTCGCTGGAGTTCTCGAAGAGGTCGCGATAGCGCTCCTGCGACTCGCGCAAAGCCTGCTCCTGGTGCAGGGTCGCAGGTCTGGTCGAGGGCAACGGCGACCAGGCCGGTGACGGCGCCCGCGTCGTCGCGCAGGGCGGAGATGTGCAGAGTAACGGGAATCAGGGCGCCGTCTTTGCGGCGCAACTGAGCTTCAAAGCTGGGCACCTGGCTGGGCGGCAGGATGCGAACGCATTCAGATAGGCGGCCATGCGGCCGGCAGCGGTGTGCCGGCGGCGGCTTTTCGAGGCCGCAGAGTTTCTCCATCTCGGCCACCAGGCGCGCTCCTTCGCCGGGAGCCAGAATCTCCGTCGTGGTCCACTCTCTCATCAACTCATCGGCATGGTAGCCCAGCAGGCGTTCCGCGGCCGGATTCGACGAAGGTGAGCCGGCCATCGAGGCCGATGGTCACAACCCCGGGCCGACGGAATCGAAGAGTTCGTATAGAGGTTGGAGACGAGTGGCAACGGGGCGGATGCTAGTGGCGCCAGCAGGCGAAGAGCAGGACCGCAGGACGCAACTCCGAGGTGAAGATCAGAAGGCCATCGTATGACGGGGTCCCGCTGGAAGGCGCGCCACAACGGTCACAGCGGCGAGAAAGATCGACAGAGTTGCAACGATCTGGCCAGACTGGAAGACACAGCCCCGCACCACTGGTGCGGAGTGACTCGTTCCGGTCTTGACTGCCTCATCTTGGCCGGTCTTTCATGACCCCCCGAGATCACAACTTCCCCGTTGCCAGACTGCGGCTGTCTGCACACTATAGTTGACCCGGAATGCCAAAAGCCGGTCAAAAGAAGCTAGCCCCGCTCGTGGCCCATTTGCAGGTAGTATATGCGTTTGATTTTAACTCTCTTTGTAAATCGGGAACCTTTCGGAGAACGCAGTTACGTGGCAGAGTGAAGAGGCGTTTAGCGAAAGCCGCCGAAAACGAAAGCGCAGTTTCAATGACCGATCGTAACCAGCGCATCGTGAATGGCCGTATACTGGCCTCATGTTGCGACTTTTCCTCCATCCAAATTGTGCGAACAGCCCTGGCTGTGGGGGCGCTGGTTTGCCTTGTTCTCAGCCGCCCGTGCGCGGGCCTGGGGCAACGAAGGGCATCGCATGATCAACCGGCTGGCGGCCAGCTACCCTGCCGGCCGATGTGCCGGCCTTCTTCGCTCCGAGGCGGCCGTCGAACGAGATTGAGTACCTGGGCCCCGAACCTGACCGGTGGCGTTCGCCTGCCGAGCCGGAGTTGAGCGCGGCGCAGGCCCCGGAGCACTTCATCGACCTGGAACCGGCCGATGCGCTGGGGCCTTTGCCTCGGCGGCGGCTGGATTTCGAGGCTAAGGTCTTTGCGGCCGGACAGCGGCCGGAGAAGATCGGCCTGCAGCCCTGGGAGGCAACGGAGGTCTGGGAGCGGCTGAAGGCTGCGCTGCGCGAGTACCGGAACCTGGCTGCCAGAACAAGGACACCGCGGCGTGAAGCAGCTGCGATCTTCTATGCCGGCTGGCTGGGTCACTATGTGGGTGACGGCTCTCAGCCGCTGCACACAACCATGCAGTACAACGGCTGGACGGGACCGAATCCCAACAGGTATACCACCGGGCACCCGATTCACTGGCAGTTCGAAGGGCCGTTTATGGCTGCGAATGTGCATGAGCCGGAAGTGCGGGCGAAAATGACGGCGCCCAAGACGATCGACGGCGATATGTTTGACCGCTACGTAGCCTATTTGCGGCATTCCGCACGTACGTTGAAAAGGTCTACCAACTGGAGAAGGCGGGCGGATTTGTGGGAGCGGGATCGGCGGAGTCGCGGGATTTTACTGCGGAACGCCTGGCGGCCGGAGCCAGCATGCTGCGGGACATGATCTATACCGCATGGATGGAGAGCGCCGAACCGGTGCCCGGTCCTGACGCGGGCAAAGTAGGGGAGGGAATTAGTCGCTGGCTTCAATCACAGCCAGGGCGGGAATGCGGCGGAACACAATGGTGAGCATCAGCGTCATCAGCAGGACCGCGGGGACGGCGATGATCAACCAGGCCAGCATGGCGTGGCCGGTGATTGAGCCCAACTGCGAAAGCAGGTTCCGTGGGAGAGATGCATCAGCGCCTGAGCCGCGAAGGTTTGTCTTTGACCGGAGGGAAAAAGCCAGCTGCCCAGACGGACAAAGGGCACAATGAGCACAAGCTGCAGCGGCATAACGAGATAATTTGCGGCCTGAATTGCGGGCAGATTGAGCCGCAACGCCAGCGCCAACAGAGCGCACAGGGCGGTGGGGATGCCCACCACGGGAAAGCAGCCGATGGCGAATCCGAGAGCCAGGGTGAGCGCCAGCCGGCGGGGCGAGATTCCCTGCACAAGCCATGCGCTGGCCTTTTGCTTCATCGAATAGATGGATTCGCTCATGGTCAAAATATGCATGTCATCATACTGACCCTATCGTCTAGAGACGTAAATCAGGTAAGTGTTGTATAAAACTTCGGTAAACGAACCAAATGCGTCAGTGGAAAATGAGTATTTTTCTATAAAAGCAGACGAGCAGAGGGCGCGTGGAGCAGAAATGCTCACTACTGTCAGGCTTCCGGCTCAGTTTTCAGATGCGCTGCAATCCTGGGCAGAAGGCGCTCGAAGAGGCGGGCCAGGCGGACTTCAACGTGGCGGCCGGATTCGAAGACCTCTTCGTGGCTCAGGGGCTTCGGGCCCAGGCCAGCGGCGAGGTTGGTGACGCAGGAGATGCCGAGGACCTCGAATGCCCATATGGCGGGCAACGATGGTTTCAGGGACGGTGGACATGCCGACCAGCGTGGCGCCAAGCGTGCGGAAGGCGCGGATTTCGGCAGGGGTTTCAAAGCTGGGGCCGCTGACGGCGAGATAAATGCCTTCGGGGATTTCAAAACCTTCAGCGGCGGCGGCTTCCTTTGCCAGTGCGCGGAGGGTTTTGGAGTAAGGTTCGGTCATATCGAAAAAGCGCAGGCCAGAAGCCGGGACGGAAACCGAAGCGGGGCTCGTTGGCGCCGGCGAGGGGATTGAAGCCCATCAAGTTGATGTGGTCGGCCAAGGCGATGAGCTGGCCGACGCGGTAGCTTTCGTCGATGCCTCCGGAGGCGTTGGTGAGGATGACGGCTCGAATGCCGATCGCGCCCAGCACGCGCATGGGAAAGGTGACCTGCTGCGGCGAGTAGCCTTCATAGAAGTGGACACGGCCCTGCATCACTGCAACTGGAACTCCGTTGAGCCTGCCGGCGACGAGGCGGCCGGAATGGCCTTCGACGGTGGATTGCGGGAAGTGGGGGATTTCGGCGTAGGGGATGGTGGTTGGGTTTGCGACCGCATCGGCTACCGCTCCCAGACCAGAGCCGAGGACGATGCCGATTTGCGGGAGCCAGCGGTTCGAGTTTGGCTTTCAGAAGCGAGGCGGCTTCAGCGACTTGGTCGAAATAGGTCATGGGCGGGCATTCGTTGTGCGCTGTGGGAATTCTACAGGGACGGAGTTTATGCTGAGCGAACGAATTTTCAAGCAGACTTCCAGCCGTCGGGGGCAAGCGTAACGACACAGCATCCGAGCGAGTAGTTGAACCAGTTGTGCTCGGTGGTCGGGGTGGCGAAGAAACCTTCCAGATTTTGCCGGCGGACCACTTCGGAGATGAACTCACGGGGGCCATAGAAGAGGGTGAAGAAACTATCCCAGTCGACGGTGAAGAGGAAGGATGCATCGCGGTCCGTGAGAGTGCCACAGGAAGGGAATGAATCTTCGCGGGTTTTGAGGTTGGGCAGATTGAGTTGCCGGATGGGATCGGCTTTGGGAAACTCGGGGACAAAAATCAACTCCTGACGGCCGGCGGCTGCGAATGCATCGAGAATATCCATCTGCAGCAAGGGTTCGAAACGGCCCTCTTCCGGCATCCAGATAGATTCGGATTCAAGAAAGCTCTGCAGCGTATCGCGGGCCGGGTAGTCGCGGAGTTCCTCGTCGATCGCTCCGATGGAAGTGAGGAGAGCCTGGTTCAGTTTGGCGCAGTCGCGCAGTCCTGTTTTAGCTGCGACGTGGGCCCAGGTGCATTTTGCTCCGTGGGTCAGAATCTGCTCATCGGTGGGATATTGTTTGGTCGCCTTCAGGAAAGACGATCGGGGATGCGGACGAAAGGATGGAGGATTACGAAGACGGATTCGAAACGATTGCCATACGCTTCCGCGAGAGGTGCATCGTACGGCGGGTAGATGAAGCGCGAGTACTCCACGCTGATAAGGATAGCAAAGCTGGTGCTGGGGCCCTACCCCCCCCCACCCTGTTTCTGCAAAATCCTCATTTTAATGATGTTATTTGCAGATATTAGGCAGCAAAGGAGTTACGGCGCTTTTTGGGGAGCCCTTGAGGTTATAGCAGCGTGCCGGGTCTTTCTTGTTGGACTTCTACGAATTATTATGCGCCGCCGGAAGAAATTTTATGCAAACGTCAATTGCACAGCTTCTAGCTTTTCCAGGTTTCAGAATTGAGGCCTGCGCAACGGGCAAATTTGATGGCTGAATGAATAATGCTTTTGCGCCGTCCCTACGGGACTTTGTAATCAGCTTGGGGAACTTTTCCTCACGCTTCCACCCCAAGAAACAAAGACCGTTTCTTGGGGCCCCGGTGAAGCGCGGGGCTAACAAACTCTGCGCCTACGGCGCGTTTTCGGGCGGAATGAGAGGATATAGGGTAAACGTCGGGTCTTCGGAAAGGAGGGCCAGGGATGTGCCGGAATATCAAGATGCTTTTCAACTTCGATCCTCCGGTGACGGAGGAAGAAATTCGAGCGGCGTCGCTCCAGTTTGTGAGGAAGGTGAGCGGCTTCAACAAGCCGTCGAAGACAAATGAAGCGGTGTTCCTAGCTGCGGTGGATGAAGTCGCAGCGGCCTCGACGCGACTTCTCAGTTCGCTGGAGACGAATGCGCCACCGCGGAGCCGGGAAGAAGAAGCGGCCAGGGCAAAGGCGCGCGGGGCAATGAGATTCGGGGATGGTAGACACGCGGAGTGAAGGATATTGTCCAGTGTCCTGTCTCTGACGTTCATTGGATAAGTAGAAAAAGCAACCGCAGATTCTTCGACTCACCACCCCCGAACTGAAAAGCGTTCGGGGCCCCGTTCGCTCAGAATGACAGCCTGTTTTGTGTTGCGCATTTCAGACTCGGGACGCTAGTGTGGTGAGTCTGAAGTTCATTGAAGAACAACCGCAGATTCTTCGACTCACTACCCCGAACTGGAAAGCGTTCGGGGCCCCGTTCGCTCAGAATGACAGCCCGTTTTGTGTTGCGCATTTCAGACTCGGGACACCAGTGTGGTGAGTCTGAAGTTCATTGAAGAACAACCGCAGATTCTTCGACTCACCACCCCCGAACTGAAAAGCGTTCGGGGCCCCGTTCGCTCAGAATGACAGCCTGTTTTGTGTTGCGTATTTCAGACTCGGGACGCTAGTGTGGTGAGTCTGAAGTTCATTGAAGAACAACCGCAGATTCTTCGACTCACCACCCCCGAACTGAAAAGCGTTCGGGGCCCCGTTCGCTCAGAATGACAGCCTGTTTTGTGTTGCGCATTTCAGACTCGGGACACCAGTGTGGTGAGTCTGAAGCTCATTGAAGAACAACCGCAGATTCTTCGACTCACCACCCCCGAACTGAAAAGCGTTCGGGGCCCCGTTCGCTCAGAATGACAGCCCGTTTTGTGTTGCGTATTTCAGACTCGGGACACCAGTGTGGTGAGTCTGAAGCTCATTGAAGAACAACCGCAGATTCTTCGACTCACCACCCCCGAACTGAAAAGCGTTCGGGGCCCCGTTCGCTCAGAATGACAGCCCGTTTTGTGTTGCGCATTTCAGACTCGGGACACCAGTGTGGTGAGTCTGAAGTTCATTGAAGAACAACCGCAGATTCTTCGACTCACTACCCCCGAACTGAAAAGCGTTCGGGGCCCCGTTCGCTCAGAATGACAGCCCGTTTTGTGTTGCGTATTTCAGACTCGGGACACCAGTGTGGTGAGTCTGAAGTTCATTGAAGAACAACCGCGGATTCTTCGACTCACTACCCCCGAACTGAAAAGCGTTCGGGGCCCCGTTCGCTCAGAATGACAGCCCGTTTTGTGTTGCGTATTTCAGACTCGGGACGCTCGAGCATCTTGCGAAATGGCGTGGGCCTGAATTTCATTGGTATCCCACCCATTTCCGCAAAAAAACGCGGAAATGGATGGGGCACGGGAGTTTACAGTAAAAGCGAAAATGGGTAGTGGGTCAGTTTGAAAAAATCTCCCCTCAGGGGCTAAAGCCCGCATTTGTTTTGTAGCGTTTTCGGCACAACTAAAGTCGTGCCCTGACACAAAACATGAGAGTTACTGCAGCCAGTGTATTGCCCCACTTCAAACTGACCCGCTACCCGAAAATGATCCAGGAACCGCTTCAAGCTACCCTAGAAAGATCCCGGCAATCGATGCTGAGATCAGGTTGGCCATGGTGCCGGCGAGCATGGCGCGAACGCCTAACCGGGCGAGGTCGTTGCGGCGCTCGGGGACTAATGCGCCGATGCCGCCGATCTGCATGCCGATGGAGCCGAGGTTGGCGAAGCCGCAGAGGGCGAAGGTGGCGATGATGAAGGAGCGCGGGGCCAGCGTGGCTTTTTGTGCGCCCAGCCCGATATAGGCGATGACTTCGTTGAGGGCCATGCGGGTTCCTAACAGGTTGCCGATGGCGCCGCAGTCGTGCCAGGGAACGCCGATGAGCCATGCGACGGGGGCAAAGAAGAAGCCGAGGATCTGGCCCAGCGAGCCGGGAACCCAGTGCATGTAACTGAGGTTGTGGGTCCAGAGGAGCAGGCCGTCGAGCAGGGCGACGAGGGCCAGGAAGCTGATGAGCATGATGGCTACGTTCAGGGCCAGCTTGCCGCCGTCGATGGTGCCCCGGACGATGGCGCCGATGAGATTTTCTTCCTTGTGCAGCTCGTCTTTGGGCATGACGACGCGGCCCTCGGTGGCGGGAACCTCGGTTTCGGGGACCATCATCTTAGCTACGAGGATGGTGCCGGGCGAGGTCATGATGACGGCTGCGAGCAGGTGCTGAGGCGCTACGCCCTGGGCGATATACATGGCCATGATGCCGCCGGAGACGTGAGCCATGCCGCTGGTCATGATGGTCATGAGCTCGCTGCGCGTGGCTTTGGCGAGGAATGGACGGATGGTGAGCGGCGCCTCGGTCTGGCCCATGAAGATGCTGGCGGCCACGTTCATGCTTTCAGCGCCCGAGATGCGCATGGTCTTGAGCATGACCCAGGCCAGGCCGCGAATAACGATCTGCATGAGGCCGATGTGGTAGAGCAACGCGAAAAATGCGGAGATGAAGATGATGGTGGGCAGCACCTGGAAAGCGAAGATGGAGCCGAGAGAACCGGTGGGGATGCCGAGAGGGCCGAAGAGGACCGCGGTGCCTGCATAGGTCGAGGCCAGGATGGATTTGACTACTTCGCCGGCCCACTGGAGCGCCTGCGCGCCGTAAGACAGACGCAGCACGATGAAGGCGAAGAAGAGCTGCAGGCCGAGTCCCCAGGCTACGGTGCGCCAGCGGATGCGTTTGCGGTCAGTGGAACTCAGATAGGCTGCGACGAGCACGGCCAGAATTCCCAGCACACCGGTGAATCGATCCAAGGCGCTCTCCTTGCTGAAGCAGGGAATAGGAAACAGGGAACAGGGAATAGAAAAGCATGTTCAACATGGCGAAGGCCTATTTGCTGTTCCCTGATCGCTATTTACTATTAAAAACTACCTTACAGCATTCCGTGGAAGACTTTTGGTTTGCGGGGAACGGATTAGATTTAACCGAAATAGCCGAAAAGCATACCTCAGGGGCTAAGCTCTCATTGATGCAATTGCGTTTAAGTCCGGGATAAATCCCAGACCTACCGCACGATCAGCGATTTCCGGCAGCCAGCAACACGGTTGCCACGGTGAGCAGAGCAAGACCGGCGTAGAGCGTGCGGCGGGCGCTGGCGGGCGCGGCGGTCCATTCACCGGCGAGCAGGCCGCCGATATTTGCGGTCATGATGGACAAAATCTGGATGAGGCCCCAACCGACTGAGGTGCCGAGTGCGCCGAGGCAGACCGAGGCGACGCCGTAGATCGCCAATGCGCCCATCCAGAGGACGGCCATCAGCACGGCGAATCCGGCATCGGGAAGCCACGGGCCCAAGAAAGAGGGCCCAGGTTTTTTTCTTAGAAAGCAGATAGATGCAATAGGCGAGATTGGGCAGCAGGCCCCCGGCGAGAGTGACGGGCCAGACGGTATAGGCCGCGCGGATGGGGGAGATGCCTAGCTGGACGGCGTGGGCTGCGATCTGCTGGCCGAAGACGAAAGAGTAGTTGATCATCGGCGCCAAAAGGCCGCAGAGCACGGCGAGAGCAAGCGCCAGGGCGTAGCCGCTGCCGGTTTCTTTTTTTGCTCCCTGCTCACGGCTGCCGCCGGCGCGGGCTGAGAGCACGATGCCTGCCATCATGACGGCGAGTCCAGAGAGGATGAGCGCACCGTTGGAGGTGGCGAATACGGCGCGATTTTTAAAGAGGAGCGAACCAGAGTGCCGCCCAGCGATCCCAGACTGATAATGATGGCGAATCCGAGCGCCTGGCCTAACCGTGCAATGGAAAGTCCGAATAGTACCTGGGCCACGCCCCATGCAGCGCCAAGAATAAACGGCAGCAGCAACTGGCCGGGAAGCAGCGAACAGTAAATGCCGCGCAGGTTTCCGGCGAGCAGGATGGCTAGTGCCCAGGGAATGATGATGAGCGAAAAGAGGCTGAAGATGAGCCAGGTGTTTTCCCATTGCCAGCGGCGGGCAAACTTCATGGGCAGCATGCTGTTGCCCGAGCAGAGGCCAGCTAGCAAGGTTAATGCGAGACCGCCCCAAACGATTGCCGGCATAGCTAGTTCTCCTTCCGCGCAGATTTGCGGTTTCCCCGGTCCCCAAAAGCAAGGGACCGGGGGCACCCGGCTAGTTCACCTTCCGCGCATCGTACTCATGCACCGCGTCGTACATGGCAATGAGATTTTCAGCGGGCACGTTAGCCATGATGTTGTGGACCTGCTGGAAGACGAAACCTCCGCCGGGGGCGAGCGTCTCGCACTGGTGGAGGACGTGCTCGCGAACCTGGGCGGGCGTGCCTTGAGGTAGAATCTTCTGCGTGTCGCAGCCGCCGCCCCAGAAAGCGAGGTCGCGGCCGAAGTCGCGCTTGAGTCCCTCGGCTTCCATGCCGCGGCAACTGATTTGCACGGGGTTGACGACGTCGAGGCCGGCGTCGATGAGATCGGGCAGTAGCGGGCGAATGGCGCCGCAACTGTGGAGCATGACTTTCACGTTGGCCAGTTGCTTGGCGCGAGCCCACAGCATGGCGTGGCGCGGCTTGAAAAATTCGCGGTACATGCGGGGTGAGATTTGAGGGCTGTTCTGCGCGCCCAGATCGTCGCCGAAGAGAATCACGTCAATAGAGTCGCCGACCGCGCCGAGGAAGATTTCGAGATTGCGCATGTGAATTTCCATCAGGGCGTCAAGAAAACGATGCACACGCTCGGGTTCAGAGGCCAGCATCATCGAGGAATTGTCCATGCGGTAGAAAAACTGGCCCATCTCAAGCAGGTTGGCGCCGAATGGCCCGACGATGGCGCGGCTGGTGGATGCGCGCAAGGCGCGGACGCCGGCGCCGAGTTGCTCCGAGCCGGAGATGGATGGTCCCGGCGGCGTCCGCAGCCCGGTCCACATTGCCTCAGGAAAGATTGCTTCGATTTGGGAGAGATCTTCTTCGCCTTCGAGGAAGGGCCAGTAGGTCTGATCGAAGACCAGAGATCCCTCGGGCATGCGCGCCATGATTCTTCCGCTCGGAGCGCGCAATACCCAATCGGTTCCGATGCGCTCCGGCAGCGCCCACACAGGCATTCTGCACGGCGATCCGTCGGGAAGGGTCCACGCGGCCCACCATTTGTCTTCGTGGCAGAAGGCACGACCTAGCTCAATCGTATCCACGCCCAGGCGATCGAGGACGTCCTCATGGACGATGGCCAGTTGCTGAATGGGATCGTAGACGTCGACGGTACGTGGCTCAAGGCCGAGAGCGGCTCTGAGTTTTGGATAGACGATGGGGGAGATGCCCGATGAGCGATAACCTGACAGGTCAATGGGAACCCGGTCGGGCTGTTGGTGGTTCAGGGAGGCAAGTACACGTTCCTGAGAGGTCATTTCTATGCTTCCGATCTTTGATGGTGCGCTGTGTTCCGAGATTATTGGTTCCTGCAAAAACCACGTCCTTGCACCGTCCCTACGGGACTCCGTGAGGAATTTCTAATTCCCTTTTCCCCACGCTTCCACCCCAAGAAACAAAGACCGTTTCTTGGGGACCCCGGTGAAGCGCGGGGCTAACGAACATTGCGCCTCCGGCGCGTTTGTCACGGGCATTGGTTATGCAGACCTCAATAAACCTCGTACCTTTCATCGCTTTTGCGCGGACATTCCTTCTGCAATCCTCAATAGCCAGTAAATCCGTTGAATGAAGGATTACCCCGAATTTTGCTGACCATCCATCTTACATCCACTTGCGAATTACTTTTTTGCTGCCATGACTTTCGGCTTCATGCCGCAGAGGGTTTGGGGCGTTTCGTAGAAGATTTGGCGTGCGGTTGCGAGTGCCAATTCTTCATCGTACTGACCTTGCTGGATCTTCCGCGCCAACACATTTGCCAACTGCTTGCGAATCATTGTTGCCTTGGCATAGGCCCAGTCAGCACAATACGCGTCAGAAAGATATCCGATCTGCTTGTTTACCGGCAGCATATCGAGGCGGGTTTCCATGACCTGGCGCATGAACATGGGAAAGAAGTTGTGCCACCAGTATGCCGCGAGAGAGAAGTTGGGCAACTCGCGGCAGAAGGTGCAGAGCGTCTGATTGGCGTGCACGCTGGCGATGTGGCACTGGAAGTTGAGCTTGGGATGGCGTGCGATGAGATCGCCCAACTCGCGCAGCGTGGTCTGGCGGATGCGGCTGGCGGTCTCGTAGGGTAAGGGATCGGCGCCCAGCGAAAACTGGAACATGAAGCCCGGACGGGTCTGCTCAAGGCGCTGGAGATACTGCTCGATGATGTAGTTGGCGTAGATATCGCGTTCTGCGGGGCCGGCCTGCGAACGGCGCTCAAGGGCCTTTGTCATCTCCGCATCGGTAACCTGGCGGTAATCGAAGTCGGTGGAGAAATGCTGGGCTGTATTGAGGATGCGGTCGTAGGGCGTGACGGCGCAATAGTGATCGAGGCAGTCATGCACATCCTGGAGGGTGCGGATGGGGCGGGGAACAGGGGGGCGTGCGCTGAAGGTTACGGAGATGGGCGGCTCGGGGGCCGTGGCAGTCCAAGTGCGCTCCAGCTCAAACAGTGCGGTATCGAATTCGCCCCACTGGGCACGCGCGAAGAAGGCCCACTCCAGGCTGTACTGCAAAAGGTCATTGCTCTCGCCGTTGCGGCCGCGCCAGAGTTCAGTGCAGGTGCGCTGAATTCCCGCGCGGTCGAGAGTCTTGACGGCCCATTCTTTTCCGGCACGCTCACGGATCAGGCCGTCGAGCTTGCGCCAGTTGTCGGCGGTCACCGGCTCGGCCCAGCCGTAGAGGTCCCTGAGAATGATGCGCACCATCCAGGAGCAGGAGGTGTTCTGAATCCTGGGCAGATAAGGAATGGCCTGCTCCAGGCGGGAGTGCGACTCCTCGATGGAGGGCATCTCATCGAGCCGCGCGCCATTGGGGCAGCCGGCTGAATAGAGGTCGCTGATGACCATGTGGTAGAGGAGGATGTCATCGAGGCCGCGTGCTGAAAGGTGTGCCGCATCAAGATGCGTGTGGGCATCGAGCAACGGAATTTCGCGGAGGGCTTCCTCAAGGCGGTTTGCAAGCTCGGCAGTATTCATACAAATCTCCTTCAATAGGTTTTTGTCATCAGGCGATTCACGTCGTCGTTGGTGGGCATATGCTGCCATCCACTGGGACGGGTGGCAAAGACCGCCGCAGCGGCAGACGCAAAACGCAGGCAATCAGGCGCATCTTTGCCGGCGGCTAAAGCGGCGGCGTAGGCACCATGGAATACGTCACCGCATCCGGTGGTCTCAAGGCTTTCCACTCGCGGAGCCGGCAGATGCTGAACTGTCGCGGAGGCGTGAACGTAGTAGCAACCATCAGTGCCGCAGGTGACGGCGGTGCAGATGCGCGGGCTGCGGCGATGCAATTCTTCCGCAGCCTGCGCGGGAGTTGACGATCGTGTGCAGGCGACGGCGAAGTCGCGCGGAACCAGGAGATGATCGGCGAGAGACATCATCTCGTCGAGACGAGGTGCGTCGAGCCACTCGAGATCCATGACTACCGCTACGCCAGTCTCACGAGCGAGGCGAGCGGCGTGAATGGCCGTATCGGGGCCGAACTGATCGACGAGCAGCACACGGGTATTGGCAATCGTTGCCGGGCCGATTTGGTCGGTGGGTACGGGTGCGGTGCGGCTGAGGTTGTAAAAGATATTTCGCGTGCCCGCTTTTTCGTCGAGGACAATTACGCTGTGAATCGGGCCCGTACCAGGGGCGCGCTGGACGAAGCGGCAATCCACTCCTGCTGCTTCGAGAGCCGCGAAGGCTGCGACAGAAAGTTCATCCTCGCCGAGCACGGCACCGTAAGCGCAGTGAGCGTCCAGGCGGCTGGCTGCTGCCAGGGCCGTGGCGATCTGGCCGCCCACGTTACGTCCTTCGCGATTGATTCTGACCTTCTCATCCGGAGGCGGGTAGGAATCGACGTACACGCAATCGTCGACGGCTATGGTCCCGAGGCCAAAAATGTCGAATTCCGGCCTGGGCATTTCAGGCTCCGAGTCCGGCGGTTTGCATGGCCTTTTCCGGGTCGACCTGGTCGTGGATGACGGCCTTGAAGGCGTTGACCGCCTTGGTGATCTCGGGGAATCCCCAGATGTTGCGGCCAACCACCATGCCCCGGGCGCCGCTCTGGACCACATCTTTGGCCATCGCAAGACTGGCGAGGAAGTTTGCAGCCTTCGGTCCACCTGCCGCCACCAGCGGAACGGGGCAGTTCTCGACGATCTGCTTGTAGCTGGCTACGTCACCGCAGTAGGGCACCTTGATTACGTCCACGCCTACTTCAATTCCGCAGCGGACCGCCCAGGAAATATCCTCGGGCGTAAAGCTGATATCGACTTTGCCGTCGCTGAAGGTTCTGGGATAGACGTGAAGAATGACGGGCATGTCCCAGATCTCCGCCTGTCGAACCAGGTCGGCGACGCGCCGAACGTGGGCCGCCTCAGTGGCGCCGCGAACGAATGCGCAGGTGGCAAACGCGTCGGCACCGATGCGCACGGCATCCTCAGGAAGCGCAATCACTTCGTCGGCTGTGTCGTCGGGACGGGCCGCGAGACTCTGCATAATGAGCGGAATGGTGCCTGCGTAAGGCCCCCACCAGCCCAAAGCGATCCCCTTGTTCATGGTGATGGAGTCGGGCTTGCCGGCAACAATGGCGGCAAGTGTTTTGGGCAGCTCGCGCAGGCCTGTTTGCAGATACAGATCCTGGTGATAGCCAAGGAAATGATCGATAGCTACGGAACACAGACGTCCCGAAGGGTGACTGAACAATCGTTTTAAGCGGATGCTTTTACCTAATCCCATTTCATCTCCATTTATTTGATTACGGGCGAAAAGAGGCTCGCTGCGAAGAGGCAAACCGTTAGACTCTGCGCACTTCAATGTTCTGAACGGTCAATTGCTGGGCTACCTCCTCGGGGAATCCGGTATCTGTGATGATGCAGTGGATGGCCGACAGCGGAGCCACGCGTGCCATTGCACGCGAGGGAAATTTCCCGGAATCGACCAGCAGGATCACCTTTTTGGCTGCCGAGATCATGGTGCGCTTGGCGCGCGCCGTCTCGATCGAAACGTCAGAAAGGCCGTTTTCAAGTTCGAATGCATGTGTGCCAAGAAAAAGCTTGTCGGCCAAAAGATCTCCCAGATCGCGCTCAGCGAGCGGGCCTACTGTGCCGATAATCTCAGGGCTCAGGCTGCCCCCGGCCAGCACCACATGAGCGTCCTGAAGCGAACCTACCTGAATGGCGATGTTGAGGCCATTGGTAATTATGGTCAGCGGTGCAAGGTTAGGTAATCGCTTGGCCATCTCCATCAGTGTCGAGCCGCTATCGAGCATGATGGTGTCGCCGGCCTGGACCAGATTGGCGGCTTCCTGACCAATGCGCTGCTTGGCCTCAAGCATCAACCGGGCGCGCTGATCGAAGGTGACGGAGAGAGAAGTGTGAGTGCGGGCTATGGCGCCGCCGTGATCGCGCACCAGAAGTCCCTCATGCGCAAGGAGTTCCAGATCGTTGCGGATGGTGACTTCAGAGACTCCCAGAATGTCGCTCAACTCGGACACGCGCAGGCTTCCCCGTGATGCTACCAACTCGGTGATCATGCGCCGCCGGTCGGTGACCAAAAGGGGACGGCCTCCTGAAGGTGGAGAGAGAATTTGCTTTGGCTGGCGCATTAGCATCTATGGTTTCAGATGAGACCATCTCCCGAGAAATAACCTATAGAACAATGTACATCATAACTCCCCAAAACCGAAAATAATAGTAAAGAATCGAATCTATATGAAGTAATTATCTTTCATTTATTTCCGATGATACGTTGACAACGCAAATCTGCATATGTTGGAATTCGGTAACGCCTCAACTGGACCGAAGGGAAGAGTGAAACACAAGTGCTGTCGTGGATTGATACCGTCATTATTTTCGTAAGTCTCGGGCTGGTTATTTTTGCCGTGACCCGGGCATCGCATAAAAGCAGTTCAGGGAAAGAGTATTTTCTGGCGGGGCGCGACCTCAGCTGGCCGTTCATCGGCATGTCGCTTTTTGCTTCAAATATTTCAGCGGAGCACGTCCTGGGGATGGCCGGAGACGGCTACCGCATCGGCATGGTGGCCGGCGGCTACGAATGGGTGAGCGGCTGGGATCTGATCATGCTGGCCATGCTCTTTGCGCCGCTTTATCTGCGGGAAAAGATTTACACCATTCCGGAGTTCATTGAGCGGCGCTACGGCTGGCCGCTGCGCGCATTCCTCTCTGCCAATCTGCTGGTCATCAATGTATTCACCAAGAATGCAATCGATATATGGGCGGGTTCGCTGCTGTTCCATGTGCTGTTTGGGTGGAACCAACTGCTGCTCATGATTTTGCTGTCGGCGTTTACCGCTCTTTATACGATGAAGGGCGGCTTGCGCGCGGTGGTATATGCGGATATGGTGCAGGGGACCTGGCTGATCCTGAGCAGCGCGTTGCTGGTGGTGCTGGGCCTGCATGCCGTGGGAGGCTGGCACGGACTGGTGACGCACGCGCCCGCAGCCTCGCTGCAGATGGTCAAACCGCTGACAGACGAGCTTCCGATTACCGGGTTTCTGATCGCGAATTTCTTCTCCGGAATGTTCTATTGGTGCATGGACCAGACCAATGTGCAGCGCGTGCTGGGGGCGCGTACATTGAAGGACGGCCAGCGGGGAGCGATCTTCGCAGGCTTCCTCAAGCTGCTGGTTCCTTTTATTCTGGTTCTTCCCGGCGTGATCGCGCGGGTTCTTTATCCGGGAATTTCGCGTTACGACTACGCTTATCCGCAACTGGTGACGGGGCTTTTGCCGGTGGGTATGCGCGGACTGGCGCTGGCCGGGCTGATTGCCATTTTGATGTCATCAATGAGCGCCTGCTACAACGCCAGCGCCACGCTGGTGGTGAGAGATTTTGTTTTGCGGTTCAGGCCTGAAACCACCGAAAGCAAACAGGTGGTGATCGGCCGCTGGGTTACGGTGCTGATGGCGGTGCTGGGCGTACTGGCGGCTCCGCTGGTGGGACTTTCAGTTACCATCTGGTACTATCTGCAACTGATCTCCCACTACCTTTGCGCGCCGATGATGGCGGTGATTCTCACCGGAGTGTTGTGGAAGAAGGCCAACACCAAGGGAGCAATAGGGGGGATTATCGCCGGATTCTGCGTGGCGGCGGTGGTTTTTCTTGACCAGGTGCTGCACCTGGGGTTGCCCGTGCTTTCGCTGCCGATTTTTCACTCTTTCCTGCATCGGGATCTGGTGGTGCTTATTGTTGCCACGATTGCCACAGTCATTGTGAGCAACATGACCAGCCAGCCGGAAGATTTCAAGAAAGCTGTGGTCAATGTCTCAGGGGAGATCACAAAACCCTGGGAGGGGATCGGCGACTACCGCAATGCGGCTTTGGTGTTGTTTATTTTCACGGATGTACTCTGGTATCTGTTCCGGTAAATTGTGCTAGTGCCGGTGAGGGGTTAATGGACAGGCGGCAATACCGCAGGGGCTAAAGCCCGTTGCTCATGCAGTCTTTTTTGGCACGACTGAAGTCGTGCCCTGACACAAAGTGGATTTTGAAAAATGCTTTAGCGGTGAAATGAAGAACTTTGCGAGGCGATAAAGGAAGATGAGCGCACTGACAACGTAATTATTCTCGATCCTTATCCGCGGGATTCAAAAGTGGTTTTCAGCGACGAGGACAAGCGCAGGCTGGCAGGGCTGGGCCGCGTGATCTGGCACGACGGCAGCCGCGCGCCCGATGAGCAGATTGACCGGTACCTGCCGCAATGCCGTTGCGCTGCTGGGCCAGGCGGATATGCCGCGCGAGCGGCTGGATCGCGCACCGAATCTGCGTCTCATAGTCAATGTGGAAGGAAATTTTCTTCCCAATATCGATTACGAGGAGTGCTTTCGGCGCAATATCTATGTCACGGCGATTGCTCCAGTCTTTGCGGTTTCCGTTTCTGAGATGGCGCTGGGCATGGCGATTGCCGCCGCGCGCGGGATGGTGGATGGCGACGCAAAGATGCGGGCGGGAACGGAATCGCTCTATGGCGTGGACGACACGGCGGACTCCTTTCTGTTGCGCGGCAAGACGATGGGAGTGATCGGCTGCGGGAACCTGGGAAGGGAACTGATTCCCATGCTGCGGCCGTTTCAGGGCGAGATTCTGGCGCACGATCCCTGGGTTCACGAGCAGATTCTGCGCAATATGCAATTGCATCCGGTGGGGCTGGAGGAATTGTTCCGCCGTTCTCGCGTTGTTTTCATTCTGGCGCCGCCTACCACGGAAAACGCCGGCTCGATTGATAAAAAATATTTCAACCTTATGCAGCGAGGATCGGTGGTGGTGCTGGTGAGCCGGGCGGGGATTGTGAACTTCGACGATCTGCTCGATGCCTGCGAGTCGGGTCAGATTCGCGCCGCGATCGATGTTTTTCCTGAAGAGCCCATTCCGCCGGACCACCGCGCCCGCCGCACTCCGAATACAATTTTGTCGGCACATCGAGCCGGAAATGTGCCGGAGATCATGCACGAGATTGGGAAGATGATCGTGGATGACGTGGAACTGGTACTGCGCGGGCTTCCTCCGCAGCGAACGCAGCGCGCCAGCTTTGAGACCGCGGCGAAGTATCGCAGTACGACCCAGGGAAGACGATCGTAGCTTCATTCGCAGGCGGGTGGGCTTCGAAGTCTCCAGCAACTTCTCCAATAAACCAACAAGCCCGGATTTGAAGGGATTTGAGCGCGCACCCCGACTCAACTGAAAATAGACAAGTCCCGGCCGCACGCGAGAGTGGAAATCAAGCGCGCAGAATCGACGCTGAAAAGAGCTTAAAATCGAGGTGGTCGATCCTCAGAATTCAGGCCGAGAAATGTCTGCCATATTATTAATTCCATTGATAAAATGACCTAAATTTCGTGCAATCAAAAAAATAATTTTGCTGTGAAATTGTTACAGACTTGCGGGGCGATTCTCAATTGCATAGAGCTTGCGCACGCGGGCTGGACTAAACGCTAACCGCTGAATCTAAGGATTTTGGACATAAGAAATACTCTCTTTTCGCGGATCAAAAATCTGTAAAGATCGATCATTACTGGGAAAATTTTCTCAAAATAATACTTGACAATTCTCAAGAGGTCGGCCTAGCATCCGAGGCGTTTACGGTTTCCGGGCACAAAAAGCGTTCAAAAGTCGAGAAAATTTTCATTCCACGAAACGGATGTTGATTCGAGAAAGGAAAAGATCATGAGCCGGAATTGGGGAAGAAAGCTGATTTTGAAGATTGGAACTTCAATGTTCGTCACGCTGGCGGTGCTGATGTTGCTGGTTGCAGGCAGTCAACAGGCAGCAGGTCAAGCATGCGCAGCCCAGAATTGGGCCGCCTCGACACCCAACATCTGGGCCGCCACTGTCAGCGACGTGGTGATGTTAAACAATAGCCCAACGACCAACCAGCCCACGATTCCCACCATGCTCTACGACGGCACTTACAGCCCGTGGGGATATTCGCAGCATCCGCAGGCGGTCACGCAGTTGAACACCAACTGGTCCTGCCCCTTGGGCACGCCGGTGATTTCCATAGCCGGGGCAGGGCGCGAGACGGTCTCTTTCCAGCTCTTTATCACTGCGCCGGCAGCTACCACGCCGAGCGATGTCACGGTGACAATCACCCCGCTGACCGGTCCTGGAGCGACTTTCACCTCGGACAATACCGGAAACTCCGCGGTGACCCGTTATCTGGAGGGTTATGTTCCCTACAGCTGCACTGGCGCTACGGCTATTGGTTGCGTGCAGGCTACAGGGAACATACCTGATCCTCTGATTCCGTTTTACGATCCTTACGACTCGGGAAATCCTGCGGTTGCGACCCCCTTCAATGTGCAAGAGGGGACGACCCAGGGAGTGTGGGTGAATATCTCCATTCCCGCCAATCAAACCGCAGGAGCCTACACGGGCACTCTCACAGTGAGCGGCAGTGGCATCACAACCACAAATATTCCCGTGAATTTGACGGTGTGGAACGGCAATTTGCCCGGCTTTGACGCCGGGTCGACCAACTCCAGCTATGCTGACATGCTGAAAGTCTGGCTGCCTCTTTACGAGAGCAGTCTGGACTCGGGCGAGGGCATATCGGGGTCGGATATTCCGCTCTTTCAGAAATACCAGGTCATGGCCCACAACTATGACATTGACGCCCAGTTTGATCCTTTTGCGCCAACGATTAACGGGGCCTACCCGTCAACCAATCCGACCAGCTTTACAACCAACGGGACGACCAGCTCGATCGACTGGACCACATACGATTCATATTTCGGTCCGTCGCTGACGCCCGGCGGGTTGTTCTCTGACGGCACTGCCATGCGAGTTCTCGATGGGCCGATTGCGAATGGCGGCGCCGGCGCATGGACTTATGGTCCTGGGTATAGCTGGTGCATGTATAACTGCGCAGACGCGCCATTAATGCCCGCGGGGCTGGTTTCACTGACGCAGAACTACGCGACCCAAACCTCGCAGCATTTTTCTTCTAACCACACTTCTAAAAACTGGGCAATTCCAGATTTGATGAGCTATACCTTCGACGAGAATTACAACAATCACAGCTATCAATTGGGCGACCAGCCCTTGATGTATCAGATTATGTCGCAGGTGATGCAGGCCATCAATGCGTCCAATAGCTCGTTATCCTCGACATGGGCCGCGTCGACGGCGCCGATGCGTGTACTTACGACTGACGAACCGGCCTGCATGGAGGATGGCGATACCACGTATTACACCAATTCTGCATGCGCGGATCACCTCAATCTCTCCTATCCCGGCACCGCGCTCGCGACACCGGGTTACAGCACCTCCTGGGTGATGACCTGGTCTCCCAGCCCGGGAATCTATATGACCGGCCAGCCAGGACCGGGCTTGTCGTACGGTGTCGACCCGACGATCATCGCAGGCACGGGATATGAGTACACTCTGGACCTTACGCAGGGTGTCCCCGCGCTCTCGACAGCCCCTGCGCCCATCGAGAGATGGACGTATAACAATGGGGGCGGCGGATCGGGTGGCGTCTACCGGCGTGTTACCTACTGGGCTGCTTACAAGTATGGGCAGGATGAGACGATTGCGAGCGTGGGCGATCCCAATCCGGCAACGCCGGCCCCGGGCGGAATATGGTCATGGATAGGCAATTTCTGGGGCGGGTACAACGGAACCGCATCGGCCAGCTCGTGCAACAGTCTGTCTCCGTTCGTCGCCAACGGCAATGACCAGGGCGACACCTATATCTTCCCCGGAAACGAATTGGGGTGCTACTACACGGCCAACCCCGTGGGCGAGACGGTTCTGACGGCGAACCCGGTGGGCAATCCGACCTGCACTTCGAACAACTACAGCGTGTGTAACGGTATCAGCGGCCCGATAGCGACCAGGGAACTGGAGCAATGGCGCCGTGGATACGAAGATTATGAATACTTGTACCTGTATGGAAAACAGGCCGGCAGAGCAGCGGCCAATGCGATTGTCTCATCCATAGCCGCCGAGGGAATGGCGGATTGGCAGGGCTACGATTGGGAAGATATTGATGGTGGCTGGTACGAGTATGGCGTCACGCCGGTAGGGACTGCCTATAGCGGCAACTGCACCTGGCCCGAGGCCATCGACTCTCCAATCTTTGGCGACCTTCCCAATGGATTGCCCTACGGACCGACCGGTCAGGGTTCCTCCGGGGCTGCGCTTGGCTACGCGGCTTGCGAGGGATTGTGGTCGCCTGATCCCTACGCGTATGAATCAGCGCGAATCCAGTTAGCAGAGGCGCTTGGTTTCGCTCCCGCTACAACTCCGTCCGTAACCAACCTGAATCCGTCGAGCGGTTTGAACTCGGGCGGAACTTCAGTCGTAATCACCGGAACCGACTTCACCGGCGCAACCGCGGTTGAGTTCGGCGGTGTGGCAGCAACCAGCTTTACCATCAACTCATCGACAAAGATCACCGCGACTGCACCCGCAGGGAATGGAATTGTCACGGTACAGGTTTTTGGACCTGGCGGCGTTAGCCCGTCCAACCCCAACGATCTTTTCACGAACGTCTCGCCGGTAACAGTGACAGGACTCAGCCCGAACCAGGGCATACAGGTGGGTGGAAACAGCGTTTCCATCACAGGAACGTACTTCTCGACAGGCGCGACGGTCATGTTCGGCAACTCGCCGGCCACCAATGTCGTCGTGAACTCGGCCACCAACATTACAGCGACAGCGCCGGCAGGCACCGGCGAGGTGAACGTAACCGTAACCACTTCGCAGGGAACAGCGCAGACAACAGTGCAGACCTCTATACCTATGAACCGCCTCCGACGGTGACCAGCGTGAGTCCGGCGAACGGCCCGATTGCTGGCGGCACTTCAGTGACCCTCGGTGGTACGGGATTTGCCACCGGCATGACAGTCGATTTCGGCAGCAACCTGGGCACCAGCGTCAATGTCACTTCGGGCACCAGCGCGACTGTGACCTCGCCTCAAGGCTCATCAATGAGCGGCGGTGCAGTGAATGTGACGGTAACAACGGTGGACGGAACCAGCCCCATCGTCGGCGCCGATCAATTTACTTACGTTTCGCCGGTGACTGTCACCGGCCTTAGCGTGCATTCCGGCGCGCCAGCCGGCGGAACTTCGGTAGTCATCACAGGAACCGGCTTTACCTCAGGATCGACAGTAAAGTTCGGCGTTGACGCGGCCACCGGCGTTACATACAACTCCAGTACACAGATTACGGCAACTTCGCCAGCGGGCGGTGGCACGGTAGATGTCACCGTAACCACCTCGCCCTATAGCAGCGCGCCGGTTTACGCCGATGAATTCTCTTACACGACGGCGATCAAGACAGGCGTGTTTTCAACTCTGCCGACGACGGCGGTGGGATCGACCTCGTCCGCGCAGAATGTTCAGATCACGTTAGCGACAGCCAGTGCCATCAGCAGCATCACCGTACCCCTGGCGCAGAACGGCGTGCAGGAGTTCACGGTTGGCACAGTCACCGGCTGCACCATCGGCGGAGCCAGCAATCCGGCAAATACGGTTTGCACCGTGCCTATCAAGTTCACCCCGCAGTATCCCGGCATGCGCATGGGCACGCTGACGGTCAACAACGACAACGAAGTAATCGGAACCGCAGGCCTTGCAGGCGTCGGCCAGGGACCGGAGATTGCAGTAACTCCTGGCTCGTTGACTATGGCAATCGGCGGCGGCGCCTATGGCGTAACCGACGTTCCTGAATCGGTGACGGCGGCGGCCATCGCCGTCTCAAACAACGGCTCCGGCCTGGCAATGGATGGAGCGGGAAATCTGTATATCGCGGACGACATCAACTGCCTGGCTTACAAGGTCAATCCGCTGACCAACCAGATTGTGGTGATCGCCGGCGACTACGATTACATCGGCAGCAGGCCGGTCCCGACCACAACGCCTTCACCGGCGCTTGGCTCCGGCACCTGTCCGCAGGCCATCGCGGTCGATGGGGCGGGCAACGTGTACATTGGCGATGCGCACGTATTGAACAGCAATGGCTACCCGGATGCGGTAGAGGAAGTCTCGCAGGCTACCGGAGAGATCTGGATCATGGCCGGCGGCGGCTCGAATGCTCCGAGCACCACACCACAGGCAGCCACAAGTGTAGCCATCAACGGCATCAACAGCCTGGCGACGGATACATCGGGGAACCTCTATATCTCGGACTTCTTTAACAACGAGATTGAGAAGGTGACACCCGCCGGACAGCTCGTGGTTGTGGCGGGAGGCGGAAGCACGCCAGTTAGCACAACTCCTCAACCGGCAACCAGCGCGCAGTTGAATGGACCGACGGGCATGGTCTTCGACGCCGCGGGGAACTTCTATCTTTCCGACCAGAACATCAGCAAGATCGAGAAGATCAACACTTCCGGTCAGATCTACTCCATTGCGGGCGGAGGCAGCAACTCGCCCAGCGATACTCCGCAAGCGGCCCTCACTGTGGGGCTCAACAATCCGGCAGGCCTGGCGGTGGATGGCGCCGGTGACCTCTACATCGCCGACTTCTCCAACGATTTGATCGAACAGATCAATGTTGCCGGAGAGCTGGTGGTGGTAGCGGGCGGCGGCAGCGTCGTTCCGACCTCGGCCGTTCAATCCTCTCTTACCGCGGCACTGGGCAATATTCAAGGCGTGGAAGTGGATGGAGCGGGAAATATCTTCATCGCGGACGGACAGAATATCGGCAACGGCGACAACATGGTGGAGAAGGTGACCACGGTGGGAGCCCCGCTAAACTTCCCGTATACCAATGTGGGCTCGAAGAGCGTGCCGCAATCGCTGACTCTGACCGACATCGGCAACACTTCGCTGGTTATGAGCAGCGCGAGCTCTCCAACGGATTATCCGCAGCAGTCCGGCGGCTCTTGCACGGTTACGGCGCAAAACGGGCAGACCCTGACAACCAGCACCAGCTGCACCATTGAGTATGCCTTCGATCCGACCACAAACGGCGTGCTCAATGAGGCGGCCACTCTAACCGACAACAACCTGAACGTAGCGAACTCAACACAGCAACTCTCGTTCACCGGGACAGGCATCGGCGGAACGACGGTGGCGACACCGACGTTCAGCCCCGCGGGCGGCGCCTATGTTTCGGGGCAGACAGTGACCATTGGCGATTCAACTAGTGGAGCGTCGATTTATTACACGACCAACGGATCGACTCCAACCACAAGCTCGTCCCTCTACTCCAGTCCTGTCACAGTCTCGTCAAGCGAGACTTTGGAAGCTCTGGGGGTGAAGTCAGGCGAGACCAACAGCTCGGTCGCATCGGCTGTGTACGTAATCAATGCGACGGTAGCCACGCCGACGTTCAGCCCAGCAGCTGGAAGCTACGGGCCTGCGCAGACAGTAACCATTAGCGATACCACCGCTGGATCGTCGATCTACTACACGACCAATGGGTCAACCCCGACGACGGCCTCGAGTCTCTACGGGAGTCCCATCACGGTTTCAGCTACGGAGACAGTGAAGGCGCTTGCTGCGGAATCGGGCTACAACAACAGCGCGGTCGCATCCGCCGCATACACCATAAACGGAACGGTGGCGACGCCGGCGTTCAGCCCCGCACCGGGAAGCTACGGGCCGGCACAGTCCGTGACCATCAGCGACGCAACCTCCGGGTCGACGATTTACTACACCACCAACGGGACAACACCGACGACTGCTTCGTCCACTTACTCGAGCGCAATCACGGTTTCGGCCACCGAGACTCTGGAAGCGATTGCGGCAAAGGCGAACTACACTACCAGCGCAGTTGAATCCGGGGTTTACACCATTAACGGAGCAGTAGCTACACCGACGTTCAGCCCGGCTGCGGGAACCTATAGCTCCGCGCAGACGGTCACCATCAGCGATACACTTTCCGGATCGACGATTTACTACACCACCAACGGAACGACGCCAACTACTGCTTCGTCCACTTACTCAAGCGCAATCACGGTTTCGGCTACCGAGACTCTTGAGGCACTTGCGGTCAAAGCGGGCTATTCCAACAGCGCGGTCGCATCGGCTGTTTATACCATTAGCGGCACGGTAGCCACGCCGGCGTTTAGCCCCGCGGCAGGTACCTACAACTCGGCGCAAACAGTGACTATTACCGATGCGACCTCGGGCGCGTCGATCTACTACACAACCAACGGGTCAACTCCGACGACGAGTTCCACGCTCTATTCGAGCGCAATCACAGTTTCGGCTACTGAAACCGTCAAGGCGCTGGCCGCGAAATCGGGCTATACCAATAGCGCGGTTGCATCCGCGGTTTACACCTTGACAGTGGCCACTCCTGGGTTCAGCCCAGCCGCTGGAACTTATAACTCGGCGCAAACTGTGACCCTCAGTTCGTCAACACCATCCGCGTCGATCTACTACACGACCAACGGGTCAACTCCAACCACTGTTTCGGCCCTCTATTCGAGCGCAATCACAGTTTCCGCAACGGAGACTATTAAGGCGCTGGGTGCGAAGACAGGCTATACCAATAGCGCGGTCGGCTCGGCGGCGTACACGCTGGTGGTAGCCACGCCGGCATTCAGTCCCGCAGCGGGAAGCTACGGGCCTGCGCAGACAGTAACCATCAGCGACTCGACCTCGGGCGCGACCATCTACTACACCACCAACGGCACAACACCGACGACGGCTTCGACCACGTACTCGAGCGCCGTCACGGTCTCGGTTACTGAGACGTTAGAAGCGCTTGCGGTGAAGACAGGCTATACCAATAGCGCGGTCGGCTCGGCGGCGTACACCATCAACGGCGCGGTGGCCACGCCGACGTTCAGTCCCGCAGCGGGAAGCTACGGGCCCGCGCAGACGGTGACCATCAGCGATTCAACCTCTGGATCGACGATCTACTACACGACCAACGGCACAACACCGACGACGGCTTCGGCCACGTACTCGAGCGCCGTCACGGTTTCCGCAACTGAGACGTTAGAAGCGCTTGCGGTAAAAGCAAACTATTCCAATAGCGCAGTTGCATCGGCGGCGTATACCATCAACGGCGCGGTAGCCACACCAGGCTTCAGCCCCGCTGCTGGAACCTATAGCTCGGCGCAAACAGTAACCATCAACGATGGAACTTCGGGCGCGTCGATCTATTACACCACCAACGGGACCACGCCAACCACCAGTTCGACCCTCTACTCAAGCGCCATCGCGGTTTCGGCCACGGAGACGCTTGAGGCGCTTGCGGTGAAAACCAACTATTCCAATAGCGCGGTCGGCTCTGCGGCGTACACCATCACTGTCACCAATGTTGCAACGCCGGCGTTCAACCCCGCGGCGGGAAGCTACAGTACGGTACAAACCGTAACGATCAGCGACGCCACGGCCGGCACCCTGATCTACTACACCACCAACGGGACCACGCCGACCACCGCATCCACGGCCTACTCCGCTCCGATCACGGTCTCGACCACGCAGACGGTGAAAGCCATCGCCGCATTGGATGAAAACCTCGTGACCAACGGCGATTTCGCCACAAATCCGCCAATGACGCCCGGCGATGGAACTTACATCTACTACCCAACAAATGTCGCCGGCTGGACATTCAGCGGAGCAACACAGAATGCGTCAAGCGGTTCATACGGCTCCGGAGTAGCCGAATACGGCTCCGCATGGAACTTTACGGCGGCTCCCGACGGCGCCAACCAGGTCGCCTTCCTTCAGGACAACGCCACGCTGACGCAGACGATCACCAACTTGATCGTCAACCAGCAATACACGGCGTCTTTCTACTTGGAAGATCGTCCCGGCTATTCCGCGAACCCGATCACCGTAACCATGAATGGGGTGACTCTGCTATCGACCACGCCGGGGAGCGGCTGGACGCAGTACAACGAGCCGTTTACGGCCACGGCAACGAGCGAGGCGCTCACCTTCACGACGACCACCTCGAGTGGCGACTATGACACCGGTGTTTCCGACGTCACGATATACGCAGCGGGCAGCAGTTTGACCAGCGCGGTTGGCTCGGCTGCCTATACCATCAATCTGTCTCCCGACATCTCCACAATAGCGGGGGTTCAGGGTGAAACCGCCAGTCCCACCAGCGGAATGGTTGCGTACGGCAATAGCATTGAGGATTCCGGAAGGCGTTGCCATAGCTCCAGTGCTTAACAGTGCGGGCGGTGACATCTACTTCGACAACACCAATGATTACGGTATATACGTGATCTACAAAGGCGGTGCGGCGGCGGCGGCCATTCTTGCTGCCGACGGAATTAGCTCTCCGGTGGTGGGAGACGCGTATCCAATCAACCTCGGCCTGGATGAGACAGGCCCATGGCAACCTAGTGGTCTGATTGTAGACTCCTATGGCAATTTGCTTATCGCGGACCCTGGATACAACCGGGTCTATATGCTCTACGCCGGTGAGGTCACAGGTCAGGGCACCAACCCGGCAGACGCTCTTATCACTGCCGATGGTTCGACATGGGAGGTAGGCTATGGACTGCATGTGGGCTATCTCTACCACATTTCCGATGGCGGAACTGTAGTCGGCGCCGCACCGACCACCATCTATCCGCACGACGTATGGGTGGATGGCGCCGAGAATGTCTTCTTCACGGACGCCGCCGCAAACGGACTCGTCGAGGTGGTCTACAACACAACCGGAACCTCCGCATCAACCATTCTTACGGCCGAAGGTTATACAGGCCTGAAGCAGGGCTCAACCTACATCATCGCTGGCGGCCTGAGCACCACAACATACCCGTATGACGACGATGGCGGAAGCGCGGTTGCTTACAATGGCGCCACCAGCACGGCCAACACTGCCTTAAACAACCCGTGGGGCCTGTATGGAGATTCGGCGGGCGATCTCATCTTCACAGACAACTCCTCTAACAAGATCAAAAAGCTGTCGGGCACCACGGCGGTTCTTAGCACGATTGGCGGGCCGCCAGCCGGAACTCAAACCACAGTGGGCCATGGTGGAGACGGCGGCCTGGCCACATCGGCGCAAATGAACGCTCCGTTCGGCGTCGTTCTCGACCCGAGCGGCAACGTCTACTTCGCCGATAGCGGCAACAGCTCGGTACGCATGATCGGCACAAACGGTTACATCAACACGGTCGCGGGTACCAGCGGCACCAGTGGCACCTATTCAGGGGAAGGCGGTCCCGCCACTTCGGCGATCATGAACACTAGTGCCAGCGGTCCCGCTATCTTCCTGGGGATCGATGCGTCCAGCAACATTTATATTTCGGACGAAGGCAATGACATGATCCACAAGTTCTAGCCATCGGGCTGGGACCTGTGCATCAAGACTCACTCCGGCGACGCGGAAAGTAAAGCTTCTCGCCGCCGGTCACAAAAAGATTGTTTTCAAGCTCCTCCGAGGTTGGGCCAGATTCAAAAACAGGAGGGAATACGGAAGGGAGTGCCGGTTGACTACGGAACGTTGCAGGGCCGGAACCGAGTAGCAACGAAAGTTAGCGGGCACACCTTTCCGGATCCTTTTCGCCTTGGGGCGAGAGCAACTGTTTCGTTAGATTCAGCAAAATCCGGGAGACTAGCCTTTAAGCCAGGGTCAACCCGGGGCAGAAGGGCCAATAATTTCAGCAACATATATATGGTTCTTCCCAAGGTCTCGATGATCGCCAGCTGCGCCCGCGGGGAGACTGGTAAAGAATCTCAGTTTTGAAGGATGCCAATTCGTTATTTAGGCCCTGTCAAATGGCGTAAATCTCTGATTATCAATGCGCTAGAGTCTTCTGGAAATTTTCTCATTTTTTTGGTAGATTTGCTTGACAATGGGAAATTTGTCGGATATTGTTCCCATAACGTTCCAACCAGTTCATGCAAGACTCCGTATTTACGTACGGAAATTCGAAGCGAGGAATGCCTGAATGAGAAAGTATTTGGCAGCACTCTTTTGTATCGTTCTACTCTTGAGCGGAGCGGTAGCCGTGGCGCAGACCATCACCGGGTCAGTGCGCGGAACGGTAACCGATCCTAGTGGCGCGGTAGTGGCTGGCGCGAAGGTGGCTGTCACCAATACAGCTACAGGCGTTGTCACGCGCACCGTCACCGACAAAGGCGGCCTGTATAACGTCGCATACCTGGTACTCGGCAATAATTACACGGTGACTGTAACGGCGCCCGGTTTTGAGACCGCGAACGTCGGCCCGTTCATTATTCAGATCGACCAGATCGTAACGGCCGATGTCAAGATGCAGGTCGGCAAGGCGTCTACGACGGTCAATGTTGTTGGCGACCAGGCGCTGCTACTCGATACCGAGAATTCCACCATCAGCACATCGATCAGTTCGACTGAACTTGAAAACATGCCCATCGATGGACTGAACATTCAGGAAGCAACCCTGTTTGTGCCGGGCTCCATCAATCCCACCGCCGGTTCGATGGGCGGGCAGTTGGGCACCGGGCGCGATTCCTTCACCACGCACGAAGAAGGCCCTGCGGATGCTATCCCTTCCTTCAACGGCAATCGCCAGCAGTCGAACAGCTACATTCTGGATGGCATCGATATCAATGAAACGCTCCAGAATGCAATCGGCTACAACTCCCTCTCCTTTCTCCATTCAGGAAGTTCACGTCATCACCGGCAATGCCGATGCCGAGTACGGAAACGTAAACGGCGGCGAAGTGGTCATGGTCACCAAGGGTGGAACCAACCAATTCCATGGCAGCATTTTTGCATTTCATCAAAACAGCGGGCTCATGCCAATACGTGGTCAAACAAATACAGCGGCACCCCGAGAGCGGGTTATAACCAGAATCAGTTTGGTGCAGCCGTCGGCGGCCCAATCATCAAGAACAAGCTGTTCTTCTTCGGTAACTACGAAGGGCTCCGCTATGGCACGGAAGGCTTTCGTCGTCTAGTATTCCCACTTCGGCCATGCGCGGCATCAACTCCGGCACCGTGGGGATGTACGACACAGTTTCCAGTTGCGCCACAGGCTATGCGGATTTTTCCACCTTATACAACACCTATCAAACGCAACTGTGGAATACGGGTGTGACTCTGACAACCCGACTGGTGGAACCAACAACGAAGGCATGTTTCCAAACAACTGCGTTCCCATCAATCCAAACAATGTGCTGAGCTACATTCCTTGTTGCGCATCCACAGGCATTCCCACTGCCCAACCACCCGGTGAGTCCCGGGCGGCTACTGGTAGGCGGCAATTATTCAGGCGGCATCCTACATCCAGCGCAATGACCAGGGCGATATTCGCCTGGACTACACGCTCAACAACAAAGATACGTTGACGGGCAAATACAGCTACGGTGACGCATGGGACATGCCCACCAAGGTTCCAGTCAGGCAGTAATTCCATTGACTGACGACTACCCATTCCTGAACGCCGTAGGCACATGGACCCACATCTTTTCTCCCACGATCGTGAACAACGCTCGCGCCGGACTTACTCGCCTCAAGCTCAATGCAAGTGTTCCCAAGGATCTCTCCGGTCTCTTCGGGGAAACTGGTCAATCCACGGCCGGTATCGGCTTGCCTACGGGCTGGCTGCAGACTCAGGCTGGGTTTGCCTATATCAACGTAAGCAGCGGCGAAGGCTGGGATATGCAGAATTCGGTTCCGAGCCTCCGATTCAGGGATGTGGCCGTCGATAACAACTTCGACTACAACGACACTTTGAACTGGGAACACGGAAAGCACATCACCAAGTTCGGTTTTGAATTCCTGCGTTATCAGCAGGACTACGTCAGCTACCAGCGATACCGGCGGTTTGCTGGGACAGTTCATCTACAACGGCAATGCGACGGCGAACTGGAACAACTACGGAAATAACAACGAAGGCTACGGATACGCCGACTTTCTTCTGGATACAGCATCCAATGCGCAAATCACCGGTCTTCATGGCCTATTCGGACAGCGGCAGTGGCGCGATGCGGTATTCGTCCAGGATGACTGGAAGATTCTGCCGAACCTGACTCTGAATCTTAGGCTTGCGCTATTCCTACGAGCAGCCCAATTATGAAGTCAACAACAAGATGGTCAACGTCAATCTGCCTTACGCCAACGGAAAGCCGGCTGGCACGCCGATCAATTCGATGCTGGAGTATGCCGGAGCATACAACCCAACCACGGGCAAGACTAACAGCCGCGCTCTGATCAATCCCTATCGCCTCGGCTTTATGCCGCGCGTCGGCTTCTCCTACAAGGCTACGCCGAAGCTGGTAGTTCGCGGCGGATACGGAAGCACCGACGAGTTGGAATCCACGGGCTCGTCGCTGCGCATGACGCAAAACCCGCAATTCCAGCCGGCAGTTACAACAACTCGGGTGGCCCGGACCGGTAACTCGCTGGGAACGTATTCCTGGCAACTGGCTTCATCGGAAGCGCTGGCACGAATACCTGCGCCCAGTCGCAATACTATGCCTGGGATCCGGATATGCGTCCGGCCGTGATCTCGCAGTTCAGCCTCAACCTGCAGTATCAGATCGACAATCAAACCTCAGTTCAGGCGGGTTATGTGGGCCAGACCGGCCAGCATCTGGCCGTTCCCATGTGGGTGAACCAGTATACACACGGACGATACCTGCGCGGGCCTGTCATCGAGCTGCTGCTGATCGATCCTGCTATCAGACCATCGAGCCTTACTTCGCGCTCGTCGGCAACCCGAACAGCCCCGACAATCCCGGCAGCGACATACTCAAAGAGACCGCATCGCGCGCCATCTCAAACTACCATTCTCTTCAGGCCACATTGCAGCGTCACATGCCCAGGGACTGGAGTTCCTGGTCAACTACACATTCGGCAAGTCGATGACCAATAACATCGGATACTTCGGCGTCAGACGGCACTGGCGACGACCGATTCCTACTGGCAAAATGTGAATAACCCCAGGAGGAGACTACGGCCCGTCCTCATTTGACGCGCGGCAGGATGTATCCGGAACCGCGGTCTATCAGCTTCCGTTCGGCCGTGGAAAACAGTTTGGCGCCAACTGGAACCCTCTACGGATTGGATGAAGTTCTGGGTGGGTGGCAGCTATCCATGAATGCCCGGCTCAATTCCGGCTACCCGCTGACCATCCATGATAACGGCCAACAATGCCAAAACAACTGCGCGCAGATCCTGAGCCAGGACTACTTTGGATTCGCAAATCAGTACAGCAAGATGAAGATTACTGGACGGGGCCGCAATTCCACCGGCGAATTCAAATGGTTTGGCACCGATCCATCGGCATTTCCTTGCGCTACGCACGGAACGGCGCCGACAAATAACCCCTATTGCGCTTATGGCCGGCCCAGTCAGGATTTTGGAACCGCACACGTTGGAACAGAGCGTGGTCCTGGATACCAGAATTATGACTTGTCTCTATCCAAGGCTTTCAAGACCTACAAGGAAGAGGCTCTCAAGGCCCGCATCGACGCATTCAATGCATTTAACATCGCGAGTTATGCGCCGCCCGTGACTTACATCGGCGGCAACCCAACCAACTTTGGTGATATTACCGGTACACTTTCCGGACCAAGGAAGATTCAGATATCGGCAATCTACGTTTTCTGACCAAACGCTGTATTAACCGCTTAGTTGCTCAGCAGTGAACCGTTCCGGCGGGTTGCCCAGCCTGGCAATCCGCCGGAACTATAGCCAGCCGATAACTAAGAAAACTCGGCACTAAGTTCGATTCAAGGGTCAGCAGTGAAATGACGGACAACAGTGCTTACGCTTTTATGCCGGCAAGATGACTTTGGGTTGAACGTGAGGGATTGCCTCACAAAAACAAGGCCTGTTACCTGAGGTAATTCCAGGAAAGTTTCTCTTCTATTTCATGTAATTTTGCTATAGACTGGGAAACATGATTAGGAACTGAGTCCTGATCGTTTCGAATCATATCTGCCGGATACTCTGCGGGCTCAAACGTACTTGAAGAAATTGAGTTTAGTCCAGAAGAAATGGGGTCCTCAAAACCATATCCTATGAAAAACACTCGCTCCAAGAAGAGTAAGTTTGGACTTCGTGAAATTGCCACCGCGGCTAATGTGAGTGTAGCTACCGCATCCAGAGTCCTGAATGGAAACAGTCGCGTCGATCCTGACCTGCAGAAGCTTGTTCTGGATGCTGCGGCGAAGCTCGGCGTAGATCTTACGCAGCGGAACAGGACCAAGGCGCTGGCTTTCCTTCTCAGCAACCGTACGATGATGCACACATTCCACTACAGGGTTCTGCTGGGTGCGGAGGCATATTGCTCCGCGCGCGGATGGGACATGGTATTTCTGTCGTTCAATTATCAGCCGCAGATACCCTGGAAGGAGCTGCATCTACCGAGCGTTGTGCACCATCGAGATATGGTCAGGGCGGTGATCCTGGCGGGAACAAACTCTCCGAATCTCCTGGAGCTGCTAAGCCATAAGGGCATTACGCATGTTGTGCTTGGCAATAACATCGTCGGCGACCCAAGCGACTTGAAGAGCGATGCTGTTTATTACAATGACATTCAGGGCGGCCAGGATATGACTCAATATTTAATCGGTCTTGGCCACCGGCGCATCTACTTTGTGGGTAACACGCGCCTGCCATGGTTTGCGCGTTGTTTCGAGGGTTACCGCCGCGCGATGAGCGAGGCCGGCCTTGAACCGCTGCAAAGCAGTATTGACACCGAAGATGACACTGAAAGCGGATATCTCGGCTGCAAGTCCCTGCTGGCTCGCAATGAAAAGGTTACCGCCATCATTGCTGGAAACGACCAGGGTGCACATGGTGTTTACAAGGGGGCGCGAGACAGCGGGTTAAGAATTCCCGACGACATCAGTGTTACAGGTTGCAGTGACAGTCTGGGTGGATCACTCTACCCGAGATTGACTGCGCTCCGGGCATTCCCCGAGCAGGTTGGGAGGCAAATGGCGGAGATGCTTCTGAACCGCATCGCCGATCCCGCTCTTCCAACACAGAGCGTCACGATACCCACCGAATTAATCAAGAGAGACTCATGCCGCGCACTCACTGCTTTAGACGAACTGACGTCCGACGGCATTCCAGCGCGCATTGCATATACATGATCGTTCAATAAACTCTTCGGTGCCGATGAAGTGACCTCCGATGGAGGTTCCGCGCGATTCGCGAATGCAGGACGGCTGGTCCGGCGGCGACCTTTACGGATTGGTGTGCAGTGAGAGGTCGAGAACGCAGGCTGATGACCGCGGGTGGATATGGTTTGTATTATCAATAAGCTATGATGGTCGGGGCGAAGGGATTTGAAAAGTGTCACCATTAAAGGAGTCAAGTTGCCCAACCGGCAAGTCGACTTGATTCTCAATCGTGACGAGGCCGGCGGAGCCCATCTGGAAACACGGACTGCCGGTTTGTGAGTTTACGGTGAACTGACAAGAGCGAAACAAGACAAGGCCAACTGGGCGGAGTAAGCGCACGGCTCATCGCCGGACCTCGGTTTGGCGGGCTCTTACCATCAGCTTTGCAAAGATGACTCGCATACACTAAAAGGTTATGAGGCATCCGGGCTGAATTGTTGTTGCCAGGACGAGGAAAAGAAGTATGAGGAATGCCGGGCCGTTGGCTCTTGTTATATCGGTGGTTACTTCGGCTGCGGCCGGAGCACAGGGGCACTTAAGCGTTGAAGCGGCGGAGTTGAACAATCGCGGCGTGGCGCAGATGAGCCAGCAGTTCACCGAACGTGCCGCGGGCAACTTTGCCGAGGCGTTTCAAAAGGACCCAAAACTGACGCAGGCAGCCATCAACGAGGGCATTGCCCTAATGGCCTCGCAAAAGCTGGACGACGCCAAGAAAGCCCTGCTGCAGGCCATTGCCCTCGAGCCTGGCAATCCTCAGGCATGGTACAACCTAGGCCTCGTTCAGCATGCGGGCAACGAGCAGGAACCGGCGCTGGTCAGCTTTGAGGAGGCGGTGAAGGCTGATCCGCGGGACGCGGACTCCTATTATTTCGAGGGCGTTTGCTACCAGGAGATGAAAGAATTTGACAAAGCCATAGCCATTCTCCAGAAGGCGCTGGAGATCGACCCCCAGCACGCATCGGCGGAGTTTGCCATCGCGCGCGCATTGCAGCGGTCCGGTCGCACGGCTGAGGCGAAGGAGCATTTCAAGCGTTTTCAGTTTTTGACGAACAATAAGATTTCTGCGGCCATCGGGCAGGGTTATGGCGAGCAGGGGCACTACTCGACCGTGCTTGCCGGTCAGGGAGCCGGAAGCGGGGAAACGCGTGATGATTCCGGTTAAGCTGGTTGCTCAGCCGCTGATTGCAGCCGAAGGGTAGAAGTTCACGACCACGGGCGGCGCCTGCATGATGGATGTGACTGGCACCGGGCAAATGGACCTGGTGCTGATGCAGAACGGTGCGAAGGCGATTCGCGTGCTGCACAGCCACGGCGACGGGAGCTTTGAGGATTGGGACGCGGAAGCAGCGGGATTGAAGGCATCAGGCAATGGAGTTGCGTGCGCCGTGGGCGATTTTGACGGCGATGGGTTGAATGATCTGGCGGTTGCGCTTGACGATGCAGTGATGCTGTTCAAGAACCTCGGCCAGGGCAGATTCAAGGACGTTACGGTGGAGGCCGGGCTGGTTGCGAAGAACCGGCCTTCAGGGATTACGTTTGTCGATTACGACCACGATGGCGATCTGGATTTGTTCCTTACGGGACTGCCTTTGGGGGATGGACGGGGGCCGAATGTGCTTTGGCGGAATAACGGCAACGGGACATTTACCGACTGGACGGAACCGACCGGGCTGAGAGGCAGCGAGAGGACGAACGCAGCGATGCTCACGGATTTTAACAATGATCGGGCGGTGGATATTGCAGTAACGGGAGGCCCAGACGGACCGCTGATCTATATCAATCCTCGTGAAGGGAAGTACACGACACAGACGCTATATGGAGGAAGTCCGCTACCCGCGTCGGTTCAAGCGCCGATTGCACGGCCAAACTTCGTCATGCCGCGTCGGTGGCAAGAGCTGGCCGACACTGAGGGCATTACGGTGCTGGATTACAACAAGGACGGCTGGATGGATATCGCCGTCACGCATCACGGCTCACCAGGCCTCACGTTGTGGCGCAATGTTGAGGGGTCGAACCATGTGGGACGGAGTTTCAAACGTGTGGGGTTGCCGCTCAAAGATGCACTGCGCGGATGGGGAGTGACGCCCATCGATATTGATAACGATGGCTGGATCGATCTCGCTGCGATTGTCGAAACCAAAGCGGGGCCGCAAGTGCGCGTGCTGCGCAATCGCGGCGACGGCAGCTTTGAAGATGTGAGCCATGCCCTGGGGTTGGATAGTGTGAAGCTGCAAGCACCCCGCGGGCTGATTGCTGCGGATGTGGGCGGTGACGGCGCACCGGATCTGATTGTGACGCAGGTGAACGGGCCGCCTGTATTGCTGCGCAATGTAGGCACAAGCAAGAATCACTTTGTGCGCCTCGACCTTGCCGGTCTTGCGGATAACAAAACCGCTATAGGCGTGAAGGTGGAAGTATTCGCGAACGGGCTTTGGCAGAAGTGGGAACTGGCCGGCTCGTCGGGTTACCAGACGCAGGCTCCGCCGCAGATTCTTGTTGGCCTGGGCGATGCAAAGGGAATTGATCTGCTGCGGATACTTTGGCCGACCGGAGTGCTGCAGGACGAGATCGACTTGCCACAGCAGCCGGTGATCGCAATGAAAGAGGCAGACAGGCGCGGGAGTTCGTGCCCGGTCTTGTTTGCGTGGGACGGTCATAAGTACAAGTTTGTTACGGACGTAATTGGCGCCGCGGTGGTAGGCCACTGGTTCACGCCGACGCGGCGAAATATTCCTAATCCAGGGGAATGGATCAAGGTGGATGGGGCGCAGGTTGCGCCAGTGAGTGGGAAGCTGAGCATGCGCTTCATGGAGCCAATGGAGGAGGTTAATTACATTGACCAATTGCGCATGGTTGCTGTCGATCATCCGGAAGAGGTCGAAGTCAATCCCGACGAGCGATTCCTCGATGATCCTCCGTTTGCTTCCGGCCGCGTGGTGGCTTCAGCAGGCACGCGGCTACCCGTCGGGGCGTGGGACGGCGAGGGCCGGGATGTGCTTAACCTGTTGAGCCGCCGCGATCACAAATTCGCGAGTGGGTTTACGCCGCTGCCCTACGACGGATTCTCTAATCTGCACTCGCTCACGCTTGACCTGGGAGAAATCCAGTTGGCTGCTCCGCTGCGTTTGCTGCTGACCGGTTATGTGAACTACTTCAGCGCGACTTCGCTTTATGGTGCGTGGCAAGCAGGCATAAAACCGATTTCACCTTATGTGGAAGCGCAATTGCCGAACGGGGAATGGTTGCGGATCAAGGACGATGCCGGTTTTCCGGCTGGTCTGGAGCGCACCATTGTTGTCGATCTCTCCGGCAAATTGCCCGCGGGCTCGCGGCGCATTCGGCTGGTCACCAATCTGGAGATATTTTGGGAGCAGGTGCTGATCGACAACAATCCCGAGGCGGAGTCGCGCACTACCGAGGTTCCGCTTGCGTCGGCAACGCTGCATTTCCGCGGCTACCCGACGCAGTTGGAAGGCGCGAGCCCTGGCGATCTGGACTACGATTATGATCGTGTAAGCCTGACTGGACCCTTTCAGCACGAGCGCGGCAATTACACGCGCATGGGCGACATAACAGCTCTGGTGAAGGGCATTGACGATCGCTATGTAATCTTTGGCAGTGGCGAAGAGATTGCGGCTGAGTTTGACGCAGCCGGCCTGCCCGAAGTGCCCTCCCATTGGAAGCGCGACTATTTCTTCTACGCCAACGGATACGTAAAGGATATGGACTGGTGGGATGCATCGCCCTTTACCGTGGCGCAACTGCCATTCCACAAGATGAGCGCATACCCATACCCGCCGAGCGAGAAGTTCTCGGAGGATGGAGACGCATTGGACTACCAGTTAAATTGGAACGATCGTTTCGACTCCGGTAATCCGGTGCGATCCTATCGTTTCGATTACCGGGTGAGGCCGTCAACTCCAGCAGACGATCGAGCGCCGGGCTCTTTCACGGCGGCAAGGCCATGACGGAGCCCGCACCGGAGTTGGTGAAGGATTTGGTCCTGACGCCTGCGGTTCGGCAACTGGAGCTTCTGCGCTCAGGCGAATTCTCCGTATTGGAGTTGGCCGAGACGCATATTCAGCAGATCGAGCGTCTGAATCCTCAGCTAAACGCATTTGCGGACTTCGATGCGGAGCGTGTTCGCGAGCGGGCGAGGAAGCACGATCAGTGGCACGGGCAAGTTGAGCGAAGGCCGCTTTTCGGATTGCCGGTGACGGTAAAGTCGTCGATCGCTGCAAGGGGATTCAAATGTGAGATTGGGAGCCTGCTCTGACAGTGGCGAAGTGCCGCGTGAGGACGCGCTGGTTGTGGCCCGTTTCGGGCCGCGGGCGCGCTGATTCTGGGCACTACCAATTGTCCGGAGTTCCTGATGGCGTACGAAACAGATAATCTGCTCCATGGGCAGACGCGCAATCCATGGGATCTGGATCGGTCGCCTGGCGGGTCAAGCGGCGGTGAGTCGGCGGCCATTGCTGCGGGACTTACCGTGGCAGGACTGGAAGCGACAGCGGCGGATCGGTTCGCGTGCCCGCGCACTTCACCGGGATCTGCTCACTGAAACCCACGCCGGGCCGCATTCCCGGGCCGTGGCCATCTGCCCGCCCTGTGTGGGGCCATCCCAGATTCTTGGGGGCCATTGGTCCCATGGCGCGTACCATCCGCAGACGTTGCTCTCCTTTTTCGCACCCTGGAGCGGTCAGGACCCGACTCGATCCCGGCCAGTCGCACCAGTTGCGCGCCGCGCAATCTCGAGCCTGGATGAACTGAGAGTCAAAACCGGATCGGCTTTTTCGAGGACGACGGGCAGGTTCCGGTAACGCCTGAGACGCGCAAGGCTGTCGATGCCGCCGCTCAAGCGCTACGCGAGGCGGGCTTTTGCGTGGAGCCGTTCCGGCCGTCGAACGCTGGAGCCGCTGCGGAAGCTCTGGTGGAAGTTCTTTGTCCAATGTGGGGCCATGTTTTATGCGCCGAGATTCGCGGCGAGAGGCAGGAGTTGAGCCCCATCTTCAAGGAGTTTCTTTGCAATAGCCGCAGGCTGCGCCGCCGTTGAACGGCTGACTCAGTTGCTGAGCGCCTGGCCGATTTGGATTTGCTGCGTGCGAAAACACTTGAGGAATGCGCAAATATCCGGTCCTGCTTTGCCCGGTAGCCAGCGTTCCCGCCTTCCGGCACGGCGAGCGGAGCTGGAAGATCGAAGGGCGAGCGGTCGAGTACCTTGACGCGTGGCGGCACACCCAGTGGTTTAACGCTCTGGCCGCGCCTGCGGCAGTGCTTCCCGTAGGAACTTCGCCGGAGGGTTTGCCCATCGGCGTGCAGATTGCCGCACGGCCCTTCGAAGACGAGACCGCCCTGGGCATTGCGGCTATCCTGGACTCGAATTTCGGTTACCACCCTCCGCCCATGGCCCGCGCCTAACTCACTTTCCCGGCCAGTTTCATCAATCACAGGCCAAAACCTGCGTCGCGCGAGGCATACCCGTCTCAACCTTTTGGTGGATGCGGGCCTTATCCGATCGCGGTAGTCTTACCCTTCCCCAGAAATGGAGCGCACGTAGTGTGCGTGGATTGGCGTGAACGATTTGCCGAGTCGCCCGACGTTCTGAAGAGCTTGCCGCGCCAACAGACCATTGTGCCGGTGTTGGACTTCGAGATCGGCGGGAAAGAATTCGTCACCATGGCTGGTCCCTGCTCGGTTGAGACAGAGCGCCAGCTGATGGCCACTGCCAGCCATGTCCGCCGGGCCGGTGCACGTGTGCTTCGCGGAGGCGCCTTCAAACCCCGCAGTTCCCCTTACGCATTTCAAGGTCTTGGCCTGGATGGCCTCAAGATGCTGGCTCGCGCCCGCGAGGAGACCGGCTTGGCCGTCGTGACGGAAGTCATGTCTGAGGACGACGTTTCCCTGGTAGCCGAATACGCCGACATTCTACAGATCGGTTCGCGCAGCATGGAGAACTACGCCCTGCTGGAAGCAGCGGCTCATTCCGGACGGCCCATCCTGTTGAAGCGTGGCATGGTGGCCACCGTGGCCGATCTGCTTCGCTCAGCGCAGTGCGTCCTCGATTACGGCAATTCCCAAGTGATCCTCTGCGAGCGCGGCATCCGCACTTTTGAAACTGCCACGCGGAACACCTTCGATGTGGCCGCCATTGCTCTGCTCAAGCAGATTTCGCACCTTCCCATCATTGCCGATCCAAGCCACGCCGCCGGGCATCGCGAACTGGTGCCGGCGCTGGCGCGTATTGCTGTTGCCGCCGCCGCTGATGGCCTGCTCGTCGAGGTGCACCCTGACCCGGACAATGCATGGAGCGATGGTGAGCAGTCGCTTGACTTCGACGAGTTCGACGCCATGATGGCTTCTCTCGATCCTTATCTGGCACTGCGCGATGCGGCTGCTCGCTCCATGGAGCCGGTTGGATGAGATTTCTGACCGCAGTCCTGGGCATTGGGGCATCGCTTGCGCTGCTGATTCCACTCTGCGGATTTGCGCCCCATCCCGCGCAACCCACTGTCGCGGAGATCGGCGCGGACATTATCGTTACTGCCGCGCCCGCTTATCAACCCCTTGCAGCGCTGCGTGGGCAGGAGCGCTTTCCCAAGGGAGCGCAACTGCTGCTTGTTCATGAGGGCAACGCGGAGCCGCTCGTGCCGGGATTTGCGGCCTCTGCGGACGCAAATCTCTCCTTCGATGCCGAGCGGGTGATCTTCGCGGGCAAGCAGACCGCCGGCGATCCATGGCAAATCTGGGAAATGACGCTCGCAGATCGCTCCGTGCGCAAGTTCATTGCGACCGCTGCCGATGCGATTCGTCCGTTCTATCTCCCCGCAGGCCGTTTGGTCTATGCGCAACGAACGCCGCACGGCTTTCAACTGGAAGCTGCCGGCAAGGATTCGCAAACGGCATTAGCGCCTATCAATGCAGATGCAGGTTCTGCATTGCTTCAGCTTTCTTACCTTCCTTCGAGCGCCATCCCTGCCGACGTTCTTGCAGATGGGCGCATTCTCTTTGAAGCCGGCTTCCCCCTGGGGTCTGGATCGACTCCTGAGCTGTATCTGGTTTATTCCGACGGCTCGGGAGTTGAGTCCTATCGCTGCGATCATGGGAAGGCTCGCTGGGGCGGGAAACAGTTGGCCTCAGGAGACGTGGTCTTTACGCACGGAGCTTCGTTGGCCAGATTCACTTCTCCGCTGGCGCACGAATCGCCTGTCGTGGCGCCAAATGCCGAGTATGCAGGTTCGATCTCCGAGACGGAATCCGGCGCGTGGCTGGTGAGCGCGCGCGCCTCGTCGAACTCGCATTACGCGCTCAAATTATGGAAGCCGGGCACAACGGTCCTCACAAATCTACTGGCTCAGAGCGGCGAGGATATCGTTCAGCCGGTTCTGGTGGCGCCACGCGCCAGGCCCAGGCGTCATCCTTCAGGGCTGCACAGTTGGGGCTATGCCAACATGCTCGCGCTGGATGCGCGTCAATCGCGCGAAGGCGATCTTAAATTTGCGCCCACATCTGTGCGGCTGGAAAAGATGGACGCTCAGGGTCGAGTCGTCGTCATGGGGACCGCTCCGGTTGAGTCGGATGGTTCATTCTTTGCGAAAACTCCCGCCGATACCCCTATTCGCTTTGCACTGCTTGATAAAAAAGGCGCCGTCCTGCGCCGGGAGCACGGTTGGTTCTGGATTCGCAGCGGTGAACAGCGCATCTGCATGGGGTGCCACACGGGGCCGGAGCGAGCGTCAGAAAATCGCGTGCCGGCCGTGCTGCTGCACACCACCATTGCGGTCGATCTCTCCGGCGCGAACGCTACGCGAGACGCACAGAATAAAGCACCGGGATCTCCGCGGACAGATCTTCGTCCGTCGGGTACAAAGCCGGGAGGCAATTGAGATGATTCTTCGTTTTCTTCTTTTGTTCGGCGCTGCTTCACTGACCGCTGCGCAAACTGCTCCACCGGTACCCGCTGTTTCAGCCGTTCCCGCTGCTCCGCAGTCCACACCCACGGCCAAGATTGCACACGATCCCGTCATTCGCTTTGAAGACGCCAGCGACAAAGCGGGCATCGACTTTACTCATAGCTTCGGGTCGCGCCAGTTGGGGTCTTTGTTGGAAGGCACTGGCGCAGGCTGCATCTGGCTCGACTACAACAACTCCGGCCTGCAGTCTCTCTACGTGGTGAATGGGGACCGCTGGATGACTCCATGCATCCCTATCCGCTGAAGACGAAACCGGCAACCCCGCCGCACAATCATCTCTATCGCAACAACGGGGACGGCACCTTCACCGATGTGACGGAAAAGGCCGGCCTCAATCCGGATATGTACTCGGTGGCCGTGGCGGCGGCCGACTACGACAACGACGGGTTCGTCGATCTTCTGGTTACGGGCTACGGCAAGACCATCCTCTATCACAACGACGGCAACGGCCACTTTACCGATGTGACCGCGAAGGCCGGCATCAAGGTGGATGGCTGGGCCATCAGTTCCACGTGGCTGGACTACGACAAGGATGGATGCGTCGATCTTTTCGTGGGCCGCTACGTCAAATTCGATCCCAAGTATCGCGCATACTACGCGGCGGACAATTATCCGGGACCGCTGGACTATGAGGGCGAGACAAACAGGCTGTATCACAACAACTGTGACGGTACGTTCACAGATGTTACCGATAAATCAGGAATCGGCGCCTACGTAGGACGCACGATGGGAGTGACCGCGGCGGACTTCGACAATGATGGCTGGGACGATATTTACGTATCCAACGATCGGACGGAGAACTTTCTCTTTCGCAACAAACATGATGGAACCTTCGAGGAAGTCGCGAACGATACCGGCACGGCATATGGGCAAAATGGCGAATCTACCTCGTCAATGGGGCCGGTCTTTGCGGACTTCGAGGGCCGGGGAATGCTCGATCTGTGGGTGACCGACGGCCACTACAACCGCCTGCTGCGCAATATTGGCAAACAGGGATTTGAAGATGTGGGCGCGTCCAATGGCGTCTCGCAAACCAATGCGCAATATGTGAGTTGGGGCACCGGAGTTTACGACTATGACAATGACGGCTTGCTGGATATTTTCATCTTTCATGGCGGCCTGATTCACCTTATCCCGCAGGAGCACACTTTGTTTCGCGGGCTCGGAAACGGAAAGTTCGCTGATGCTTCGCGCGAGGCTGGACCTGTGATGAGCGTCCGTACTACTGCGCGCGGCGCTTGCTTTGCCGACTATGACAACGACGGCAAGATCGATGCATTTGTGGTCAACCTGGGCGCGAAGGGAACATTGCTGCACAACGTCTCCACCGATACAGGTCACTGGATCGCGATCAAGCTGGTGGGAACCAAAAGCAATCGCGACGGCATCGGAGCGCGTGTTGAAGTTTTCACCGCCGGCAAACGACCAGACGGCAGAGCGCGTAGCCGGCTCGGGCTATCTCTCGCAGGATGACAGCCGCTTGCACTTCGGTTTGGGCGCTGCAACGACGGTGGACAAACTGATTGTTCGCTGGCCCAGCGGAAATGTGCAGACACTTGAAAAACTGAGCGTGGACCGCGTTTTCACTGTGAAAGAGCCGAACCCCGGAGATGCGAAGTGAGACGGTGCACACATACCTCGGCGGGCGCAGTGCTGGCAGTGCTGGCTACGGCGCTGCTCGCCGTGGCACTCCGCACCGAACGTCCGGTTCACGCCGGCGAGAGCCGATGCAATCGAACTATGCTTCGCCGCTGGAGGTGCTGTTATCGCCGGATGGATCGCGCGGCTGTATGTGCTCTGCCAACAGAGCGAAGAGGTGAGGGTACTGGATGCCGCCAGTTATGCCGTGATCAAGAACATTGCGGTGGGTCGTGTGCCGCGGGGATTTTCGCTTTCGCCGGACGGTGACGCGGCTGTATGTGACCAACTCCTGGGACGATACGCTCTCGGTGATCGATACGCGAGCACTTGACCGTAACGGCTACCTGGCCTGTAGGAGCGGAGCCGTCGAGCGTGGTAGAGGATCAGCGCCGGCAAGCGGCTGTTTGTGGCCAACCGCATCAGCAACGACGTGTGCTGTACTGGACGCACAGACGGGTGCTGAAGAGAAGCGGCTGCTGGCAGGGCGCGGCGCAAGTTATCTGGCGCTCTCCCCCAATGGCAGCCGGCTTTATGTCACACATGTTTATCCCAATCCTCCCGGGTGCGAACCGATTGATAACGCACGGTGCCTGAGTCGGAGATTACGGTGATTGATGTGGCGCGCGCGGTGGTGGTGGATCGCATGCCCCTGCATGCTATCGCCGGCGTTTTTCATATGGCGTTTTCAGGCGATGGGCGGCTAGGCGTAGTGGCCGAATATCATCCCAAAAATCTGGTGCCGCTGGCGCACCTGGAACATGGCGGAGCTTTCACTGACACGCTGACGCTGTTTGGCGCGGATGTGGGCGAGCCGGTCGAGGTGCCGCTGGACGAGTTGGAGCGCTATGCGTCGCAGCCGTTTGGCGTGGCCATTGCGCCGGATAAGTCGCGGCATATATGTGACCTGCGGCGGCTCGGAGATAGTGACGTAATCGATGTGCCGAAGTTGCTGGGCTTCATTCAGGCGCCGCATCTCAGCCGGTTTCTTTGCGCAGGATCTTTCCGCAAGCGCGCAATTAGTCAGTAGCCCGCATTCCGGTGGGACACGAATCCGCGCGGACTGGCGCTGACGCAGTGATGGGCGCAGGCTGTTCGTGGCTAACCGTCTTGAAGATACGATCAGCGTGATCGACACGCGCAATCGAATCGTGTTATTTCAACGATCAAGCTGGACGGTCCGAAGAGAGTTTCTGCGCTGCGCCTCGGAGAACAGACCTTCTATACATCGCGCTATTCATTCCAGGGGCAGATTGGCTGCGCCAACTGCCATATCGATTCGACCTTTGACGGCATCACCTGGGATCTGGAGCCGGACGGCTTTGGCCGCGACATTGTGGATAACAGGATGCTCGAGGGCGTGCAAGGACACCGAGCCGTACAAGTGGAACGGGACGAATCCGGATATTCCCACCGAGTGCGGACCGCGGACGGAGAAGTACTTCTGGCGCTCGGAGAACTACGACGACCTGACGCTGACCGATCTGGTCGTTTACGTCCGCAGTCTTCAGCCGCGGCCCAACCGCTGGCGGCTGCCTGGCGGTGAACTGACACCGGCCCAGGAGCGCGGCAAGGCGATCTTTGAGCGCGCCGTGGACAAGTTCGGGAAACCGATTCCGGAAACCAACCGCTGCTCCTATTGTCACAGCGGGCCGAAGGGAACCAACCAGAAAATCTTCAACGTGGGAACGCAGTAAGCCCACGGACAATACGGGACTTCTGAAATCGCCGCCGTTGACCAACATTGCGCTCACGGCACCTTATCTGCACGACGGTTCGGCGCGCACGCTGGAAGAGATATGGACGGTCTACAACCCGGACGACAAGCACGGCCGCACCAACGACCTGACCAAGGATGAACTCAACGACCTGATCGAGTATCTGAGGACACGATGAAGAAGACGCTTGCAAGACATGATCGCATTGCTGCGACGGCTGCATTCGTTGCAGTGCGCACTGCGTGCTGGACCGTGCCGGGACGCGACGCCTCGTGCTGCATTCGCAGTGCCGCGCATGCCGGAAGATGCCGCGCTTCCGGTTTGAGAATTTCACCACCGCCAACGGACTGCCCGACAATCACGTCTATTCGGTGCTGGTGGATGGAGACCGCATCTGGGCGGGCACGGAGAACGGGCTTGGCGGTCTACGAGAATCAGGCGTGGAAGATCTACACCACCAAGGATGGACTGGCGCATCGCGCGGTGCTTTCACTGGCGCTGGATAAGCGCACCGGCGATGTGTGGGCCGGAACGATGGGCGGGTTGAGCCGCATCTCCGGCGGGCGCATCGACAGCTACACGCAATTGAACTCGGGGCTGAGCAACGACGTGGTCTATGGCGTTTCAGTGGAGGGCGAGAACGTGTGGGTGGCCACGGCCGCCGGCGGCTGCCGGCTGAATCTGCGCACCGGCCAATGGACGCTCTACAACGAGCGCAATACGCCCATGATGGAGATCTGGGTTTACGGCGTTTCCGCCACGCCGACCAAGGTCTACTACGCCGTTTGGGGCAGCGGGCGTTCTGGAATATGACCAGAAGACCGGGCGCTGGGACAAGTATGACGATCCCGATGGCGAAAACGAGATCGTGCTGTTCAAGGATCAGGGATTGATCCACGAGATTGTCACCTCAGTCAGTTATGTGGACAACATTCTGTGGGCGGCGACATATTTCGGCGACAGCCGCTACGATGGCCGCTACTGGCACAACTTTCTCACCAAAGACAGCGGACTTCCCTCGAATTTTACCAATTCATCAAGGGCGTTGACGCCAAACGCGCCTGGTTTTGCACCGACAAGGGGCTGGCTTACTACGACGGCGTGAACTGGGCCGTCTATCGGCCCATCGCTCAAAGACGGCAAGCCGGAGATGACGGTGCGCGACGCGCAAGGCAAAGTAACGCCGGTTGCAGTCACCACAGCGCCGGCACACAACTATGTTCTTGGCATTGACTTTCAAGGCGACGATATATGGGTCGCGACAGCCAAAGGGTTGAGCCACGGAATTCGACAACAGATCAATAAGGATATAAGGAGACGCAATCATCATGAATGCATTTGCAGATATTCTGGAAGCCATCGCACACGCGCCCATCAAAAAGCGCGCCATGACCAACCACGGCGTTCTCAACGAGGCATATGCCTATGCCAAGCCGAGTTCGTTTTCGCGCGGCATGAGGATCGATATCGGCGGGGTCTGCATCCTGCTCATTTCCGGCACCGCATCGATCGATGAGAACGGCGAGAGCGTCCACATCGGCGATTTTCCGCGCGCAGTTGCGGCGCACCTTCGACAACATCACCGGACTGCTGGAAAGCGAAGGTGCCACATGGCATGACATCGTGCGCACCAGTTGCTACCTGCGCGACATCGATCGCGACTACGATGTCTTCAATGCCGGCCGCACGGCTTTCTTCAAGGAGCAGGGGCTCGATCCGCTGCCGGCGTCCACTGGCATCCAGGCCATTCTCTGCCGGCCGGAACTGCTGATCGAAATCGAGGCCATCGCCATGTTCCGAACCGATAAGGCGGAGAACCGGCAAGGAGTAGTTGTCATGCGCAAGGGATGGTTATCGGTTACGGCATGTCTGTGGGTCGCGGTCGCCGCGTCAAGCGCTGCGGCGCAGGCGCCGGAGTTGCGGCAGGTCGCGGGTTCATGCGAGTGTGGCGCGCATCCTCCGGGGCCTCCGCCGGACCGTGCAGTTGCGCCCTACGCGGGAGAGCCGGATGATCTGAGCCCTTACGCCAAGTTTGCTGAGCCTTATGATCGCAACTACATTCATCCCAATATTTACTCAGGCGCGGGGAGAGATATTCCCGAACCCAAAAAACTGACCGAGGTGCGCATTGGCTTCTTCGGACCTATCGAGCACAATCCCGAAGAGGCCTTCGGGATCCGTATGCTTCACGGCGCGCAGTTGGCCGTGGAGGAGGCGAATGCCCGCGGCGGCTACGGCGGAAAGCCATTCAAGCTGATGCTGCACAACGACTACGACAACTGGCAGGCGAAGGCGGTTTATGGCGACGGATCGTCCCACCGATCCCGCCATCTGGGGCTCGGCATCCAACGAAGTGGTCAAGATGGTCTACGACGACCAGGACTGGGCGATCTTCGGCTCTATCAGTTCGGAGTCCACGCACATCGCGCTGCGCGTGGCGCTGCGCGCTGAGATTCCCATCGTCAACTCGGCATCCACCGATCCAACTATTCCCGAGACCTACATTCCGTGGTTCTTTACCGACATGCAGGATGACAGGGTGCAGAGCCTGACGCTGGCTCGGCGCATCTTCACCGAGCTCGGACTGAAGCGCGTAGCGCTGCTCAGGGTCAACAGCCGCTACGGTCGCTTCGGCGTCCTCAAATTCAGCGATGCCGCGCGGCGGTTAGGCCACCCAGTGGTCATCGAGCAGAAGTATCTGCCCGGCGATACGGATTTTACCCAGCAGTTGAGAGTGATTCGCTCTTCGCGGGCCGATGCCATCGTGCTGTGGACCGACGAAACGGAAGCCGCTTCGATCCTCAAGCAGATGCGCGCAGCGGGGATGAGGCAGCGTGTCTTTGGCGCCTATCGTACCTTGGGATCCACGTTGCTGGCGGAGGCAGGGGACGCAGCCGAGGGATTTGAGGCCGTTTTTCCTTACGATCCGACCCGCAATGACCCGCGCTGGGTCGACTTCAACCAGCCGCTTTGAAGCCCGCTTCCACGAGAAGCCGGAACAATTTGCCTCGCTGGCCTATGATGCGATGAACGCTTTGCTGGACGCCATCTGCAAAGCCGGCTTGAATCGCGCCCGTATTCACGACGCGCTGGCCAATATCGAGCAATACGACGGCGTAACCGGACACATGGTCTTTGATCCCAACCAGAAGAATGTAGCGCCGATGTATCTGGGCACGGTGCATAACGGCACAGTGACCTACCGGGTTGCGACCATGGAAAAACAATGCGTACCACCGCGCAAGCAGCTCCGACTGCACCGCAGGTGCCCTATGCCCGCGTCGGCGAGGGTGGCGTGGACTATGCAGGGCCGCATCATCAAGATATGCCGGCGGGGACGATAAGTGTAGCGCTGTTCGGTCCAAGGGCTTCCGAGGTTGCCGATTCGCCGGAGATGCAGGCGGAACTGGCTAGCGCGGTAAAAGGGCGGGCGTGGAAGCTGTTGCCCGTTGCCGGCGATCAGAATTGGGGCGCGGCTTCAACCCAACTGGTGCATGCGTTAATGGATGAACACGCACTTGCGATTGTGGTGCTGGACCGCGACTCGGCTCACCTGGCCGAGCAATTGGCGCTCAAGACATTCGTGCCGGTGATCGCTTTGAGCGGCGACAAGAAACTTACTTCAACAAATGTTCCGTGGATCTTCCGTTTGCCGCCGGAGACTAAGCCGGCCACGGCGCTGCGGATACTCATGGCGGCTGAGTACCGCAGCGGCGCCAATCCTGAACGGCTGAGGAACGTGCTGGCCTCGGGTGATTCGGTTACCGGAGTGGCCTTTCTGACCACCGGCGAGCCCCGCAGGCACGATTGATTTCTACTTCTCGCCCAACTCGTAGGGAATGCCAAACCGCCCAATCTGAATCAGAGCCTTGTCGGCAGGAGGCCAGATGTGAAGGCTTTCTACCCGGTTGGAACCTGCGATGCGATGCGCGTTCGTTGTGCCAACCGGTGCGCCTGTCGAAGCCTCGTAGAAATGCACGCTCAACGCATCCCCTGCCTGGATGCGGTCCCAGCCAAAAACATACTCACCCGGCTGAAGTGCGATCCCGCCGATGCGGACCGGAGTCTGCACAATCAGGTAGTGTGAATACTTGCCCTCTGCGGAGTACCCGGCGGTAAGCAGCACGACACCGGCAATATAGCGGCCTCGCCTGTTCACAATCCCTGAGGCGGTTCGCAATTCGGTTTCGATATGTTCCTTTTCTACCTGCGCACGCGCCGGCAACAGCGAAGCAAGCTCTGCATCCGTAGCCTGACGCCAGGCCGTTTTTTGCGCCTGAGCAAGCGGAGATAAAAGCAATAGGACAATTCCCAAAAGAATAAGATTCCATTTCAGTTTTAGACTCATGGCTTCGGCTTTCTGAGAGATTCGAGTGGAACAATACCCCGCTGAATGGCCGCTGTGGTCGCCTGAGTCCGATCGTTCACGCCCAGCTTACCCAGCATGCTGTTGATATGCGTTTTTACCGTGGCTTCTGAAATCTCCAGCACGGCAGCTATCTCTTTATTGCTCTTGCCATGGACAATCTGCTCCAGTACGTCGAACTCCCGCGGCGTCAGCTCCTCGGTACCCATGCGCTCCGCAAGCTTCTCGGCAATCACAGGCGGTATGTGCGACTTTCCCGCATGCACCGTCCGAATCGTTGCAATCAGTTCCTCAGTCGTCATGCCTTTGAGCAGGTAAGCGCGTGCTCCGGCCTGCAGGGCGCGATAGATGTCCTCGTCGCCGTCGTAGGTAGTGAGCACGATAAAGTGCGCGTTCGGTGTCTCCATGCGGATGCGCTCAATGACTTCCACGCCGCTCAGCCGCGGTAACCGCAGGTCGATCAGGGTGATGTCTGGCTTGTGTGTTCGAAACTGCGCTATCGCCTCTACGCCATCCGCCGCCTCGCCCACTACTTCCAGGCCATCCACTACGCTCAGCAGTGCAACCAGTCCCTGGCGCACTACATGGTGATCCTCTACGACCAACACGCGGATTGATTCCTTGGTCACTGTCGCTCTCCCGTTTGCTCTCGATTCTCTGGTGGTGCAGCCGCCCTTAGCCGCACCGTGGTTCCAGCCCCCGGCTCGCTTGTGACTTCCAGCTTCCCGCCAATGGCCGCCGCACGCTCTTTCATTCCGGTCAGTCCATAGTGCCCTGGTCCATCCCGTCCCTGATCGGAATTCAGATCTACTCCCGGAACGAAGCCTCGCCCGTCGTCCCGTACTTCTAATGCAATCTCTGCCGGTCCATATTCCAACTGGACTGAGAGATGATTAGCCCCGGCGTGCTTTTTCACATTATGGACGGCTTCCCGGGCCACGCGCAGAAATTCGCGTTCCATGTTCTCCGGAAGCGGTCTGTACGCACCAAAGATGCTGAATCTGGATTCCAAGTTGCCGCCCACCGCAGCCTCCACTAATCGGCGCAGGCGAACCGGCAGCGTCGTCTCGCCCGAATCCTGAGAGCGAAGAGCCCAGATTGATTGACGCGCGTCGGCTAATCCCTCACGAACGTAGCTTCGGATCAAGTCCAGGTGCTTCGCCGCAGCCTTGACGTTTTCCCGTCCTAATAACTCCGTCAGAACCTCCAACTGAACAGAGAGGCCCACGTAGCCCTGGGCCAGCGTGTCGTGAATCTCGCGCGCGATGCGGTTGCGCTCCCCCATCACCGCTCGGAATTCGCTTTCAACCCGGCGCAGTCGTAGTTTCAGGAACAGGAATATGATACCCAACCCGGAAGCCAACACCAGCGCATAGAACCAAAGTGTCTGGTAGAAATGCGGCCGTAGTTCGAAGGCGAGGGCGGCGCCTTGCGTGTTCCAAAGGCCGTCGTTGTTGGCCGCTTGCACACGGAACGTGTAACGGCCTGGCGGAATGTTCGTGTAGTAGGCTGTGCGGCGCGCGCCGGCCTCGGTCCAGTCGCGGTCGAAGCCCTCCAGCATATAGCGGTATCGAACCTTCTGCGGCGCGGTAAAGCTCAGTCCTGCGTAATCGAACTGGAAGTGCACATGGCCCGCTGGAATCTTCTCGAATAGGGTAGCTGAGGGCGATCCCTGGGCAACGTCATCTACAGCAAAACGCTCTATTGCCACTGGTGGCGGAACGGTATTCACCGGGAAGTGCGCAGGATCAACTTCAACCAGCCCCTTGGGCGTGGCAAACCAAAGATGCCCGTCGCGCGAGCGCCAGGCGGAAGGATGGCTGTTGATGGCCGTCTCACGGCTGCGCAGCCCGTCTGCGGTGCTGAACTCTACCCAATGCGAGCATTCAGTTCCCTGCATTTCCGCGCCTGCCGCGGTGCAATTGCAGCGAGCGATTCCGTTGCCGGTGGCGAACCACAGGTGCCCGCTGCCGTCGTCCAATATGGCGTGGATCGTGGTCTGATTCAGCCCGTCGCGTATCTCGGCCAGGAAGCGCCGTCCATCCCAGAGATTCCAGCCGTGGTCTTGCGTGCCGATGAGCAGCGTTCCATTCTTTTGGGACAACAGCGCCGTAATCACGTTGCTTGAGAGCCCCTTTGCGGTCGTGTAATTGGTCATTTTTCCGCCGCTCAGCCTTGAGAGGCCGGCCAATGTAGCCACCCACAAATCCCCATTGGAATCGCGGGCCATCGCGCCTACCAGATCGCTGCCCAGTCCGTTTGCTTGCGTAAAGGTATTCATGCGCATATCGGCCAGGCCACCCTCACCGTCAGTCCAGTGCGTAAGTCCGCGCCTGGTTCCGATCCATAAGGAGCCATCAGCATCGACCAATAAAGAACGGATGAAATCATCCGGCAATCCGTCTGCCGAAGTGAAGGAAGCAACTGAGCCCGCGCGAATACGATTGAGTCCGTCCGGCGTGCCCACCCAGACATCTCCGTTGGACGCGGCAGCCAGAGAGAGAATCACGTCGCTCAACACTCCGTTGCGAACGGAGTAAGTCCTTACCGGTCCTCTATGCATTCCAGCCATGCCAGGTTTAAAGGCATTCAGTCCGCCTCCGCTGGTTCCCACCCAGAGGGTGCCTGCGGCGTCCTCCACCACAGCGGTGGTTGAATCGGATGAAAGTCCCTCACGCGCCCCGATAGTGCGGAAGCGCTGATCGCGGAGAATGTGCAGACCGCTTGTCTCGGTCCCTACCCACAGATTGCCCTCATGATCTTCCGTCAGCGCCAGTACTGAAGCCGTGGCTAGCGGATCGGTGACTGGCAGCCGCTGCAACTTGCCCTCAACCCACCGCGCCAGGCCGCCATTGGTGCCGATCCATAAGCTACCTTCACGGTCGGCAAACAACGTCTGAATCCGGCTGCCGGGAAGCTCTTTGCCGACAGTGAAGTGGTCCAGGGCGTTGTCACCTCGCTTTTTGTCCCCGTCCAATATCGCTAAAGTGTTGTTGTCAGCGGACGCTACCCTTCCGTGGAAAGCCTGAATGAACTCTATCGACCCTGGTTGAATCCACGGGAACATACCACCCTGGGACTCAGGCACTGTCCAGCGACCTCCACGGTAAATAGACGCCTTGTCTTGCGTCCCTACCCACAACACTCCCTGACCGTCCGATATGACTCTGGTTATCGCGCTGGCCGGCAGACCAGTTTTGGATGAGTCGTCAACAAAACGTCCTTCATCATTCAGTCGCGCAAGTCCCCGATCGGTCCACGCCCACAGATAGCCGTTCGCGGACTCCACCAGCGCCCGGATCCCGTTCCCCGGCAGCCCATCCTTGGTAGTTAGGGCCGTCACCGCTCCATCCTTCCACCGCGCCAGCCCCTCGCTGGTCCCAATCCAGAGCGTCCCATCGCGGGTTTCCAGCAGGCACCGCACATCGTTTCCCGGCAGCGCCGGCGTCGAGTTTTTGTCGAAGACCTCAAACCCGTTGCCATCAAAGCGGACCAGTCCCACTTCAGTCCCCAGCCACACAAAGCCATCCCCGGTTTGGACCAGCGCTTGCACGGTATTCTGCGGCAGGCCGTTCTCCATCATCCAAGTCTGGCGGTTATAGTTGGCCAGCGACGTGGACGGCTCCAGCGCCAGACTGGAAAGCCCGCAGCCCAGCAGCCATGCGATTGCCAGCAAGCTGGGGAGCACAACCGCGCGACGAGTTCCGCCGGGCACGAATGACCACCGGACTGAGTCCTCCGCCGTTTCCGTCGAGTTGGCTTGATTTTGGAACACTGGGCCGGTGGAAGCTCCCTTGAACAAAGTTCAGACTGATCAGAAAACCGCGCATCTTTACAGTAACTGTATAGGTGCAGGAAGGCACTGGCGTATCAGTATATTGCCGCGAGAATCATCAGCGCCAGTCTCGACTCTTTAATTCGGGGCTGGACCTTCTCGAATGGCTCCTGACACATTCCGAAGACGCCGATGATCCAGGCATAACTTCCGGATTGAACTCTCTAGCTGGCTACTCGTTACAACGTGACCACCAATCCCATCTTGGGCGCAGGTTTCAGGGCCTGCTCACCTTCGCCGGAGCGTCAGCCGAAACCGTGCACAGCGCACCCGCGCACAGTGCGCCAGTAATTCCATGTTCCTCGGTGATGGTATAGATGCGGTCTACCGCGGGCAGTTTCACCGTCTCTTTTGCGCCGGAGGGCCAGTGAATCTCGGCGGTCCCGGCATCGGTCGCATCTCCCAGCCCAAAATGGACGCGCATATCGTTGCAGGAGAGATAGCTGCCTCCGCTCAGCACGTCCCCACGTTGACGAATGCCGTCCGCAACCAGATATACAGTTGCTCCGACAGCATCGCGTGGACTCTTTGCCCCCCCAATGAGCTTGGACTCAATCCAATGGTGGTGGTCCGGATTAACATTGCGAAGCAGCACCGGAACGCCATCCATATTGTTGATGACGACGCTGATCTTGCCATCGTTGAAGAGATCTCCGAACGCGGCGCCACGGCCCACGCTGACCACCGCAAGCCCGGATCCCTCAACCGCCGGTACCAGTTCGAATTTGCCATTCTTCAGGTTGTGGTAGAGCAGCGGACGTTGCGCATAACTGGTTCCCCACGCGGGGTGTTTATCCACCTCCGGATAAACGTGGCCGTTTACAATGAGCAGATCTTTCCACCCATCATTGTCGTAGTCGAGAAATCCATCGCCAAAGCTGACAAATGGAATGGAGGACTCTGCTATGCCGGCCTGATAGCTGACATCTGTGAACTCTCCTTTTCCATCATTCTGAAAGAGGACATTGTAGTCGTCTGAGAAGGTAGTATTCACCACTGAAAGATGGCCGTTGTTCTCGTAGTCTCCTGCCGCAATGCCCATATTCGCGACCTCACGACCGCTTTCATTCAGAGCGTATCCGCTTGAGTAGCTCTGATCCTCAAACGTTCCATCTCCCTTGTTCATATACAGGTAGTTTGGAGTGGAATCGTTGGCCACCAGGAGATCCGGTTTGCCATCTCCATTTACGTCCACGAACAAAGCGCCGAGGCCGTAGTAACCGTTGGGATCGTCCACCCCCAGTCTTTTGCTTACGTCCGTAAAGGTTCCGTCTCCGTTGTTATGAAAGAGATGGTCCTGTTCGCCCTTGAGTCCGCGCGGGCCGCAAAGTACCTCTACACCGCGGTATTGACATAACGAGAAGTTAACCGCCTTCGATCCGGGAAGAGGAGGATTGGATAGGTCAAGCTGAATGTAGCCGGCTACGAAAAGGTCCAGCCGCCCGTCCCCATCATAGTCGCCGAAGGTCGCGCCTGTGGACCATGTGCCAATCGCTACGCCGGCTTTCTCTCCAACATCAGAAAAGGTTCCGTCGTGGTTATTGCGGTATAGACGATTCTTTCCGTAATTGGTTACGTAAAGGTCCGGCCAGCCGTCGTTGTCATAATCTCCTACTGTGCATCCAAATCCCCAGCGATCATTGGCAACACCGGCTGCTTCTGTCACGTCTGTAAACGTTCCATCGTGATTGTTGTGAAACAAAGCAGCATGTGGGGGGAGGGATTTACCGGAAAGCGCATCGTAAGTCGAGCCGTTCACAAGATAGATGTCAAGCCAGCCGTCGTTATCGTAGTCCAGAAGACATACACCCGGGCCCTTCGCCTCCAATATGAGGCGCTTCTCCGGAGTGCCGGCCGTGTGGTGCCAGCGCGTAAGTCCGGCGGGCTCGGCAACATTTTGAAAGATAATTGGGCCAGTTTTTTGAAAGCCACCGGCGGTGATAGGACGGTGTTGGCTATCGAACTCCGCTTTCTGCGGGCCTGCATTAGCCATTCCGCTGGTGGGTTGCGGGGTTTCTTCCTGTTGTCCGTGTTGTGCTGGGAATCCTGTCGAGTCCGAGCCGGGAACAAGAAAAATGCAAACAGCAAGAACTGCCAGATATCTGGATGCGCGCGACAAAGTAGAAATCTTCACGGCTTGAAGTGTATCGCACTGGCCGTTTCCAGCGGGTGCTTATCGCTGTTACTTGATTTTGTGCTTGCACGAGCGCAGGTAGATGAGCAAATCCGCCAGATCTCTTTCATCCAGAACATTTCCGAAAGGCGGCATCACCTTGCTGCCATTTACGATCTGACGGCGCATCTGAGCTTCTCTCAATCTTTCGCCCACGCCTGAGAGGTTGGGTCCGGCGCTGCCGCCAGTTTTGCCGATCGCGTGGCAGTGCAGGCATCCGCTTTCGGCAAAGATCGCTGCACCATGTGCCCGCTGGCTGTCGGAGGACGAATGAACCTCGCATGGGCAAATCAGAAAAACGGCCAGAATCGACAGCCACAACCTCATTGAGCACCCGTTCCTTTGTCCGCAACGGGCTGTGCAGCAAGATTGCTGTGCGTGTGCCAGGGCACGCTCTCCGAAGTGATCTCCGGATGTTTGCGCAGAAACTCCAGCGCATAAGTGCTTGCTGTCGGATCGTCTTTCTGGTCCGCGAAGGCGCTGGCCTCGCGCGCAGCCAGATCCTTCATGCCCAGCCTTCGATAAACAATGGAGAGGATATAGTGCGCCGCCAGGTCGTCGGGATCGATTGCCTGCAGCGATTCGTATTCGACTCGCGCCTCGTCGTACTTGTGCTGTTGGTAGAATGAGAAGCCGAGTTCGCGATGCGCATCGCGGGAACGAGGGAACTGCTCCGTCACTTCTCGAAGGTCTTCGATCGCTGCCTCCAGATGTCCCTGAGTGCGCTCCACCAGCGCAAGGTAGTAAAGTGCTCGAGCGTTGTGCGGAGCAAGCTGAAGAGCCTTATCCAGACTTTCGCGCGCGGCATCGTAGCGCTCCCATTGAATATCGGCAATAGCGACGTTGGTAAACGCATCGCCATAGTCGGGGCGCATGCGGGAAACAGTTTTAAAGGCGCGCTCGCTCTCGGCGTATTGCTGTGCATCGAGCATGGCGATTCCGTAGTTGTTCCAACGCATCCAATCCTGGTTGTCCGCGGGATCGGGTGGTCCTGCCGGGTTGGCGCCCAGAATCAGGGTACGTGTGCGCGCGGCAACCTCAACCACAGGCATTTCAAAATGCTTGTCCAGGCCGAAATCGATAAAATGCTGGTTGAAGCGGCGATAGTTAACCTTGGCGGTAATGGTAATCGGGCTCACGGCGTCATTGGGCACCTTGAACTCGTAGCGCACGATCTGCGAACGGCCCGATTGAATGGTGTTGTTGTAAGCAACCACTCTTGTATCCCAAACTTGATGCAGGTCGTTCAATTCGCCTTTCGCGTTGACCAGGCGATTGGTAAAGCTATGCGCGCCAGGATCGAGGGCTCCCCCAGGCTGCAACGCACCGGAATGCGTCAGCGTGCGGCCGGCCGCGTCTTTGGCCTCGAATTCTACCCAGCTCTCGTAGAAGTCTCGCTGCTCCGGGACATAGCTGTGGGCGATGCCTTTGTTTTGAATCACAACCGAAGCGGTGACAACGTCTCCTGGAGCTATCTCAAAGGGTTGGCTCCCCAGTGGAGCAATAATCTCGCCACCATTACGTTCAATCCCGAAGATATCCACATTCAGAACTCCGTTGCGTAAGAAGGCAATTGTCTTCTCCATCTGCTCGTCGTAGCCATAAAACTTTGACAGCACCGTATTGGCCCCCAGCCAGCGATGCGATGCCAGTTTGCCATCTTTGGCGCCATACTCCGCCAAGTGAATCTCTTCCTTCTTCATATGGCAAGTCTGACAGGTCGAAACCTGGTCTTTAACGTAGAACGGAAGGGGAGACTGTTTTGTGAAAGAGGCGAGCTGCCACTCGTCGTAGAGAAAAATAGCTCGCTGCCATTTGTAATCATTTAATATTCTGGGCAAAGCTGCCTTGTGACAAGCGGAGCAGAACTCGCTGGTGCGGTAAAAATCCTTCATCACCGCCTTGGAGTGGCGATCGAGATGGGCCAGGATCTCTTTGTCGGGTACTTCGCCATAGATTGGCTTACCGTCGGCATCGACCATTACCGCAGGTTGACCGAGCACATAGCTGCCTGTGCCGCGTGTATCAACCTTTTGAATGGAATGGCACACTGAACATGTCACACCATCCTCGTCGAACTTGCGATTTACCGAAGAATTTTGGGTCATCGCGCCGGAGACAAGCGCAATGGGGTTATGGCAGCCCTCGCAGTGACGAGCATACTCGACTCCTTTGCCATCGATCAGCATATTTACATTTTTGACATACCAGGGAGCGCGGAAAGAGTTTGCATGCGCGCTCTGGCGCCATTCGGCGTGCGCCTCCTGATGACAGTGCCCGCAATATTCTGCCGTGAAAAAGCTCTTTGAATCGATAAACTCACCTGTGTCCGTGGCGGCATTGGAAGGCAGAAACGGCTTGTCCGTTCCAAAGCGGAGATTGTAGTTTCTGCTAATCGACTGCGAATAGTCGGTTCGTGTCATGGCTGTTGTTTCGTCGATCGCTGCATTAGCCGCTTGAGATCGCCACACAACCAAACCGGAGGCGACGGCGACGGCAAGCATGAGCCCGCTTGCAATTCGCAACGTTCGACTGGCCATGGACGCGGCTTTCAAAGTGCTTGCAACTCCATTCACTCCCATAGGTCTGTGACCTCCGGCATTAAGTGGGGATAACTCTTCACCAATAAGATGGTGTCGTGCGCATGCTTCTAAGGCTTCGTACCCTGTCCTTCTGTCAGGGTGACTATGCGGTCAATCTGCGGGCCTTTGAAATGTTCTTTCGCGCCGCTGGGCCAGTGCACCTCAATGTCATCGATGGCCGTGGCGTCGCCAAGCCCGAAATGCAGCCGCGGATCGCTGGTGGATGCGTAACTACCTCCAGAGATCACGTCGCCGCGCTGGCGCATCTTGTTCGCGGCGAGGTAGACGGTCGCGCCGACAGCATCCCGCGGACTCTTTGGTCCGCCAATCAGCTTGAATTCGATCCAATGATGCTTATCGGGCGAGACGTTGCGTAGTAGCGCTGGAACGCCATCCATCACGTTGATGGCCACGTCAAGCTTGCCGTCGTTGAACAGGTCGCCTACGGCCAGGCCACGCCCCACATAGGTTTGTGCGAGCGCTGTTCCTTCAACCGCCGGCATCAGTTCGAACTGTTTGCCGCTGAGATTGTGAAAGAGCAGTGGGCGTTCAGCGAAGCTGGTTCCCCACGGCTCGTTATCCACGATCGGATAGACGTGCCCGTTGGCGATAATCAGATCTTTCCAGCCGTCGTTGTCATAGTCAAGAAAGGCGTCGCCCCAGCCAAGAAAAGGAATCGTAGGCTCCGCAATTCCCAGCTGATAACTTATATCGGTGAAGTTAGCTTCGCCATCGTTGCGGTAGAGCGGATTGTAATCGTCGCTGAAGGTCGTGTTAAAGAGGTCGACCAGGCCATTGTTCTGATAATCGCCTACGGCAATCCCCATGGTTGCGGTTTCGCGGCCATTTTCGTTGAGAGCGTAGCCAGAGGCATAGCTTATATCTTCGAAAGTGCCGTCACCCTTGTTCAGATAGAGATAATTTGGAGTGGAGTCATTGCCGACAATCAGATCCGGTTTGCCGTCTCCATTGAGACTTACAAATACGGAGGCAAGTCCATAGTAGCCGTTGTTGTCGGCCACGCCTGCCTTTTCGCTAATATCCGTAAACGTGCCGTCACCGTTATTGTGGAAGAGGTGATCGGGCTCGCCTTTCAGGCCTCGCGGTCCGCACATCACGTTTTCGCCGCGAAACTGGCAGAAACTGTAAGCGACCCCCTTCTCTCCAGAGGCAGGTGGATTCTTGAGATCATAGTGAACGTAGCCGGGGACAAAGAGGTCCAGTCTTCCATCTCCGTCATAGTCTCCCCATGTGGCACCAGTTGACCAGTTTCCGAGAGCCACGCCGGCTTTCTCTGCCACGTCGGTAAAAGTTCCATCGTGATTGTTGTGGTAGAGCCTGTTCTTGCCGAAGTTAGTCACGTAGATATCAGGCCAGCCATCGTTGTCATAGTCCGCGATGGCCACGCCCACGCCCCATCGATCGTTGGTCACGCCGGCCTTTTCCGCCACATTGGTGAAGGTACCGTCATGATTGTTGTGGAAGAGCGCGGCTTTCGGAGGCGTCGCTTTGCCCGACTCTGCGTCGTAGGTGGAACCGTTCACTAAATAAATATCCAGCCAGCCATCGTTGTCATAATCGATCAATCCGACGCCTGAGCCATTGGCCTCGATGATGAATTTCTTTTCAGAGGTACCCATCACATGCTTCCACGTAGTCAATCCGGCCTGGCGCGCAATGTCCTCGAAGAGCACAGGGCCGTCTTTGACGAAACCGCCCGCAGTAATTGGCCGACGTTCCTTGTCGAGCACAGCCGCATGCGCGCCTCCGGTATTGACTCCACCAACGGCAGGAGGCTGTCCGCCTTCCCGGAGTTTGTCGGATTGCGTATCGGAAGTATGAGAGTCCGGCGTAGTGGACTGTGCATCCAAACGGTGCGAGCCCATAGCCAGGGCTGCGCATATCACCACAGCAGCAAGCTTTCCGATAGATCTCTGCCTAATGAGGAATTGAAATCCCTCATCGCGTGAAACAATTTTTTTTAGATCCGTGGACTGCGAAGTTGAGAAATTTCGGGGAATCGACCGGGACATGAGCCTCCAGACGTTCGAACGAAATAACCATATATGATCCGGACATATTCTGGACTCATCCGAAAGATGGAGTGCTGCAAAGAGCGCTCATATGCACCATCGCCAACGGCCGCGCTGATCCTTAGAAGATCCACCTTGCAGTGAGAACTAATCCGTGGTTGTAGGTGTGAAATCGGCTGGTGGCAATCTGCATCCCGCCGCCGAAGGCAAGCCCCGGCCGCGATTTAGGGTCCGAGGAATGCAAGGCGCACTTGCCGATTATCATCCCGGGGGTAACGAATTCCTGGGTCTTGCCGTCGTTTGTGCCGCCCTTATAAAAAGTTGCATTGCTCTCGACCTCCGGCCAAAAGAGTTGACCGATGCGGTATTGTGCCACCGCATTCCAAACCACGGGGCGGCCGCTGGCAGTGATGGCGGGAGAACCCGTGGGCAGCGTAGCGCCGACTGTCGATTGCACATTGAATCTTCCAAAGCCCTTGCCCGCGCCCAGATTGGGTTGAACGCTGGCGTTGGTTGAACCGTTCTTGGCAGAGCCGGCGGGAACAGTGGTTAATGCCCAGATGCTCAGCGTATAGCTGCCGTGCTGCGCGTTACCACTGGCGATCCGGTATTTTGCGAGGAAAGAGAAATCACCCCAGCCGTCGACGGCCTTGGAGTTATGTTCGATGTACGGCGGAAGATTGATGGCTATCTCAGCATCTGCTCTGGGGATGATGAAGTTGACGCCTTTGCTGTTGTCGATGTTCCAGGTGTCGGTCCGCGCCGGAGCAATTTGCCTGAGAATGTCGGTGCGAACCACCTGGAAGAGGCCGGTATAAGTAGTCACCAGCGGGACAGCCCAGGCCGGCTGTTTTGACTGTGTGGCATTAGTTTGGATCGACCACCATGAGTACAAACCCTTGGGAGTGGCGTTTGAAACGCCGCTTTGCGCGTACACACTGGCCGCTGCCAGCAGGGAGAACACAAAAAGGGGAAGGGTTTTCATAGGTGTTCATAGAGAATGAAGAATGGAAGAAAAACTGACAACCACCTATGGGGCTAGTTTTCTCTACATCCAATGGTGGACTGGAAATGAGGGACTAACGCGCCGGCGGCCATTCATTTCAATTGCTTTGAGCCGAGCGCCATGACCCGTTAGCCAAGCACGGGAGGGCAAAAGATGACGAGGCCATGCGCCCCGTCGTGTTATCGTCCTGGCCGGTGAACGCGGACCAAGGCAGTACGCGCCCGGACCAAGATGCGATATACTCCGTTACGCGGTAGAAAGAAGGAGGCTTCAACGATGCGTTTACCAGCAATTTTGAAGTTAGCTGCGGCCGGAGTTCTGGCCGTAGCGATGATTACACCAGGGCAGATGAAGGCACAGCAGGGTGGCGACACGGTGCTAAAGCCCGCCGACATGCAAAAGCTTCTGCCGGCGAGCGTTTATTATCGCGGACAGTCTGCCACGACGCAGGTACGTAACTCCGGGGGCGTGAAGTTTGCGGATGGGTACTACGTACTGACCACTCTGGTGGACACTAGCGGCTATTCGAGCAGTGTGGCATCAAAGTACCAGGCATACTTCATTGCCGAGGTTCCAATCAAAGTGGGCGGGCGGAATCTTCCCGCGGGAGTTTATGGCGTGGGATTCGTTGCGGGCGGCAAGTTTGTGGTAACTGATATCGGCGGACATGATGTGCTAACGGCAAATACGGCAGACGATGCAACCCTGAAGCGGCCGATGCCATTGCAGGTGACAGTTGACCCGGCCGGTGGCTTCCGTCTCTATGCCGGACACAGGTATGTCAACTTCAGTCGTTAATAGCGTTAGCCAGAGGCGGGTTTGTCCAGAAATGCACGGATAGTTTGTGACTTGCACGCTCGTTAAAATGATTAGAGATACGTGTCTGTCAAATTGAATCTCAAAGGCGGGCTGGCTATTTTGTTCGGATCGCTTAGCGACACTCATGTCGATGGCGCATCCCGCAAACCATCCTCCATCATTTTGCGTCTGTGTGAGCGATCGCGACGGGATCTGACCCAGTCACCCTTGACGAAGCAGCTGAGGCGGCAATTTGCCCTGACAGAAAGGTGCAAAGTGATTGAAGCAGTGGGCGTAACAAAGAAAAGCTTTTGGCTTTTTTTTCTGGTCTTATCTCTGGCAGCCAGCGGAGCATGCAATGGGAGCCAGCTCCCTGGTGCCTCGCACAGCGACGGGACGCTTTGGGTCGCAGGCAACGATTCAATCGAAATTGGCGTGAACCGGACGACGGGGTTGATCGAACGATTGCGCGACAAGGTTAGCCAGGTGGACTACTGCAACCAGAATGTGAAGAATGCGACGTCGGATACGGACGGAAACCAGGGACTTCATTTGCCCAGGCACGGCAAGGCAACGGTCATCCTGCTGCGTTTGAAAGGCTAAACGTGCAAGTTAGAACAAGAATGGAGAACGGCCAGGTGAAAATTGGCGCCAGCAATAATTCGGTCGCGGGATTATATGGATGCCTGAGGCACCCAGCATTGAGTTCAGCGTGCGGGTGTTTGTGGTCGACACTCACGCGCTTGGCGTGGCAACCGGGAAAAGGCGGGAGGAAGGCCGTGCGCTATCGCATCTACGGGAGTGAGGAGCGAGGATTCTCAGCCAATGCCAGACCCTACGAATACAATGGCGGGCTCGAAGGAATCCGCCAGGCTCCGGGAAATCTATTGCTGCAGACGCAAGGGCCGGGGGAGAGCATCGTTCTTCCCGAGGATCTCTGGCGGCCTTATTATCGCGTCGAAGCTGTCGATAATCAAGGGCGTGAGAGCGGCGCATCGGCGATCGGCGAGCTGCCGCATCCGCTGATTGCCAGCAGGGAACTGCCACCCGCTATCCGGATGCACTTCTACGAGGCGCGAATCAGGACCAGCGCATCGATCGGTAATCTCGTTTCCGCAGATGAAAACGGGCAGTCATACCAGATGAAGTTCCGCAGTGGCGACAAGTACAGCTTCAGCCTGACCGGTGCGCCGGAGGGAGTCTCAATCGACGACACAGGCCGATGGTCGGGGCGAAGGGATTTGAACCCCTGACCCTCTGCTCCCAAAGCAGATGCGCTACCAGGCTGCGCTACGCCCCGACTTTCTTTATTGTAGCGCGGCTTGGGTTAGTGTGGCCCGGGCACGAGGCATGGAAAGTCAGAGTCTCTTAGCGGCTGACCAGCCAGGCGATGAACCATAACACCAGCACTACGGGCACGGCGAAGACCAGCGCCAGCGCCGTGGCCAGCAGCAGCAGAAATGCCCAGTCGCGTCCGGTGTGGCGGCGTGGCTCGCCCAGGTGGCGACAAAGCAGGCGATAGTTGCGGCGGTTGGCCTTCCATGCAATGTCGAAGATGTCGCCAAAGAGGGGAATGGAGCCCACCAGCACACCAATGCCAAGATTTGCAGCCATGCGCACCAGCGTGATGTAGGGGACGCCACGAATCCAGGCGGCCAGGGGAATGATCAAGGAGAGCAGACCGGCCAGCACGTCGCCCAGGCCGGGAACAAGGCCAATAATACCGTCCAGGCCAAAGCGGATGCCCGTGCCGGGAACTACGAATGCCTCGTCCAGCAGAATCTCCAGCCTATGCAGGGTCTGGTCGCGGAAGATCCATGCGCCGCGGTTCCACCGATCCATTGACGGGGAGGGACCGGTGATTTCTGTGCCCATGGCAACAGGCTATCGTTGGTCGGCTACCCAGGTCCAATTCTTGCCCGTGACGTTCCAGGCTTTGCCCTCCATATGCGTGCCGGAGATGCGGCCCTGATATTCGCAGTATTTATTGTTCATCTCGATGTATATGGAATCGCCATCCTGCTTCCAGGTGCCGTTCTCATAATTTTTTTTGCCATCCCAGTAATGCACGGTGCCATCCGCCATAAAAGTGAAGACGTCGTTATCGCCATCGGTTTCCGCAACATTCCAGGAAGTCCCGACAAGAGTTGCGACGGCTGACTGGTTAGGGTTCTGCGCGAAGGCCGGCACGGACAGGCCGACCACCAAAGCCAGAAGCGCTGAGATTGCAATACTCTTCACGTAAATCATCCTCTGCTCCTCCTCGGAGAAGTGCGCCTTGAGAAATGCGGTATTGAAATGGGGCCAGTATACAAGGATTACGGTCACTGCGTTAATTGTTTCGGATTGCCGGGTCGCAATCGGGCTGCCGAAGCGGGTTGTGATCGGGCGCGGCGCATCGGCGTTTGCGCCCGGCAGGACTGCGCTGAAGGCTAATCCGATGCTACAATCAGGATAGATGGCGGCAGTAGTTCAGTGGCAGAACGCCTGACTGTGGCTCAGGATGTCGTGGGTTCGATCCCCACCCGCCGCCCCAAATTTTCACGGACCCTACTGGCAGAAGCTGCTTCTCCTGATGTATGGAGGTTTCCGTGACCCAATATACCCCTGAAAGCGAAGCTGTTGAAGACTCCATTCCGGGACAGCCGGAGTGGTTTACACCGTTCGTGCCGCGGCGCGGTTTGGCAAATGGCCACCTGCAAACGATTATCGGGAATTTTCTGCCCCGTCCTGTCTTCCGGCTTTCTTCAGTCGCGGAGACCGTCGAGGTTGACCCGGTCGATGGCAGCCGCGTGCTGTGCCATTGCCACTGGCAGCCGGAGCCGGCCGGGCGGCTGACGCTGGTGCTGGTTCACGGACTCGAAGGCTCGTCGGAGTCCCGTTATATTCAGGGCATTGCCGCGCGGGCCTGGGATGCCGGCTGCAACGTCATCCGCATGAATATGCGTAACTGCGGCGGTTCAGAGGCGCTGACCCCGACGCTCTATCACTCCGGGCTTTCCGGCGACGTGGGCGCAGTGGTGCGCCACTATGCGGAGCGCTTCAGCCTGGAGCGGTTTGCACTGGTGGGCTACTCAATGGGGGGCAACATCGTTCTCAAGCTGGCCGGAGAGTGGGGCGCCGTTCCACCCTTGTGTGCCGTGGCAGCCGTTTGCCCGGCCATCGATCTGGCTGCCGGCGCCGACGCCCTGCATGAGCCGGTCAATCGAGCATACGAGTGGCATTTTCTGCTCGGACTCAATGCGCGCTACACCCGCAAAGCGAAGCAGATTCCTGGCATTTATGCGCCCCTTCGGGAGATGGGGGCGATCAATTCCATCCGCGAGTTCGACAACAAGATCGTGGCCCGCTACTGGAACTTCCGCGACGCCGACGACTACTACTACCGAGCCGCCAGCGCCAGAGTAGTAGATCGCGTCGCGGTGCCCACGCTGATCCTGAGCGCCAAGGACGATCCCTTCATCCGCCTGCTGCCGGAGACCCGAGAGAGACTTCTCGCCAATCCGTTTGTGACCTTTGTTGAAACCAGCCGGGGAGGGCATTGTGCCTACCTTTCCTGCGAGGGCGGAAACGAGATTCATTGGGCGGAGGCATCCGTGATTCGTTACTTGTTGACTGTGACCGGTCACCCGCATGGAAGCTGACTGGGAGTTTGAGCTGGGCGGCGATGCGGAGGCGCCCGCGATTCCGGTTATAGACGCGCCGTGGCCGGGGTTCGTTGACTTGCGCAGCAGCCCAGAACTAGCCTGGCAGTTGCCCGAGACGGCTCAGTTCCCGGCATTGGCCGAAGTTCTGATCAGGCTGAATGATGTTTCCTCGCCGGCGTGGACCTCAAAATGCGATGTGTGGCCACAACTTCAACGGGATGAATTCGACCCCGACGAATTGGATGCGCCCTTAGGATGCATCATCGCCATGGGCTGTTACATCGACCTCCTGCATAGAGACAATCAGCAATGGGCGGTGCCGGGTAAGGCCGCCGAAACCTGCAAAAACGTGTGCAGCTTGCTGCACGAAGTTCCAATGCAATGTTGTCGCGTCGATCTGGTCATCCGCCGCGCCTGCATAACTCCGGCGCTCACGGGCCTGGGAATCACCGCCTATTTCACCTCATGCGGCGGGTCCGATGCCGAGGCCGCTGTTACCCTTCAAGCGGCTTTGACGGCATTTGCAGGTGCGCTCTGTGGCCATTCAACGATAGAATGAAAAACAATGGGGCGAGTAGCTCAATTGGATAGAGCACCGGCCTTCTAAGCCGGGGGTTGTGGGTTCGATCCCCGCCTCGCCTACCACTTTAAATCTATAAGATTGAACGCGATTAATGCATCAGCCTCGCATCCCAGTTCTCCTCGCCGGAGAATGGACAGGGTGCGGGACCGAGGCTGCATTGGCGGTCCTGGCATCGCTGCCATTCTCAGTGTGCGCTGAAATTACTCAATCGTATAAGTCCCGGATGCGACTGTGCTGTTCGCGTACCCTGCCGCTACGGCAATAGCTTCAATGGTCTCGGTGGTGCTGACTTTGATTGGCCCGGTGTAATAGGTGGAGGCGGTCGTCGGCGCGGTTTTGTTCGTGGTGTAGTAGATGGAAGCGCCCGCTGTCGCATCGCTAAGTTTAACTGTGAGCACGGTTGTGTAGACCTCGCCAGCTGCGGGGCTGAAGGAGGGCGCTGCTGCAGGGGGGGAAATGGTGTATGTGGCGGTCGCAGCGGGGCTGGTTGTGAAGCCCGTGAATGCCGCAATCGCTTGCAAAGTTTCTGTCGATGAGACGGCGATTGCTGCCGTGTATTTGGTCGAATTCGTGGTGGGCGCGGTTCCGTTGGTTGTGTAGTAGATAGTCGAACCGCTGGTTGCGTCAGTGATGGTTACCGACTGGGCGGCAGTGTAGGTGCCGGCGGCGGGGGTGAAGGTGGGCGTGGCCACGGTCGGCACGATAGTGTACTTCGCTGTGGCTACTGAGCTGTTAAGGAAGCCCGAAGCGGTCGCAATTGCTTCCAGCGTTTCATTGGAAGAGATCGAGATTGCGGCGGTGTACTTGGCGGAGGCAGTGGTGGGAGCGGTTCCGTTGGTGGTGTAGTAAATCGTCGATCCGGAAAGTGTATCGCTGATGGTGACCGTCTGCGCGGAGCTATAGGTTCCCGCAGCCGGGCTGAACGTCGGTGTAGCTACTGCTCCGTTAATGGTGTAAACCCCGGATTCAACTGCGCTGGTAGTGTAGTTCGTCTTTGCCGCAATCGCTTGCAGAGTCTCGGTGGCCGAAACCGTGATTGCGCTCGAGTAAGTGGGCGAAGCAGTCGTCGGGGTTGTCCCATTGGTGGTGTAGTAAATCGTGGACCCGGAGGTTGCATCGCTGATGGTGACCGACTGAGCCGATGTGTAGCCGCCGGCGGCGGGCGAGAAGGTTGGTGTTGCCGCCTGGGGCATGATGGTGTACTTCGCAGTGGCCACCGTGCTGGATGCATAACCCGACGCAGTCGCAATTGCCTCCAGGGTTTCAGCGGACGAGACGGCGATCGCAGCGGAGTACTTTGTTGATGCAGTCGTCGGAGCGGTCCCATTGGTGGTGTAGTAGATGGCCGCGCCGGAGGTTGTGTCGCTGATGGTTACCGATTGCGTCGATGCGTACGTGCCGGCGGCAGGCGAGAAGATGGGTGCTGCGACCTGAAGGCTGATCGTGTATGCAGAAGATGCCACGGCACTGTTTGAATAGCCGGTGGCGGTTGCAATCGCCTGCAGTGTTTCTGTCGATGAAACGGAGACGGCGGCTGTGTACTTCGTTGACGCAGTCGTCGGAGCAGTTCCATTGGTGGTGTAGTAGATGGTCGCGCCGGCCGTTGCATCGCTAATGGTCACCGACTGGATCGAGGTGTATGTTCCGGGGGCAGGCATAAATGCGGGCGTGGACGCAGCTACTGCAGTAACTGTAACTGCAGAAGAAGTTCCTGTTGCAGAGTTATAAGTTGATGAACTGTTGGAATCCGGGGTGTAGGCAGCCTTCAGCGTATCACTGCCCGCAGCCAACGACCCGGCGGGGATATTGATGGTAGCGCTGCCGCTGCTCAGAGGCGCCGCCAGTGAGGTGTAGCTGCCGCTGCTCAGTACTACCGAACCGGTAGCTGTCTGGTTGCCGGCTCCTCCACTGACTGCCACGGGGACCGACAACGCCTGCGCCGTAGTGACTTGGTACGAAGATGGTGTTACCGTGACTGTCGGTGTGGCGCGGTTTACAGTGAGCGTCACGCTGTCCGTGGCTGTCGTGTAATCCACACTATCGGTCGGGGTAAGCGTCACCTTTAGCGTCTGATTTCCACCAGCCAGCACCGTCCCCGTCGGCGGAGTGTATGTAAACCTGCCGGCCACCGTTGAGGTGGCATCGAGTTGCGTCGAGCTCAGCGGCGTGCCGTAGACGATAGCCGCAGGCGTTGCCCATGTGATCGCCGGCGTCGCCTGGTTCACTGTCAGCGTCACGGTAGCCGTTGCGGAGGAATAGTCTGTTGTGTCGTTGGGCGTGAAGAGCACTGACAGCGTCTGCGTCCCGACGCCGAGCAGTGTTCCCGCGGGCGGAGTATACACATAGGTTCCCGCTACCGTTGAAGTGGCATCGAGCTGTGTTGCGCCCAGAGCTGTTCCATAGGTGATTGCCGCCGGTGTTGCCCAGGTTAGCGGCGCCGCGGGCGGCCCGGTCGCGGTCAGCCCTGTTGTGGTTGAGATACTGGAGTTATAGTTGCTGTCACCGGGATAACTCGCATCGACTAAGTGGATCCCCGAACCCACCGGCGAAATGCCGGTTGCTGTCGCGGTTGCCGTCTGCGTCAACTGAGTGGTAAGGATCGTTACCGAGCTGGCATAGTAGTTAGCAATGGCCATGTCCGGTTTCCCGTCGCCGTTGAAATCAGCTACGGCAACACCCCAGGGAGCAGTGCCTGTTGATGGGCTCGCTGCATTACTGTTGAATGTTCCGTCCCCGTTGCCCAGCAGAACCGTCAATGTATTACTGTTATAGTTTGTTACCGCAAGATCGGGCTTACCGTCCCCATTGAAGTCACCAACAGCGATGGACTGCGGCGATTGGCCTGTTTCCGGATTTTCCCAGCTCTCTGTAAACGTCCCATCTCCATTGCCCAGAAGAATCGTCACAGTGTCGCTATCTTCGTTCGCCACCGCAAGGTCGGGGAAGCCGTCGCCATTGAAGTCTCCAAGAGCGATTGAGACGGGATAGTAACCTGTTGATGGAGTCACCTCGCTGGGCGTAAACGTCCCATCTCCATTGCCCAAGAGAATCGTCAAGGTGTCGCTTTGCTCGTTCGCCACTGCAAGATCTGGAATGCCGTCCCCATTGAAGTCAGCCGTCACTATTGCGGTGGGCCAGCTGCCAGTAACCGGGCTTGCCGCTGGGGTAAATGTTCCGTCCCCGTTGCCCAGCAGAATTGTTACCGTATTACTTCCCCCATTTACGACGGCCAAGTCCGGAATGCCGTCTCCATTGAAGTCTCCAACCGCTAAGGACACCGGAAAGCTTCCAGTTTGCGGACTGGCGGCAGATTTAAATGTTCCGTCTCCGTTGCCCAGCAAGATCGTCACTGTATTGCTATATGCGTTGGCCACCGCAATGTCCGGTATGCCGTCTCCGTTGAAGTCCGCTGTCGCTATGGACCTCGGCGAGCTGCCCGTTGTTGGACTCGCCTTTGGAGTAAATGTTCCGTCTCCGTTGCCCAGCAGGATCGAAACTGTATTGCTATAAGAATTCGAAACAGCCAGGTCCGGTATTCCATCCCCGTTGAAGTCCGCCGCTACAACGGAAATCGAACCGGAGCCAGTCGCGGGCGACTCGGGGTTCAGCCAGCTCAGAGCCACCTGGTCTCCTCCCAAAGCCGCGGTTCCCAAAGAAGAGTTTGCATTGGTTGTATCAAGAAAGGACACCGTCCCCGTTGGCGCCAACGGACCTTGTCCGGCCACTGTTGCTGTCAATGTGTAATTGCCGGCAACGCCGCTCTGGGTAATTGTGTTTGTCGAAGCAAAGGTGCCGGTTACCTGAAGAAGAGACGCTGTGGAGGCACTTGTCTTGTTGCTTGAAGTGCCAACAAATACTGCGTTGTAACTATGGCTCCCAATTCCGGGAATAAACTTCAGCACCGCGGTACCTGCGCTCGTCAACTGCGCCGAACCAAGAATATGAATGTCCTCGCAGTATGTCGCCGTTGCGTCGCAGAAATTAACCTGCCCGGCTGTCAACGCCGTTGAGCCGGCAGCTACCGTCGCAGTCAGCGTCACCGCGCTGCCAGAGCTAACCGATGTGACCGGGCTGCCTGCCGAAGTGACCGCCAGCGTTGTCGTGGTTGCTGCAGGCACGGCTCTCACTGTGACGGTAAGCGGTGTGGATGCGGTCAGTGCGCCGGAGGTGCCGGTGATGGTCGCAGTTGTCTTTCCCGGTGTGGCCGAGCTGCTCGCTGTCAACGTTAGCACGCTGCTTCCGGTGGTGGGGTTTGTGCCCCACGATGCGCTCACGCCACTGGGCAGGCCTGACACGGCCATGCCTACGCTGCCGCCGAATCCATAAGATGGAATCACCGTGACGGTGGAATTGGCTGAGTTGCCCTGGTCTATGACCAGGTCGCCTGGCGTATCAGCGAGCGCGAAGGTCGGCGCGTCGATCGTCAGAGAAAGAGGCGTGGTTGCGGTCAGGCTGCCGGAGGTGGCGGTGATGGTTAAGGGATAAGTTCCGGCAGGCGATGTGCTGCTCGTCATCAGCATCAGCACGCTGGAACCGGTTGAAGTGGGATTTGGAGCAAAGTCTGCAGTTACGCCGCTGGGCATTCCCGAAACAGCAAAGCTTACGTTGCCGTTGAAGCCGTTCTGTGGGTTCACATCCACACCGGTAGTGTTGGAGTTGCCCTGAAGTATCGCAAGATTACTCGGTGAATCGTAGATCGTGAAGCTTTGCGCGTCGACGACCAATGTAAGGCTGGTAGTTACCTTTAGCGGGCCGCAGGCGCCGGTGATGGTCACATTGTATGAACCGAGCGCAGTGGAACTGCTCGCCGCGATCAACATCGTGGTGAATGTGGAAGAAGTGGGATTCGGCGAGAAGGCTATCGTTGTGCCACTGGGAAGGCCGGATGCTGTCAGGGTCACATTGCCGTTAAATCCATATGCGGGGTACATATAGATGTAACCGGTGCTGGTGCTGCCTTGGCCGACGCTCGTATAGCCCGGGCCGGAGAGCGTGAAGGTGGGCGCATAAACCCCCAAAGTCATGGTGGCGGTTGCCGACAGGGTGCCGGAAGTGCCGGTGATGGTCAACGTGTATGATCCGATGACGGCGGAATTGCTAGCCGTCAGCGTCAACGTGCTGTAGTAGTTTGCGGGGTTCGGAGAGAAAGATGCAGTTACCCCGGTAGGTAGGCCGGATAGGGTTAAATTCACATTGCCGTTGAATCCATACTGGTCGTTCACGAAGACGGTGGTCGTCGTTGTGGTGCCTTGGCCTATGTTTACGCTGTACGCTGAAAGCGTGAAGCCTGGCGCATAAATCCCCAGGGTCATCGTTGTGGTTGCCGACAAGGCGCCGGAGGTGCCGGTAATCGTTAACGTATATGATCCGGGAGTGGCGGAACTGCTCGCCGTCAGCGTCAGGTAACTGTAGTTAGTGGTGGGATTCGGCGAGAAGGATGCGGTTACGCCGGCCGGAAGGCCGGATACGGTCAGATTCACGCTGCCGTTGAATCCATTTTGGCTGTATATCTCTAGAAAGCTTTCGCCGGAGCTGCCTTGGCCGATGTTCAAGCCCCCTGGATTACTGAGTGTGAAGCTCGGTGCATTTACAGTCAGGGTGAAAGTCGTGGTTGCCGTTATGCTGCCGGAGGTGCCGGTGACGGTCAATGTGGATGTTCCGATGACGGCGGTGCTACTTGTCGTCAGCATCAGGTAACTTTCGTTGGATGCAGGGTTCGGCGAAAAGGAAGCGGTTACGCCGGCAGGCAGGCCGGATACGGTCATATTTACGCTGCTATTGAATCCATTTTCGTCGTACACGAAAATCCAGGTTCCGCCACTGCTGTTTTGACCCAGGCTTACATTGCCTGAATTATTAAGCGTGAATGTCGGCACAAGGACGGTCAAAGTAACGGTTGTGGTTACAGTCAAGGCGCCGGAGGTGCCGGTGACGGTCACCGTCGCAGTTCCAGCGGCGGCAGAACTGCTAGCCGTGAAAGTTAATACGCTGGTTCCGGATGTTGGGTTCGTGCCCAGGTTGCGGTCACCCCGGTAGGCAGGCCTGAAACCGCGAGATTGACACTGCCTGCGAATCCATATTTTGGGGTCACTGAGATGAGGGATGTGTTGTAGCTGCCTTGGTTCACGGCCACGCTGCTCGGCGCTGCAGTAAGAACAAAGGTCGGCACATTGACTGAGACGGTAAGTGTAGTGGTTTCGGTGATGTCGCCTGAGGTGCCGCTAATGGTCAGATTCGTCGTTCCAACAGGAGCGGAGCTGGTCGCTGTGAGTGTCAGGACGCTGGTTTCGCTTGCGGGGTTCGTTCCCCAGGATGCGGTGACACCGCTGGGCAGTGCGGAGGTCACGGCAAGAGTCACGTTGCCCGTAAATCCGCCAGCATCGGTCACATTGATGGTGGTCGTGCCGGAACCGCCCGGGTTGACGTTTACCAAGCTCGAGGTAGATTCGAGCCAGAAGCCCGGCACCTGCGGACCAGCCAGATCGTTGATCAGGCTCTGTCCGTTTGCGCTTCCCCATCCCGTCACAAGGTCGTAACCCGTAACGGCGCTGTACCACACCGGCTGACTTTGAGTATCGTTATTCCCGCTGGCGATATCGTGAAAGTCGCTGCCGTAATTGGATCCCTCACCAATCGTATAGATGGCCGAATTAATAGAGCCGATGCCGCCCTGGGGCGCATTACCCGCTTCTACTGCCTGTTGATTCACAAGCGCCATAAAGCCAGCCCAGCGCGGCGCCGCAAAGCTTGTGCCCGCCCAGCCTCCTTCACAGTCGCCCATATCGCAGAGGTAGTTGTCGAAGTCGCCTTCCATGGCCACATCCGGCACATTTCGCAAGGTCGACGAGCCTCCATTCGAACTGTTGATCGCTCCAGTCTGCCAGCTCGGAATCGGGATGCCATCGGGACTGATGCCGCCGCCGCTTCCATGTCCCCCGGAATTCCATGCTGTCTCGGAAACCCAGGCGCCGCCAGCGCCAGTCGTGGTCAGATGTGTCCCGCCCACAGCAGTTATGTAGGCATCTTCACCCGGATAAAAAAACGGACTGTCCGACGCATCGAAGGCTCCATCGTCTCCTGACGCAACAAAAACAGTTTGACCCTGTGCGGCGAACTCTTCAAAGAAGACATCGTCTGTGGCGGGGTCGTCAGGAATCCAACTCCAGGAGACGCCGATTTGTTTGGCTATGTTTTCTGTAGCCATCGCGTTGAAGATGTTTGCATCGTCCGGCCCGTCTGCCGGGTTTCCAATGTAGACGCGAACCTGGCTCAGGCCAGGAGCCATGCCGATGGCCTGCACAATGTCCAGCACCTGTTCGCCGTCGTCTCCGTCGGACCCCCCGGTAGCGCCGTCCAGCAGCACATTATTGATGGGAACGCTGTAGGTTTGCCCGGCGTTGCTGAAGGTCGAATTCACATCGCTCATGTTATAGCCGTAGAACTCAAACAATCCCACAGCCTGGCCGATGCCGGTAAGTGTAGTGCCGCCGTAATAGGCTGCCCGCATGTCGCTGCCGAGGTAAGAACCGCCGGGCCCTGACCCGTTGACGTTTGCAATTGCTTGCTCCGCAGAGGTTTTCAACACAGCAGGCTCTGGCAAGGAGTAATTGTTCATTCCGGCAATGTGCGCTACCGTTACGCTCAGGTCCAGCGAGGGTTCACGATCGGGCGAAAAGAAAGTGCGCTTCCCGGCGGGATCCTGATAAGTATTCATACTCACGTTAAAGGCTCTGTTGATTTGCCCAACCGAGCCGGTGATCTTGACTAGCATCCGATTTCTGGGAGCGTCGGATACCGAAAAGCCTTTGGCATGTACAAAGTCGACCACAGCCCGATAGTCCTCTGCCGTGGGCCCGAACTGCTCTGTAAACTGATCTACGCTGAGAAATTTGTGGTATTCGGGGCTGGCGGGGTCATAGAGGCCGCTCAGCAGGCTGGCTAGTTTGTCCTGGTTGCGCAACGGCATCACGATGGACAGACTCATTTGCTTTGTGGCTGGCATCGGACCCACCAGCGCCGCCTGTCCGTTGGAGACAACGGGACGGACGTGATGCTGCAATATCTGCAACGGCTGCTGCGCATGACCGGCATTCCACATCGCTCCAACCAGCGCAACGAGCACAAGGTATTTGGCTGCCTGCCTGAGCCGACGACAAAAGGCAGGAAGGGAAACCAGGCTGGAAATCGGGCAAGAAACGGGTAGAAAGAGTAATGGCATGGCGGAACTCTCCTGTGAGCAGGTGAGTTAGATCACCTATCTCTGGCTGTGTGATCGTTAAAACACGGCTCATACGACATTCCGCATGCCTGCCTGCATCGCAAACATCCGAGAATTTGTGAGGCTGGAAGTCGTAGGAAGTATAACCGCACCAATGATTGAGGTCAATGACGCAAAAAGAGCAGGAAAAACTACGAAGTTACCATTGCGAAGTTAAGGGCATAGAAGTACGAACGGTGGTATGTAAGAACAGCTTATGGGAGTTATCAGAGGATTTATATAGCTTTGAAAGTCGAGTATTGGGGCTATATTAACGCAGGTAACTCTACCAGCTATATTCTATGAGATCTATGTCAGACCATGCGTTGCCTGATTTGAAGCGCACGGCTGAACTGCATCTAATCGCAGATAAGCGAGGCTTCAGGGAAGGATTGCGGCTCGCTTTCTGAAGCCGGTTCGGAACCGAAGTCAGCAGCATCAAGCCGAGCACGAAAGAACAGCTCAACCTGGGCCAGCACATCCGCTCCGGTGTGTGCCTGGTAAATGGCCGCGCGCAGCTTGGCGCCGCCCGGCACGCCGTGAGTGAACCAGGTGGCAAACTGCTTCATCTTGCCGGCCGTCTCGCCCATGCGCTCGGCGCGGGGCAGATCCCTGGTGGCTTCAGCCTCGTCCAGCAGCATTTGGAAATAGGCGCGAATCATCCGGTAGCGGTCTTCGTCCGTGGGCCGCTCGTAGCTTCCTGTGGCAGTGTACTGGGCAATCTGGCGGAAGATCCACGGATTGGCCGGCGCGGCGCGACCGATCATAACCGCGTCGCATCCCGTGAAAGCGATCATGGCCGCCGCGTCCTCCGGCGTGCGAACGTCGCCGTTGCCGATGACCGGAATTTTCACCGCCTGCTTGATTGCGGCAATCCACTGCCATTGCGCCTGGCCGCTGTATCCCTGCTCACGCGTCCGAGCATGGAGCGCCACTGCTGCCAGCCCCTCAGCCTCCGCCATCCGCGCCAACTCCACGCATACAATCTGATTGTCGTTCCAGCCCATGCGGAACTTGACGGTGAAGGGAATCGTTACGGCCTTGCGGATGGCGCGAAAAATCTCGCCGATCCTGGGGAGGTCGCGCAGCAGCCCCGATCCGCCGTTGCAGCCCACCACCCGCTTGGCCGGGCAGCCGAGGTTCAGGTCCACTGTATCGAAGCCCGTTTCTTCCACAATCCGCGCGGCGTCGGCCAGCGTCTCCGCATTCGATCCGAAGAGCTGCGCTCCGATGGGGTGCTCGTCGTCATAAAACGTCAGATAGCGCCGCCGCTTCGACTCCCGCATCCGTGAGAGGCCGTCGGCTGAAGTGAACTCGGTCATCAGCAGCCCGCAGCCGGATTGCGCATTGGTCACGGCATCGTCGATCGATTCCCTGACAGACGAGTGCCCCACCGTCGCCGCGTCTTTGTTGTTGCGGCCAGGGTGGGATTCACTGTCGGCAGCGGTCGTGAACATACTGGCATGGCGAATGAAGCGCCGGAAGACCGTATCCGTAACCCCGGCCATAGGCGCCAGCACCGTCGCCGGAGTCACCAAGACAGTTCCGAGACGAACCTCAGCCGGTACCCGCGCGTTCTCGGGCATCTGGTGCTCTGTGGGATTGTCCCAGTTCTTCTTTACGGTAAAGCCCTTGCCAGCCATGATTTCCTTTGAACCGCTGTGTTTTGAGCCCTGAACGAAGTTGGGCCTCCGCCACAGCGGAGGCCCAATCGTATCTGGCCGCGGCTGTTGCGCCGTTTACTTGGCTGCCGTAGCTGCGTCGGACTTGGCATATTTGCGGCGGAACCGCTCCACGCGGCCCGCTGTATCCACCAGGCGCTGCTTGCCGGTAAAGAACGGGTGGCAGTTCGAGCAAATTTCCACGTGAATGTCACCCTTATGGGTCGACCGTGTCTCAAAGTGGTTTCCGCAGGCGCACTTAACGTGGACCGCGGCATAGTTGGGATGAATCTTTTCCTTGGGCATCTCTGTGGACAAACCTTTCCTGCAATTCTCTTATTGTATGGGGATTCAGGCGGTTTAGCAATTGCGGCCCAGCTTAGGCCAGCGAATCAGCTTCTTCTCCTGTTCCGATATTTCCACACCGCGAGACCGGTCCAGAACACTCCAATCAACACCGTTTGCGCCAGCCGAAAATAAAAATGCGGGCGCCAGAAATCGATGTCGGCAAATGGGTATGCGGTCATCCAAAGCGAAAAGAGGAGCTGATAAACGCTAGCCATTCCCGCCACAGTCAAGACCAAGAGGCCGATTCCCGCCCAGACACTTCGCTGCGACACCATCCCAAATGCTCTCTGCGGTAGCACTGCTAACCCCTAATCCCTAACCCCTAACCCCTAACCCCTGTCTTTACTGCGCCAGCGCCTTCTCAATCCCCGCCTCCGCCAGCGGCGCCATGATCGCGTAGCCAGCCGGGTTGGGATGCACACCGTCCTCGCTCAGCTTTTTCGGCAGGCCATCGCGCTCGTCCATCATTGCCGTGTGAAAGTCAACATAGACGTAGCCCTTTTCCGCCGCATAAGCCTTGATCCATGTGTTCAGCGCGTCGATCTTCTGCGCCGGCGCCTTTCCCGGCGTCCAGGGAAAATCGAAGGCCGGCAGCACCGAGCAGAGCACTACGCGAATATGGTTGGCCGTCGCCAGCTCGGCCATCGTCATCAGGTTACCCTCTGACTCCTGTAGCGTCATCGGCCCGGTATTCTCGGCGATGTCGTTGGTTCCGGCGAGGATGACCACCACCTTTGGCTTCAGGTCGATCACGTCCTGGCGGAAGCGCAGCACCATCTGTGGCGAAGTCTGGCCGCTGATGCCGCGGTTCACGTAAGGCTTGCCGGGAAACGATTCGTCCAGATGCCAGCCTTGGGTGATTGAGTCGCCCATGAAGACCACGCGGTTTTCGCCCGCGGCCGGCGCTCCGAGCGCCAAGTCGCCTCCTTAAACTTGCCCAGCAAGGGCCAGTCGGTCTTCAGCCGGTCCTCGCGCGCCTGTTGCCTTCTGAGCCTCGGTCAGGGTGGGGCCACCGGTTTGTTTGTTGGCGCGAGCCGGCGCCATGGTTTCCGGCTTGCTTATCGGCTCCTGAGTTAGCCGGCATGGGAAAAGCAGGGCGGCGATGACCGCGGCCGTAAATGCAGTACGAAAAATGTTTCGATTCACTGGGAGATCTCCATTTCCTGAGCGAGCGGACACTTGCGGAACAAAAAAATGCCAAACCCGCGCGCGGTTCCGATTGTAAGGAATCCCGCCGCAGCCTCACTGCGCTTTTTCCACAATTGCGACCGGACCCTGCACCGCAGCGCGCCCACGCCGCTTGCGCTAGGCTTGAACCTATGAGTGTTTGCTCAATCTGCGATGGAGTCGGGCTGGTTCGCGTGGTCAACGCTTCGGGGCAAATGGGTCTCCCGCGCCTGCGAGTGCCAGGAGATGGTTCGTGAAGAGCGCCGCCTGGCCGCCGCACATATTCCCGAGCGTTACCGGAACTGCGCGCTGGATACATTTCGATCCTGCGTTCCGGCGCCAACCCTTCTCTCGGGATGCGCTCTCTGAATGCCCGCCGGTTTGTGGAGGAATACCCGGCCACTACCGCCGGCAAAGGACTCATCTTTACCGGCACCCTTGGCGTGGGCAAAACCCACCTTGCCGTCGGGGTGTTGCACCGCCTGGTCCAGGAGCACAGTGTGAAGGGGCTCTTCTGCGACTACCGCGAACTGCTCAAGAGCATCCAGAACAGCTACAATCCGCAGGTCCAAACCACGGAACTCGAACTGCTGAAGCCCGTCTTTGCCTCTGAAGTGTTAGTGCTCGACGATCTGGGCGCGCAGAAGCCCAACGAGTGGGTTTGGGATACAGTTGCGCTCATCCTCAATACCCGCTATAACGACAAACTGACCACCATCGTCACCACCAACTATCCTGATCTGCCCGCCGGCGCAGGCTTCAGGGCCGATGCGGAAGGTAGGAAGCCTGTCAAAAGCGAAGATACGCTGGGCGACCGCATTGGCGACCGCATGAGATCTCGTTTGGCCGAGATGTGTATCCCTGTCAATATGGTGGGCGAAGATCTGCGTCAGAGCATCGAACGTGCGCGCTTCGGGTGATTTGAATTTTCAGGAGGCTGTATCGTTTCAGTACAGCCGGCAATTAGAAAACCCACAGGCTGCACAGCAATACCAGCATGGCCGCGATGGTCCAGGCCTGGTAGGCAAGGTCGCCCTGCTGCCGAGAGTTCGCGAGCACAGCGGTCAGTTCGGGCAGGGAAGCGGGCGAGGATTGGAGAGAAGTTTGCACTGTGCGCCTGCCTTTCTCTGCCTTTTGGCGAGAATTACGTTCGAAGTCCGTTACCGGTTCCATGGGCATTTGAATTCTTAGACGCCGCATGCCCGCTGGGGTACTGAACAAAATCCTGATTCCAGCGGAATTATGACACTGCATATCCTATCGGCCAATACCAAGAAAGCGTAACCCGATCCACAGAGATGGGGGATGCCAGGGTATACCTTCGGTAACAGGTGTAGAATTTCGCTCGTGAGCACTGGACCCGAATTCAATCTCGCCCCGCCCGCCCGGACGGAGGAACGCAACTGGCTCCCGCTGGCCGTGGCTGCCGCTGCGGTACTCGTCGCTGTGGTCGTCCTGGTGCTGGTTTTCGAGCACCCCAAGCGTGCCCCAAAAGTAACACCCATATCCGCGACCCCAGACCCCTACGCCCAAAGCCTGCCCATCACCGCGCTCGCCATGAGCGAGTCTTCCAACCTGGCCGGCGGCAAGGTGACCTACCTTGACGGACATATCGCCAACACCGGCGCCCGAACCGTAACCGGGGTCACCGTGCAGGTGCTCTTCCGCGATGGAGCCCATGAAGTGGCGCAGAACGAGACTCTGCCGCTCAAGCTCATCCGCATGCGCGAGCCCTACGTTGATTTGGAGCCGGTCTCCGCCGCCCCCCTCACCCCCGGCGGCGAGCACGACTTCCGCCTCATCTTCGACGCGGTCTCTCCCGATTGGGACGGAGCTTACCCCGAAGTGCGAGTCATCCAAGTCAAGACAAAATAGTCGATCGCGACCCGGTAAAATCGACAGTATATGGAAGCAAGCAAACAAAAACCTGCCGCGGAGATCGTCACCGATACCATTCTTGACGGCAGCCGTTTCGTCCGCGCCTGCCTGCGCCGGCCGGTCGATCGCACCCCGGTCTGGTTTCTGCGCCAGGCCGGCCGCTACATGCAGGAGTACCGCGACGTCCGCAAGCACCACACGCTGGTCGAAATCTGCAAGCAGCCCGACCTGGCCTCCGAGGTCACCATCACCGCCGCTGAAAAACTCGGCGTCGACGCCGCCATCATCTTTGCCGACCTGCTGCTGCCTCTTGAGCCCATGGGCCTCGACTTTGAATTCCAGGCCGGCGAGGGCCCGGTTGTGCATCATCCCCTGCGCACCGCCGAGGACGTTCGCGCCCTGCGTACCGACCGCGCCGACGATCTGGCCTATGTGGCCCGCGCCATCCAGAAAGTGGCTGCGCATTTCCGCGACCGCCTCGGCATCATCGGCTTCTGCGGCGCGCCCTACACGCTGGCCAGTTACATGATCGAGGGCGGCGGCTCAAAAAATTACATCCACACCAAGCAGATGATGTACGGTGACACCGCTGCGTGGCGCAGCCTTCTGGACAAACTCGTCAAGGTGCTGGAAGAGTACTGCCGTCTCCAGATCCAGGCCGGAGCGGACGTCATCCAGATCTTCGACAGCTGGGTAGGATCGCTCGGCCTCGCCGACTATCGCGAGTATGCCTTCGAGGCCTCCAAGCGCCTGGTGCGTTCCGTGCAGCAGATGGGCGTGCCGGTCATTTACTTCGGTGTGGAGACCGCGGGCCTGCTCAGCGAGATGGCCGCCACCGGCGCAGATGTAATCGGCCTCGATTGGCGTCAACCCCTTGATGCAGGCTGGCGCGCCGTCGGCCACGGCCACGCGGTGCAGGGCAATCTTGACCCCATCACGCTCTTCGCGCCCCTTGAAGTTATCGAACTGCGAGTAAAGGAAATTCTTCGCGCCGCCGGAGGACGCCCCGGTCACATCTTCAATCTCGGCCACGGCATCGTCCCCAACACGCCGGTTGAAAACGTTCAGGCCGTAGTCCGCATGGTCGCGTTTCGTTTGAATACCTGATCGACCTCAAATGCCAGGGTGCCCAATCCATTTCGCGTTTTTTGCGAAACGGATTGGGCATCACAAAAGCCGATAGCCCCATTCTCCGGAGCAAGCCAATGCCTAAACAAGCCGTCCTCCTCCTCGCCCACGGAACCCCCGAAACCATCGAGCAGATTCCCGAGTACCTGCTCAATGTGGCCAGCGGCCGCCCGCTTCCGCAAGCCGTCGTCGAGGAGATTCAGCACCGCTACGCCCTCATCGGCCGCAGCCCGCTCACTGAAATCACTCTCGAGCAGGCCCGCCTGGTGGAAGCCAGCTTAGCCGCGCAAGGCCAGCCCGTTCGCGTCTACGTCGCCATGCGCAACTGGCGGCCATATATCGCAGACGTAGTGCGCCAGATGCGCGCCGATGGCGTCGAAGAGGCAGCGGTCCTCTGCCTGGCCCCGCAAAACTCGCGCACCAGCGTAGGCCTCTACCGCCGCGCCGTTGAAGCTGAATCCGCCGGCCTGCGCATCGACTTTACTGAAGGCTGGGCGCAGCATCCGCTGCTCGCCGAAGCCTTTGCCGAGCGGCTCCGCCCGGCCTGAGCAAACTGGGCGCAGAAGCCGGCGCGCCGGTTCCCGTACTTTTCACTGCGCACAGCGTTCCCTACTCGCACGGTTCAGCCCGAATGAAGCACTGGATCAGGCCGCGCCGACCCTTACGCCGATGAGGCCAGGCACACCGCCGACTTTAGTCGCCGAGCGCGTGCCCGAAATCCCGCGCTGGTATTTCGCCTTCCAGAGCCAGGGCGCAAGCGGAGGCCCGTGGATGGGTCCGACCGTCGAGCAGACACTCGACACTCTCGCCGCCTCCGGCCTAAAGACGCTGCTCCTCCAGCCCATTGGCTTTCTCTGCGACCATGTTGAGATTCTCTATGACGTGGACATTCTCTTTCGCGGCTACGCTGCCAACCTCGGCATCCGCCTTGAGCGCCCCGAATCGCTCAACACCTCTCCCACTTTGGTCAGGGCAATCGTCGAGTTAGCAGGGAGAGGGCTCAACGCTTGCAGGCTTCCGCCATGCGAAAAATAATGAAGGATGGTTAGGTTGTACGGTTCGATCAAGCGACGATTTGGGCAGTTGAATTCGAAGACAATGGACAGATCAAAAAAGAGCAACCAAGCATAAGAAGCACCGCGTCCAGGCACCGGCCGACGTTTAAGATTGGGACTCGCGCACGCTCTAAGAACGGAAGTAATTCCTGGCCAGGAAAATCACATTCGCAGGCCGCTCCGCCAGCCTCCGCATAAAGTAGGGGTACCACTCGCGGCCAAAAGGTACATAGACGCGAACGTTGTAGCCCTCGCGAACCAGCCTGCGCTGCAAGTCACGTCGCACTCCAAATAACATTTGAAACTCAAACCGGCCGGGGTCGATTCCATTTTGAAGGGAAAACGCTTTGGCGGCATCAATCATGGCCTCGTCGTGGGTAGCCAGGCCGTGATAGATCGGGCTCGAAAGCAGCATCCGGCTCAGGCGGAAAAAGTTTGCATCCACGTCGGCCTTGCGCGGATAGGCCACCTCGGCCGGTTCCTTATAGGCCCCCTTGCAGAGCCGCACTCGAATGCCTTCCGCCAGCAACTGTTCCACGTCCGCCTGCGAACGGTAAAGATAGCTCTGGATCACGATTCCGATTGCTCCGCGCAGCTCAGCATGCGCATGGATACGCCGGACAATATCGAGAGTGATCTGCGTCAGCCGCGAGTCCTCCATGTCAATGCGGACAAAATTGCCCGACGCTGCCGCATGCCGGGCGAGACTCTCAACAATCGTCTCGGCCAGCCCGGCTGAGTGCTCCAACCCCATCTGCGTCAGCTTCACGCTGATATTCGCATTGAGCTTTCGCGCCTCAATCGAGTCCAGCAGTTGATGGTAGATCTCGGCGGCCCGGTGCGCCTCCGCCTCTGAAGTCACGCTCTCGCCCAGCGAGTCCAGGCTCACGGCCATGCCCTGCTGGTTCACCGCCTCTGCCACGCGCAAGGCGTCTTCAATCTCCATTCCTGCCACAAAACGCGAACTCAGCCGCCCGCCCATCCGGGAGCGTTCGACAAAACGGCGTAGAAGTCGATTGCGAGAGAGAGCGATGAAGGCGGAACGCAGCAGAGGCATCGAACGATTCCCCCGGCCAGAGCCCCAAACTGGACTCACCTGCCTGCAGTACAGTTTCGCACAACCAACCGCATCGGGTTCAAGATGAGACCCCGGGGTTACAGAGTTGGTTAAGTCCCGTTTATCTGATCTCGTAAAGCGCGCTTCCGTGAGCCGGTAAGGTCATTCCAATCTCCTTCGATTCCTTGCCGTCCGCTTCAGTCCACACATTCTCAGCCACATGTTTCTTTCCATCCAGGCCGAGCTTTTCCCAGGTGGTGCGCAGCGTAATCGGCTTGTCGTCGAGATTGAAAAAAGCAAAATACTCGCGGTAAGCCCTCGCCCCCGGCTCATTGATTGTTCCGCGCCACACGCGGGCGTTTTCAAAGCCTGGCAGTTTCGCCACATCCACCTGACGGCTATAAGTAATGTTCTGGTTCATTTCAAGCACTAATTGGTTGGTAATCAGCGAGCGGGTGAAATCATCCAGCCTGGTCAGGTTCGCTCCCAGAATCAGCGGCGAGCGCGCAATGGCCCACAGCGTAAATTCCGTCCGCTGCTCATCGTGCGTCAGCCGCGACTGCCTTGCCTCGCCCATGCCGGGATGCGGCCCCAGCCATCCCCAGGGCAGCATATCCGCGTCCGGCCAGCCGCCCGGTTTCGCATAAACCTCCCACCTCGCCAGCCGGTCGAATTCCTCCCGCACGCCGAAGGGAAATTCCTCATCTCCAGGTTTATGCTGGACGGTCCAGACGTCCCAGTGATCGTCGGTGATGCGCCACATCTGCGCATACTTCTCCACGAATGCCGCATTTTCCAGAGCCGTCGGTCCCGGCGAAAGACTCAGCACAATCTGCCGTCCGGTTTTCTTGATCGCATTGGAAATCTGCCGAATTTCCGAAGGGCGGAATGGACGGTCGCTGATGCAGTCCACCTTTATGAAGTCCAATCCCCAGCCGGCGTATAGCTTCAGCATGGAATCGTAATAAGCCTGCCCGGCGGCATTATCCTTTACGCCGTAGTTACCGTCGTCCCAAGGGCAGGTCTCCGTCTGGTCGGCGGCGTCCTCGGCATGAAAGCTCGATCCCGCGATGGGCAGATTTGCCTTGACCACCTGGCGTGGAATTCCACGCACAATATGGATGCCGAACTTCAATCCCTGCTGATGAACCCAGTCGGCCAGCGGCTTGAATCCTGCTCCATTGGCCGAAGACGGAAAGCGGTTTTCGGCTGGTATCAGGATGCCGTTCGCATCCCACACATATTTCCGCTGCTCCAGGTGCTCGCCTGAGGGATTTTGCATATACCACCCCTCGTCGATCACCGCATACCGCCACCCATACTGCACCAATCCAGCCAAAACAGCGGCATTGGCCTTGTAATCATCTTCGCCGATGGTTAGTCCATATGCGTCCCAGCTGTTCCACCCCATGGGCGGCGCAGGAGCAAGCATCTGTGGGTGTGCCAAGGTTGCGGCCAGGGCGGGCAGGGCAAGAACGGAGGCAAGAAAAACATTACGGGTGGTCATTGGGAAACGTATAACACATCCAGCAGTGTTCTTGCAGCTCGGAGCCGCGGCGGTCAAATGGAGTCTGCCAGCCGTTTCGCCCGCCACAAAGCGCCGTCCAGGGATACTGCCGGCTCCGATGCCACCGGCATCTGGGGCGCAGCGGCATGCAGGCCGGCGAAGAAAGCCTCGCGCACCAGCGTCATCTTCTCCACTACGCCGCCGGTCCAGGCCACTGGTACTTCAACCGTAATCCCGTGCTTGCGGCGCAGTTTCTCCCGAACCAACAGTACAAACGCAACCAGGTCTGCCGCCGCCTGCTGCAACACTCCAATAGCCACCGCATCCCCGGCCTCCGCCAGTTCATTGATGGCCGGCGCCAGTGCCGCAAAGTCCGGACCGGGCGTGCTGTCGCCCAGATTCACCAGGTCGTCGATGGTGGGCGTTCCCCAAATCTCGCCCACTCTTTTGAGAATTTGTGTTGGCTCTTCGCGGTCATGGGCATGCAGCGCCCTGCGTATGCTATTTACCCCGATCCAGTAGCCGGAGCCTTCATCGCCCAGCCGCGAACTCCATCCCCCCGCACACTCCCGGCTGCCATCCGGCGCGCGGCCAATGGTATTCGAGCCGGTTCCTGCAATCTGCAAAATTCCCGGGCCCCCGCGGAAAGCCGCATCCAGCGCGATCACCTCGTCGCCCACCACCTCTGACCGCTCAACGTGAAATTCCTGAAAAACTGCCGTGATCCACTCTTTCACTCCCGGCATCGTGGCGCTGGCTACGCCCGCTGTGGCTGCCCGCACGCCGCTCACTCCGGCCTGCGCATACACATCCTTGAGCAGCGCGCGCAGGTTTTCTTCCGCAACCTCTTCGCCCACCCGCAGCCGTTTGATCGAACCGTTTTCCGCATGGGCCAAAATCCGCCCGCCGTCAACGATCGAGACGCGCGTCCGAGTTCCTCCGCCATCTATTCCTAAAACAACAGCCATTCTTTTCTTGCTCCTTCTATCTTCAAAAACTATCTGCTCACCAACTGCCCGCCCTGCATTGCCGCAACCATCTTCCCCGCCCCATCCACGGCAACCAGATTGGCTTCCTGCCCCACGGCCACTGAGCCTGCCGGAGGCCCGAGTCCGGTCATAGCGGCCGGGTTTGCGGTCAGCAATCGCAACCCCTGTTCCACGGTTGCTCCCGTGAACCGCACAAAATTCTCGAGCGCCCGGTCCAGGGTCAGCACGCTGCCGGCCAGGACTCCATTCGCCGTAGCCCTGCCGTTGGCCACCGTCACCGCCATTCCCCCCAGTTCATACTCGCCCTCCGGCATTCCGGTGGCGCTAAGCGCGTCGGTAATCAGAATGGCGCCTCCATTCCCTTGGCTCGCCACCACAGCTTGACAATCTCCGCAGCGACATGGACGCCGTCGCAGATCAGATCCGCAAAAACCGTATCGTCGGTGAGTACTGTACCCAGAATACCCGGTTCGCGGTGGTCCAGGGGCCGCATGGCGTTAAAAGTATGCGTTGCGCTCACGGCCCCCGCGGCAATCAATGCGCGAGTCTCGGCCGCGGTGGCATTCGAGTGCCCCATCGTGATGCGAACTCCACGCGAGGCAGCGTGCGCAGCCAGCTCCGGCGCGCCCGGCAACTCCGGCGCCAGGGTCATCAGGCGCACCCGTCCCTCGGCGGCTTCAAAGAGCCGGTCAAAGACGGCAATATCCGGCGCCAGCAGGCTTTCCGGCGGATGAACGCCGCGCTTGGCGTGCGAAAGAAACGGCCCTTCCAGATGAATCCCCAGCGGTCGCGCCTGCTTTTCAGCCGGCGGCGCAGCCAGCAGCTTCGCCAGCCCAGAGAGCGAACGCAGCGTCGCATCCATGGGCGCTGTAACCGTAGTCGCAAGAAAACTGCCCGTTCCGTGTGAAGCCAGGAGGCTGCAGATTGCATTCATCGCTTCCGGCGTAGCCTCCATCACGTCGTGGCCGGCAGCCCCGTGAATGTGCACGTCAAAAAACGCGGGGGCGAGCGTAGCGCCGGGAAAGTCCAGAACGCGAGGCTTTCCCGGAACCTCGTCTGCTGCGCGTGTTGAAATCGAAGCGATCCGCCCATTCTCAATCGCCACCACAGGATGAGCGAGCATGACGGTCCCATCCCAAAGCTTCTCTGCTGTAACTACGGTAAACATACCCATGATTATTGCAGGCTTAGCGCCCCGCGCAGAAGCAGGCCCTGCTCGTTTAACGGATCCGTTAAGCATGAACAACATGATTTTTGCTAAAGTTTTGCCATGCATACGAAGGTTTTGCTCACGGCAACCAGTCTGGTCTTCCTCCTCGGAACGGGTTTCATTGCCGCACAAACGGTGGACCTGCCCACCGGCAAACAGCTCATCGGCGAAGTTCCCGGGGCGCCGCAGCGCTCGAACAGCCTGCCCATCACCATGGCTGTCTCGCCGGACCGGCGTTACGTCGTCACCGTAAACGCAGGCTACGGCACCTTCGAGTCGCAGTACGAGCAGTCGCTTGCCGTGCTGGATACGCAAACCGCCGCACTCGCTGATTATCCTGACGCGCGCACTCTGGCGCAGGCAGCCAAACAGACGCTCTACTCCGGGCTGGCCTTCAGTCGCGACGGCGCCCGCATTTACGCGACCATGGGCTCAACCTCCAATCCGCTCGGCGACGGCAAAGACAAAACCGGAAACGGCATCATCGTTTATAGCTTCGCGGCGGGCAAAATCGCGCCCCAGCGCTTCATCCCGCTGCCCCTCCAGCAGCTAGCCCCAGGACGGAAGACGAGGCTGATCGGCGAGACGGATGGCGATAAGGGAATTCCGTTTCCGGCGGCGATCGCCGTCGTTGGTGCGGCAGGCGCGGAAAAACTGCTGGTCGCCAATAATCTCTCAGATGACGTTCTCTTGCTCGACCCAGTCAGCGGCGCAATTGAGCAGCGCTTCGATCTCTCTGAGAGCGATGCCGTGCCCGGGACCTATCCTGTTGCCCTGGCGGTTACAAAAGACGGCGAGCGAGCCTTCGCAGCACTGTGGAATGCTTCGGAAGTCGTAGAACTCAATCTGGCCAAAGGAGTGATAGCGCGCAAACTCGCTCTGCTCAAGCCACCCAGCGCCGTGGCCCCTGGAACGCATCCGTGCGCGCTCGAGTTTTCACCCGATGAAAAAACTCTCTACGTCGCCCTCGCCAACCGCGATGCCGTAGCCGCAGTAAATGTGTCTGCGGGACAGTTTGCTGTGAAGGGTTACTTCGATACCCGCCTGCCTGCGCAAAGTTATTTCGGCGCAGAGCCCGTGGCGCTGGCCCTCAACGCGGATGGCAGCCGCCTTTACGTGGCGAATATGGCCAGCGATGCCGTCGCCGTCATCGATACCAGGCAACTGACCGCGAAAGCGGCCAAGCAGGGCATGGTCGAACCCATCGGCTTCGTCCCCACCGAGTGGATGCCCATCTCCATGGCCTTCATTCCTTCGGAATCCGGCGGAAGGCTCTATGTAGCCACGGACAAAGGTAAGGGAACGGGCCCCAACAACTTCCCCCAGCGGCAGACTGAAGAGTTGAAAAAGCGCAAGTTTCAACGGGCTACCACGTATATAGGCACGCTGCTCTATGGTTCCCTGGCTACGCTCGATGAGTCGGAGATTGCCGAGAATCTGCCCCAATGGACTTCAGTTGCAATCGAGTCGAACCGCATGAAAGCAGCAGAGGAAAAAATCGCCTTCGCCAACGGCGCCGAGAACCGCATCAAGCACATCATCTACATCATCAAGGAGAACCGCACCTACGATCAGATACTCGGCGACCTCAAGCAGGATGGAAAGCCGGTGGGCAACGGCGACCCCAGCCTGACCATGTACGGCCAGACGATCACACCCAACGAACATAAGCTCGCTCTCCAGTTCGGCGTGCTCGATAAATTCTTCGACTCCGGCGAAGTCTCCGGCGACGGCCACGTCTGGTCCACCGCGGCCATCGGCACGGACTATCTTGAGAAGACCTGGCAGCAGAACTATCGCGGCAGCCAGAGGACCTACGACTACGAAGGCGCCGTGGCCCTGGGCTATCCGCTGCTGCAAAAAATTCCCGACGTGAATGAGCCGGCCAGCGGCTATCTGTGGGGCAACCTGGCCGCCCACGGCAAAAGCTACTACCACTTTGGCGAATACATCTCCACCACGTTTTGCAACGAACCGCGCGTCTCCGATCCGCAGATGGGACCGTTGATGCAGGGCCGCGACTGCTCCCGCGAGGCCATCGCGCCCGGCGAGCAGCTACCTGCCGAGTGGGGCGGCGGAGCGAACAAGTGGGCGTGGCCCATCCCACTCATCGCCGCCAATGTCCCCACCAAGCCGGAGCTGGTGGGCCACTTTGCCCCCGAGGCGCCGGACTTTAACCTGGCCGTTCCCGACCAGGTGAGGGTGGAAGTATTCCTGCGGCATTTGAAGGGATGGATCGCGGACGAGGAGCAGGGCAGAGACACCATGCCCAACTTCATCCTCCTGCGGCTGGGCAACGACCACACCGCGGGCACCCGTCCTGGCGGACCCACGCCCAAGTCCTCGGTGGCCGATAACGACCTGGCCGTCGGTCGCGCGGTCGAAGCCGTCTCCCACTCGCCCTTCTGGGATTCGACTGCCTTCTTCATCCTTGAAGACGATGCGCAGGACGGCGGCGATCATGTAGATGCGCACCGCAGCATCGCTCTGGTCGTCAGCAAGTACTCCCCGCGCGCTGCAGATGGCGGACCCTTCGTCGAAAGCCGCTTCTATTCCACCGTCAGTGTCGTCCGCACCATGGAGTCGCTGCTCGGCCTGCCGCCCATGAATAACAACGACGCTTTCAGCCCGCTCATCTCCACCCTTTTCACCGGCCCCGGCGACCAGCCGCCGTACAATGCCGACTACTCCAACCGCGACAACGGCCTGATCTACAAAGCGAATGCAAAATCGGCTCCCGGAGCCAAGGAAAGCCTCAAGATGGATTTCCGCCATGCCGATCATGCCGACGCGCAAAAGCTAAACGCGATTCTATGGAAAGACGCCATGGGCGATGCCCCCGTCCCCGCAATGCTGAAGGTCCGCTCAAAGAAAAGCACCAAGGACGATGACGATTAAAGTCGTTTGCAGATAATTACCATCCTCAGGCGCACAATCGAAATAGAGAAACTCATGAGACGAACACTCCGCGAACCGATTCCCGCGCATAAGCCGTGGGCGTTCAGCCACCCCCACCCCCCCGGGGGGATGTTTCGCCTACGATTCGCCAAAATTATGGTCTAAGTGATTGATTATAAAAGATAATGTTCAAAAAAGTATGTGTAAAATGTATGCGAAAAATGCTTGATTTCGTCATGATTCTGTCATTAATTCGCAGTTTGCGTAATGAAGCACGCCCTCAGCGATTCCCCCGCTATCTTGCGAACCTGGTATCCCCGGGCAAAGTTGCTCCAGCTGCTTCATTCCTCAAAAGATAAATCGCCGCACTTTTGCTGCACACTTCCAGCCTCACTTCGCCCGGTAAACTAAACTCATGTACGCCCCCGTTCGCCTGGTAGCAATCGATATGGATGGAACCTTGCTGCCGACCTTTGCCCGGGAGATCAGCCGACGCACAGTTGCTGCCCTTAACGCGGCCCAGAAAGCCGGAATCACACTGGCCATCGCCACAGGCCGGCGCGCAGCCTATGCCACTCCGCTCCTTCTGGGCCTGGGCCTGCGAGCGGATACGCCTCTGATTACGTCCAATGGCGCAGTGACTCGAACGCTGGGAGGCGAGCCAATCGACCGCTGTCATCTCCTGTCGAAAACCGCACGCGGACTTTGCGGCCTGCTCCGGCCATTCGGAGCTTTGGTCTTTACCTTTGACCGTCCGGGACGCGGCGAGTTGGTCCTCGAAGACCTGGACCAGGCACATCGACGAATCGCCCTGTGGGTCGACGCCAACCGCAACTCGTTTGAGGTGGTCAAGCCGCTGGAACGGGCGCTGGTAGACGGCGAGGACCCTATTCAAGGCATGGTAGCCGGCGATCTCAGCGGGGTAAGAAAGGCCGAAGAAACGCTCAAGGCAAGCGAGTGGTCAGGAAGTTGCGAGTGCGTCAAAACCGAGTACCCTTTGCGCGATATCTCGGTTCTCGACCTGATGCCGCCCGGAGTCACCAAAGGCTGGGCGCTCGAGCGGCTCGCCGCCCGGCTAGGGATCGACCGCAAGGAGACCATGGCCATTGGCGATAACTGGAACGATGTGGATATGCTGGAATGGGCAGGTCAGAGCGTGATCATGGGCAATGCCGCCGGTGAGCTGCGCGCCATTGCCAAAACGCGCGGCTGGAAGCAGGCCCCGCCTAACGACGAGGATGGCGTCGCCGTGGTGCTCGAAGCTGAATTGGCGGGCAGGCAAGGGCTCTCAGTAGCCAAAGCCTGACCTCAAAACCAAAATTTGGAAGTGCGACTGGGAATGTGCAGAAATCTATTCATCGCGGCAGCAATAGTGGCAGCCCTCGCTGATGCGACACATGCAGCCGAAAGGGTGACCCTGCGCAATGGTTTTGAGATGCGCTGCGACCATCATGCCTTGGTGGAGGGCCGCACTCGTCTCTATCTCAGCGCAGGCGAGGATAACTACATTGAATTCGCGCCGCAAGAGATTGCGGATTTTGAGAAAGTTCCCGATCCGCCTCCGCCGCCAATCCCGGCGGAGAAGCCGGCCGCAGATTTCGCGAAGAGCCGCTCAGACGCCAAACTCAGCCCGGCTGACTTGCATGAAATGCTGGTCAAAGCCGGCGGCGAACATAACCTCGACGTTGACTTGCTGGCCAGCCTGGTGAAAGCCGAGAGCGGCGGCAACGCGCACGCCGTCAGCAGCGCCGGGGCACAAGGCTTGATGCAATTGATGCCGGGAACAGCCTCTGATTTAGGCGTGAAAGACAGCTTTGAGCCCACGCAGAATGTGCGCGGCGGAACCGCCTATCTGGACGAGTTGCTCACCCGTTACCATGACAACCTAGCCAAGGCGCTGGCCGCTTACAACGCCGGCCCGGAGGCGGTAGACAAGTACCACGGAATTCCGCCCTATCACGAGACCCGGGTCTACGTAGCGCGCGTAATTCACGAGTTCAATCGCCGCGTGCTGGCGCGCGAGGCCGAAGCGAAACGAGCGGCCGCGCAGGCAAAGACCTCCCAAAACTAAAGTCCTACTCAAACCCCAAGTGACTTCTCAAACGCAGCGATGAGCCTCGTCGGCGAATGCCTCAATCAGTATCAAATCGGCATCAAAGAAGTGATCGGAGGGGCAGAGAATGTAGCCGCCGCCCTGGCCCGCCGCCTCAAAGCAGGCCCGGACCGCAGCCCGGGTCTCCTCCGGTGTGCATCCGGTCAGGTAATGAAACTGATCGAATCCGCCGATCATGCAAACCTTATCGCCAATCTGCTTCTTCGCCTTGGCCAGATCCATATCTCCGCCCATGCCTGCAGGTGTGAGCGTTTCCATTGCATCCGGCTTCATCGCCGCGATCCGTTCCAGAATCGGCATCATCCCACCGCAGGTGTGGTAAACGATCCGCTGCCCCGCTTCATGCGCCAGCGCAATCAACTCTGAATCATATGGAGCTACAAATTTATCGAAGATCTTCGGCGAAATCACAGTCGTGGATGCGGAGCCGCCGCCCAGTTCTATCAGATCGAGCTTCGCCCCGGCCATCGAGCGAATATAACTCTGCTTGCGCCGGGATAGTGTGCGCAGAAATTCATGAACCCACTCGGGGTCGTCATAAGTAGCCAGGATAAGCTGCTCGGTCCCGTAGAGGCAGCAGGCATCCTGCCAGCATCCGGGCTGGCCGAAGACTTCAAAGCAGGGCACGTGACTGCGCACGAGCCCGCGCTCGCCATATTGATCGGCCACGCGGTTCACGGCCTCAACATCGCACAGCGGATGGGTTGCAAATTTGCCGATCAACTCTATATCTTTTTTCTCTTTGACAAGATGCTCCACAACCCAAGTGGTCTGCTCATTGGATTGCGTTGTCATGCTTAGCGAACCCTCAGGCGTCTCAAACCGGTAGTGCATCGCTTGACCGTCCGCGGTGGAGATGTCTTCGGCAAATATCTTCCAGCGATCCGACCAAACCCGGCGTGCCTCAAGAAAGCCGGGCTCACCCTGCAAAGGATCGAGGTAATCTCCTGCTGCAATGTCAGGTTTGTGGCAGACGGGCCAGGTGATTGCATCCAGATCGTACTGCTCAAAAAATTCCTGGCTCGATCTGCCGCCAAAGTATTTGTCCAGAAAGGACTGCATCAGGTGATGCGTGGTCACGGGCAGCCGGTCTGTTTTTTCGTGCCGCAACGCCGCCAACAACCGTCCTTTGTGCGTCATCGTCAATTCGCATTCACACTGCATCCGCACTTCCTATCGAACTGCAATTGTACCCTTTGCGAGAATTCGGCGCGTGCAACCGATTCCTCTCCGCACCCGCTGACGAGGCCAAGCGGAGAAGCGAGCGCGGAGAGCGGTGCCACCAGCGAATCATGCCCCACCGGCCGATTCGATAGAATGAAGAAAGACTGCGGCGGAACGGAGAGCGCTTGAAAAAGAATCAGTTGATTGGGGGCCTGTTGGTACTGGCGGTGCTGGTGGCGCTCGTCATTTGGGGACGCAACAGGATCCACTTCGACTTTGGAGTTTTTCGCTCCCAGCTCGCACTGGCCGACTGGCGCAGGATCGGCCTCGGCTTCGCATGCATTTACCTGGCCTATGCTTTTCGTGCGATTCGCTGGGCTCAACTGCTCAAGCACAACAAAAAAGTGCCGCCGTTCTCACTGCTGGGAACTCAGGTTATTGGCTTTACCGCTATTGCTTTGTTGGGCCGTGTTGCCGATCCGGTGCGTCCTTATCTGGTTTCGAAAAAGGCCGGCCTTTCAATCAGCTCTCAGATTGCCGTTTATATAGTCGAGCGTCTTTTTGATGCCGGCTCGATGGCGCTGATTTTTTCGTCCGTCATCCTGTACACCGCCTGGTTCGGCGGGCCAGGTGCTCTGCCCCACGCTGAGATTGTGAAGCGGGCCGGTTACTGGGGCATGGCATTCACTGTTCTCGGCGCGCTCTTTCTGGTTGCAGTTCGTCTGGCCGGCAGCGTAGTAGCCTCGTTTCTTGAACGCACCTTGGGCCTGGTCTCAAAGAGACTCGGCCATGCCGTGGGAGAACGGGTTCGCAGCTTCCACGCGGGCCTGGACACCCTGCGCACCTTCACTGATTTTGCGGTTGTGGCCACACTCTCGCTGGCCATGTGGGGGATCATTACGCTGGCCTATCTTGAAACCACGCGGGCCTTTGTCGCCAGCCCGCAACTGGAGTCGATGACCCTGGCCAGGTGTATGCTGTTGCTGGCCTTCAGCGGCGGCGCCAGCGTCTTCCAGTTGCCTGTTCTGGGTTGGTTTACGCAGATAGGCCTGGTGGCTGCGGCCATCTCGAGTTTCTACGGAGCGGCGCCTGAAGCTGCCACCGCGTGCTCCGCGACGCTGCTGCTGGTAACCTTCCTGGGCATCATCCCGCTCGGCCTGATCTGGGCGCAGTTGGACCACATAAGCCTGCGCAAGGTAACCGTGGAGAGCGAGCATGCGGAAGAAAAGCTGGAGGGGAAGCCACTTGAGGAGCCGTCCGCAGAAGCTCCGCAACCAGGCAGCCGAGGACCAATTGAGACAAAGAGATTATGAGCCTGGGATCTGCGGCCCATTCGCAACCGCCGCAATCGCCGGCCTCGTATAACGGATCGTATCCGGTCCCACAGCGCCGCCCGTCATCAACATGCTCATGGCCTGTTCCATATTCAGGTCGGTCTCGGTGACGCCCTCAATGGGAAGAATCTGCAGATAGGCTGAGGTTGGATTGATGGCGCACGGCACCAGGACCGCGGCCAGCAACTCCCCGCTGGTGGAATCGGTATAGGTGCGGGTCATGAATCCAATGCTCTTTTGCCCGGCGAGGGGAAAATCGATCAGCACCACGCGCTGGCTGGTCTCTTTATTCGCCATCATGCTGTCAACAAGTTGCCGCACCGATGTGTAGACCTTGGCCACAAATGGCAATCTCTCCAGAATTGCCTCAAAGAGATTGAAGGCCTGGCGGCCGATCACCAGCGAGGTAACCCGGCCTACCACGTAGAGCACAACCAGGGTTAGCACAACGGCCATCGCTGATTGCATCCACGGCTGATTGAGCCAGGCCCCCGGAAAGATGGCCGCAAAGAGCTGCACCGCGGGCAAGCCTGCCTTGGCCAGCACACCCAAAAGGAAGCTGAAGATCAGATAGGTGACGAACAGCGGTCCAATAGTAATAATGCCGGCCAGGATGTTGCGCTGCAGACTGCGCAGGGTGTGGGCAAGAACTGGTTTCACGCGTCTCTCCTGCTTACTAGGATAGGTTACGAGAATACGCGAGCACGGCTTTCCTGGCTGTGCAGAACGGCGCCCATTCACCTGGCTTGCGGACGTTAGAGCCTGTCTGCCGGTTGGGCCGCTGAGGCGCAAATCTCCGCGAGGATTGAGGAGTGAACCGCGTTGGTGCAAACTGGCGGAAGTCTCTCATTCCGTGCGAATTCCATATATACTCGTATTTCTGGAGGAAGGAGGCAGATGGGCGATTCTGGGAGTTTTGGCTTGAACCGACCACAAAGCCCGCGTCGTCAGGGCACAAACCCCGACCAGCCCCATCCGTCTGCCGTCGGATCTCCGCTCCCGATCGGAGGCCGGGGTGTACCTCCCGCTTCACAACAACCAGGCGATATGCAGCGCTTCGCCAATACTCCGCCTCCGCCAGGACGCACGCTCGCCAACCCCTCTGCGGATTCCTCGCAGGACCTGCCCTCAGGTCTGCGACGAGCCCTGGGTGCGGTGCGCTCATGGCTACCCTTAGTGCAGCGAATTCTGCCTATGCTCGACGGAAACTTCGGCACCGCAGTCTCCAATATCCTTACTCCCTATCCACAGCACACACCCCCGCCCACCCCTCAGCTCAACCTTGAACCCATCGAGGACAGCCTCGCTGAGCTACAGACGCATCAACTGGATCTTCGCAATCAGGTAGCGGAGCAGAACACCTCAATCCAGCGGGTAGAGGATCAACTGGAATTGGTGCGCGAAGCCACAGACCGCAACACCCTGGAGCAGCAGGAGTTACTTGAAGACCTGAAGGGAATCGGCAGCAAAGTCAACGTGTACGCTCTCGTTGCACTGGCCCTGCTCGTCATTTCTGTCCTCCTGAATGTGATTCTTTACCTCCATATCCAGCGCGTTTTGCCCTAACTCAATTGGCGGTAACTTAATCAAATCAAAGCGAGTTAGTAAGAAATGCGGTTCGCAATTGATTCATTGCAGATTATTTTTTATCTATCAATCGCTCCTTGAAGGACAAATTCAATGGGGTGTCCAAAGCTGACAATTTCAGTTTTATCAACTTATTTGTTATCTATGTGAATACCGATTCGTTAGTTTCTGCTACCATTTCCCACCTTCGTCATTTGAGTATTGCCAGCCGTATTTTAAGAAGGGTAATATCACTTCAGTCACCCGTAAGTTCACCCGGATATGCTCGCAATGGTCCGGACAGATGCCTTCTATGCGGATGCGTCAACATCTACACAGCTTCACCAAACTAGCAGCGCTTATAAGCGCGCGCAGACGGAGTGTCTCCAAATGGCATGGTATGCCTATTGTATCGGTGAAAAACTCGCTTTTCCTGAATTGGCCCGTCATCGCAAACCCGTTCCGATGGAATCCGTTCTCGGAGTCAGCGGAAACCAAGTATTTCTTTATCCAGCCAGCGACCTGGCCGTAATCGTAAGCGAACATAACCCGGCTGAGATCCTGACCCAGAAATCCGGCGTTGATCACGCTCGGGTCATTGCCGACTGTTTCCAGCACTCCACTATCCTGCCCTTCCGTTTCGGCACCGTCTTCAGCGACGACGACAGCCTTCGCAAGTCCATCCGCTCAAACCAGCGCCAGTTCCTCGGCAATATCGACAAGCTGCGTGGCAAGACTGAGATGCATCTGAAGGTTGTGGTCGAAGGCGGATGCAGCCGCGAGAGTGATCGGCAAGCGCCGCCCGAGGGCTCGGGCCGGGAGTATCTCACCAGCTTGCGCGAGAGCGCAGCGCGGACCCGGGAGCGCCAAACCCGCGCCCGCGCGGTCAGCTTCCAGATGCACAGACTTTTTCTGCCTCTGGATGAAGAGGTAAGCTGCCGGCTGACCGAAAGCGGGAAGATGATGCTGGATATTGCCCATCTGATTGACCGCAAGTACGTGGAGCGTTATCAGAGCAAGTTCGCCACCACCAGCGCCATGTTGCGCGAGTGCCAGATGCAGCTCTCCGGTCCCTGGCCACCTTACCATTTTGTGCACCGCCTCACCCGCCCGGCCCATCCGCAGGCGGCCACGGGCGTTCCGGCACAGGTAACCGTCTCCATGCCGGTAGTCCACATGCCGGAAGGGGAACCGCTCCCGGCGTAAGGCGCACCCAGCCGGCTTTGCATCAACTGTGCATCTTGCTCAGTACTATTGTTGTGCGCGTATTGTCGATTCGATCAGGACAGACATAACCGGCTGATGCTGCACGCCTGTCTCCTGCGCGCTACAGATCGCGCCAATTCGGCCCGAATGCAAGGTCGGCCAGCAACGGAACATTGAGCTTTACAACCTCTTCCATCTCGGTTCGCACCAGCTTCTTCACCTCAGAGGATTCCTCCTCGGGCACTTCGAACAGCAATTCATCGTGCACCTGCAGGAGCATGCGAGTCTTGAGCTTGCGCTCCGTGAGTTGGTGGTCGATGGAGATCATGGCCAGCTTGATCAGATCGGCTGCCGTGCCCTGGAGCGGAGTATTGATGGCCGTCCGTTCGGCGAATCCGCGTTGATTCGGGTTGCGGCTCTCGATGTCGGGAATTGGTCGCACCCGCCCGAACATCGTCCATACCTGGCCCTCTTTCCGCGTCCGCTCCAGCGTCTTTTCAATGAAGGCTTTTACTCCCTGGTAGCGGGCAAAGTAGCGCTCGATGTAAGCTCGTGCCTCGGCCTGCGGAATACCCAATTGGGCGGCGAGCCCAAAGGCCGAGATCCCGTAGACGATGCCAAAATTGACCGCCTTCGCCCGATTGCGGGTCTCCTTGTCCATGGTCTCAGCCGGCACGCCGAAGACTTCGCTGGCGGTGAGGGTGTGAATATCTTCGTTGTTTGCGTAGGCTCGCACCAGCAACGGATCGGCGCTGAAATGCGCCAGCAGCCGCAACTCGATCTGCGAATAGTCCGCCGAAAGCAGTTGTGTGCCGGGCGCGGCGGTAAAGGCGGCACGGATTTCGCGGCCTAACTCGGTGCGGATGGGAATATTTTGCAGATTCGGATTGACGGAGGAGAGGCGTCCGGTGGCCGTGGCTGCGGCCATAAACGTGGTATGCACGCGCGATTCGGCATCGGCGAGCAGCGGCAAAGCGTCAATATAATTCGACTTGAGCTTGGATAGGTGACGGTATTCGAGCACTAACCTTGGAACATCATGCCGTTCCGCCAGTTGCTCCAGCACATCTTGCGCCGTGGATATCGCCTTGCCTTTCCCCCGACTGGCGGGAGCAGGCAGGCCGAGATGCACAAAAAGCACTTCGCCAAGCTGCTTGGGTGAGTTAACGTTGAAGCGCCGCCCGGCAAGCTCAAAGATTCGCTCTCCTACCCGCTCCAACTCCACTGAAAATCGCTTAGAAAGCCCGTCCAAGACACCTTTATCAATGCGCACCCCGGCTTTCTCCATCCTGAACAAGACCGGTGCAAGCGGCAAGTCGATCTCGCGATAAACGCGCCCCGCTCCCGACTTTTCAATCTCCGCAAGCAGAGCCGGAACCAGCGCGTGAATGGCGGCGGCTCCCGCAGCCAGGGTTGACGGCAGAGGTTGCCCGTGGCGCGCGGCCACGTCGGCCAGCGACTGCGTGGCGTGGGTGGGATTCAGCGCATAAGAGAGCAGCATGGTGTCGTCAATCGCGCCTTGCAGATTCACTCCAAGACCGCACAAAACATGGAGAGCCAGCTTCCAGTCGTGGACACGTTTGGGAATTGCTGGATCTTCAAGCAGGCTGCGCAATTCAGGCGTGAGCGCGAGGCAGAGGGCCGTCCCTGGCTGCGCGCAAACACCAACGCTGGAGCGGGTTTTCTTTTCCGCAGCCTCGACAGCGTCAAGGAGCGAGAAGTTCATTGGCTGCTGAGTGTCTTCGTTTTCATCCACGGCTTCGGGCTCTTTGGCATCGAGCGCGAATGCGAAGCCATTTTCCCGAGCGGCGGAATAGAACGCGGCGGCCTGCTCTGGTGTTGGTTCATTGATGATCTCAACCGAAGGGCTGCCGTCCGCAGGACCAAGGTCCTTGAGCATCGACGTGAACTCAAGCTCCGTGAAAAGCTCCCGGCAGGCCTCAAGATCCGGCGGCTGCGTCTCCATTGCGACCAGGTCCAGCGCGAGCGGAACATGGCAATCGATGGTGACAAGCTCCTTGGATAAAAGGACGGAGTCCCGATTCTGCTCCAGCGATTCGCGATAGCTTTTGCGCTTGACCTCGCTGGCGCGGTCGAGGACCGCCTCCACAGTTCCGAATTCGCGGATCAGCTCCACGCTGCCTTTATCGCCGATGCCGGGCGCGCCGGGAATGTTATCCACCGAATCGCCGCGCAGCGCCATCACGTCCACCACTTTCTCCGGCGGCACGCCTAACGTTTCGGTCACCTTGTCGGGATCTAGAATCAGGTTGTCTTTCTGCGGGTTCAGAATCTTCACTGTAGAGGTGACAAGCTGCATCATGTCCTTGTCGCCGGAGATGATGAAGACCTCGTGTTGCTGTTCGGCGGCCTCGCGAGCAAGGGTGCCGATCACGTCGTCGGCCTCAAAGCCCACGGCTTCGAGGACGGGAATGCGGAGAGCCTCGAGCGCCCGCCGAATATAGGGAATCTGGCGGCGCAGGTCTTCTGGCATGGCTGCGCGGTTGGCCTTGTAGCCCTCGTAGCTCACCTCGTCGAAGCTCTGCGTCTTTGAGTTCCACTTGCGCAGCGGACCCATGGTACGCGCACGCTCGTCGCGAAAGACCTCCCCGCTCACGTCGAAGACCGCGGCAAAGTAAAGCGGCGCAAAATCCTGGCGCAGCTTCTTGATCATGTTCACGAAGACGTAAATAGCCGCCGTGGGCAGCCCGCCGCGCGTAGACATAGGCCGGCTGCGCTGCATCGCATGGTATGCGCGAAAGATGAACGACATGGTGTCGAGCAGAAAGACGGGCGGCTTGGCTTGGTCACTCACGCTAGAGAGTGTAACAGCCGTATCGGCCGATGAACATGCAATCTCCGTAGCTGAAAAAACGATATTTCTGCCGGACTGCGTGGGCATAGGCTGCCAGCACGCGTTCGCGCCCTGCGAAAGCGCTCACCAGCATCAGGAGGCTTGATTGGGGCAGATGGAAGTTGGTGAGCAGGGCGCCCACCAGGCGGAACTCGAATCCGGGCGCGATAAAGATCTCCGTCGTGCCGGAGTGGGCTTGCAGCGGAGGACCGTTGGTCTGAAGCGCACAGTGTTCGAGGGTGCGCACCACCGTGGTGCCGACGGCGACAATGCGCCTGCCCTCGCATGCGGCACGATTGACCGCATCGGCGGCTGAGGCGGAGAGCGTGTAGCGCTCGCGATGAAGGCGAACCTCATCGACCAAATCGACGCGGAGCGGAGCAAAGGTGCCGAGGCCCACGTGAAGGGTGATGCGCGCAATCTCGATGCCCCTGGCTGTTAGCGCATCCAGCATTTCTGGGGTGAAGTGCAGGCCGGCTGTGGGCGCGGCAACCGATCCAGGCTCATGCGAAAAGACGGTCTGGTAGCGCTCGCGATCGGCATCTTCATCATGGCGACGAATATAGGGAGGGAGCGGCATGTGGCCGATGCGGTCGAGGATGGCGAAAAAATCGTCGACGGGCTCGAAACGCAACAGCCGTTCGCCGAATTTTCCACGTTCGAGAACTTCAGCCTCAAGTTTTATTTTTCCGTCTTGTCCGGGGAAAACAAGGCGCTCGCCGATGGCGACCTTCCGGCCGGGACGGACGAGGGCGCGCCAGAGGTTTTCGCCGGCTGGCTCGGTGAGCAGGACTTCTATGCGGCCTGTGGGTTTTTCATGGTCGCGGAGCAAAGTCCGCCGGGCATAAAGGCGCGCAGGAATCACGCGACTGTCATTGAGCACCAGCAAATCACCAGGCTGAAGCAACGATGGAAAATCGGCAAAGATTGCATCCCGCAAGGGGCCGGAAGCTCGATCCACAACCAGCATGCGGCTCTGTCCGCGCTCTGCCGGAGGCTGCTGCGCAATCAACTCCTCGGGCAAGTCAAAGTCGAAGTCGGCAACGCGCAGGTGGTCCGCACTTTTCACGTTTGAAGTGGGGATTTCAGGCATTGGCTTTCCCGAAATGTGCGAGTGCGCGCAGGCGGGCGCGCTCGATGGCGGCGTTGAGCTCTTCGCGTTTGGTTTCAAATTGCTCGGGGGGAAGATCGGCGGGAACACGAGTCCATTTTGCCCAACTGACGCAGATGCGCGTGAAGGGTTTGGGCACCAGGAACCGATCCCAGGAGTGGATGGTCCAGGCGTGCTCAGGCTCAAGATGAAAGGCGCCGATGGGCGCGCCTGTCAGTTGCGCCAGCTTGATGGGGCCCATCTTGGTGCGGTAGATGGGTCCACGCGGGCCGTCGGCGGTGAAGATGGCCGGCTTGGCGCTTGCGATCACCTGCGCCAGACCCAGCAGCCCCTCGCGCGCGCCGCGAGTGCTGGAGCCACGCACGGCATGAAAACCGAAGCAGTTGAGAATGCGCGTAATCAATTCACCGTCGAAGCTCTGGCTGACGAGAATGGTTGCGCCGGTTCGGCGGTAATAAACGGTGCAGGGCAGCACGCACTGATGCCAGAAACAGAAAATCTCAGCGCCGGCACCTAGCCCATTGAGAAGCGGAGTAACGCCCTCTTCGGCAATGACTTCAAATCGCCAGGTGAGGCCTATGAGCGAAAACAGCGCCCACACTACGCGCGGAACCACAGCCAGCACAAGGCGCTGGGTAAGAGTGAATCCGGGGCCGGCGTCGGCTTTCACAATATTGATCTTATTGCAACGATCCAAACGCAGATCCCCTTCTACAACTCCGCTCAGGAGTACCGGATCCAGCGCAGCAATTCGGGGAGCGTGGCCCGCTTGCCGTACATAAGAATGCCAACGCGATAGAGGCGCGAGGAAAACCAGAGCGTGGCCCAGATGCTCGCGACAAGAAGTCCGATAGAAACCACAAACTGCCAGAGCGGTGGAATCTGCGAAGCCATGCGCAAAAACATGACGATCGGCGCGGTGGGCGGGAAGAGCGATGCCGCGACCGACCAGAATGAGTTGGAGTCGTTGATGATCAGAAATATCATGGCAAAGCTGAGCCAGGTGGGAGCAGCGGCCAGCGGCATGTACATCTGCAGCTCCTGCTCGGTTTCGCATGTGGCGGCCAGGCCGGCAAACAACGAGCTGAATAACGCGTAGCCGAGCAAAAAATAGACCGGGAAGAGGACACACTCCACCCATGAGAAGTGGACCGCATATTCCCCGGTGAGCGCGGCGGCGGCGAATGGCGAAACAAGAATCGCCGCGCCGGCAACCAGCCAGATGCCAATTTGCGTCAATCCAACGGCCCCGGCGCCGATCAGCTTTCCGGCCAGAATATCGCTCGGCTTCACGGTCGCCAGCATCACTTCAAAGACGCGAGAAGTTTTCTCCTGAATGATGGAGCGAGCCACGTTAAGGCCGTAGATCATGGTCGTCATGGTCAGCAGCAGCGCCATCACGTACCCCTTCCAGAATGAAGCCTCGGCATTGCTTTTTAGCAACTGGCCGTCAGATTTCACCTGAAAGTTAGTGAGGGAGACGCCCTTTAACAGGGCATCGGCATCGCTTTGTTTCATTCCCGCGCTGATCAGATGCTCATCCACGAGGCCATCGTCCATAGCGTCCTTCAGCCGGGCGGAGGTCATAAAATCGCCGGAGGAGCGAGAGAAATAAGTGCCGGTTGGCACGCCTCCAGCAGAGGCATCGATCCAGAGGAGCCCGTCGATGGCTTTGGTCCGGACTTTCTCAACGAGATTTGCGAGGTCCTGCTCCGTCGCCGGAGCCGCGACATCAATCACGGCTTTGGAGTGCTTGCTCATCAACAACCGGGCGCGAACTGCATTGGCCAGCGTTGGATCGGCGGCTGCGAGAGCCAGATGTTTCTGCCCGCCCAGGCCTAGTGAGGAAAAATAGGTGACGCACAGAACCAGCCCCAGCACCGCGGGCAATCCGATGGTGGACAATTTGAATGCCCTGCTTCGAATCTGCTCCATGTACTCTCGCCTGGCAATCAGATAGGTATTATGCATCGGATTTTCCTCCCACCGTCTGAATGAAGATCTCTTCAAGCGAAGGCTCGACCAGTTCGAATCGATAGATGGTGGCCGCCGCGGAGGCTTCGTGCAGCAACTTCTGGGCGTTTCCGTGCTCTTTTAGCTTTATCTCGGCGTGGCCGGCGAAATTTTTCGCCTCCGCGATCTCAGCGCTGTTCAGGAATCCCGAGCCGCCCTCAAACTCGACGATCACCCGATTGCGTTCATAGCCGGCCTTGATCTGGCGCAAATTTCCGGCCAGCACCGCCTCGCCGTTGTCGATGAGGCAGATGGAGTCGCACAATTTTTCCACCTGGTCCATGCGGTGCGTGGAAAGCAAAATCGCCTTGCCCTGGTCTTTGAGTTCCAGCAGGGTGCGCTCCACCAGCACCGCGTTTACCGGATCGAGTCCGCTGAACGGCTCGTCCATCACAATGAGTCCCGGATCATGCAGCAGCGACGCGATGAACTGGATCTTCTGCTGCATACCCTTGGAGAGCTCTTCGGTTTTCTTCGCCAGGACGTCGGCAATCTCCATGCGCTTGGTCCATTCAATGGACCGCTTGCGCGCCTCTGGCGCCGTCAAGCCGTGTAACTGTCCGAAGAAGATCAATTGCTCCAGGACCTTCATCTTCTTGTAGAGGCCGCGTTCCTCGGGCAGATAGCCGACGCGCTCCAGGCTCTGGCGCGCAAATGGTTTTTCAAAGAGGCGGACTTGCCCCGAGTCAGGAATTGTGATGCCCATCATCATGCGAATGGAACTGGTTTTGCCCGCCCCGTTCGGCCCCAGAAGGCCGAACATCTGGCCTGCATCGATGGAGAGGCTCAGGTTACTGACGGCGAGCTTATTCTCGTAGGCTTTGGTTACTGCCGCGAGCTCGACTACTGGCATGGATTCTTCCGCCGTTCTTTTGTTAGAGATTTACACCAGGTGAACCGGGGAAACGGTCTATCCAGAAGTGTAACAAACCTCCTTTCCCACTTTGAAAAGCTTACACAAAATAGGGACGATGGACGACCAAAGTGTGATGGGTGGTCAACAAAGTAGGATGCCAAATGGCGACAACTTCCGCTAGCATCAAGGTATATTAATTAAGGGTATATTGATTAAGGCAAGCAGGGAGAGTTCGATGGCAATCTTGCGGGCAGTGTACGATCACAAGAGGTCCAAATCAGAGCCTGCAACCGGTCCGGCACACAGGCCCCAGTCAATGTCTGAAATTGACGTACGTCAGGCTGTACTGGAAGATCTCGCATTAAAAATGCTGTACTTATCCGGTTCGCTTTCCGTTCTCGATCTTTCCGATAAGATGCGGCTCAGTTTCCCGGTGGCGGATGAACTGCTGTGCCGCCTGAGAGCGGAAAATCTCTGCCATATAACCGGAATAACCCGCAATATTCCTCAGATAGCCATCACGACTCAAGGCAGATCGCGAGCGGTGGAACTCCTCTCCCAGAATCAATATACCGACGCCGCCCCGGTTTCTCTGGAGAGTTATGCCGAGCAGACACGGCAGCAGAGCGTTCGCAGGGCGGAGGTGCACCAGGTAGACGTTGAGCGTGCTTTTGCCCATCTTGTGCTGGATACCGAGACGTTGAGACAGTTCGGAACAGCGCTCAACTCCGGTTCCTCACTTTTTCTTTACGGGCCGCCCGGAGTGGGTAAGACCTCCATGGCCGAGGCATTATCGCGCGTAGTTTCAGAGGATGCAATCTGGATTCCGTATGCAGTCGAAATCGATGGCCAGATCATCACCGTCTACGATCCAACGATTCATAATCGCGTACCGGAGCAGGAGCCTGAGGATACGGACAAGCGCTGGGTACTCTGCCATCGGCCGGCAGTTCTGGTGGGAGGAGAGCTGACAGTCGAAATGCTGGACCTGCAAATCAATCCGATTACAAAATATTATGTCGCTCCCATGCAGATGAAAGCGAATAACGGGGTCCTGATCATCGATGACTTCGGACGGCAGAGAGTGCACCCGGATGTGTTGCTGAACCGCTGGGTCGTCCCGCTGGATCGCAACATCGACTTTCTGACCCTGGCAGGAGGGCAAAAGGTCCAGGTGCCATTCGAGGCCCTCGTTGTGTTTGCAACCAACATCGATCCCGCCGAGCTGATCGACGCCGCTTTTTTACGCAGGATTCAAACCAAGATCAGGATCGGCGAGGTTTCAGACGAACAGTTCTGCGAGATCTTCCGGCGCGTTGCAACTGAGAACAGGATCCCATTCGAGTCAGGCATACCCGCAGAGCTTATCGACCACATTCACAATACGCTTCAGCAGGAGCTACGCTCTTGTTATCCGCGGGATATCGTGAATCAAGCTTGCTGGGCGGCTAAATTTGAAAAGAGAGAGCCGTTTCTCGATAGCCCGTCTTTGAAGCAGGCGGTGAATGCCTACTTTCTAAATAAATCTTAAGCCAACAACGGCCAAAGCAAGAGGACGTGAGATTTCAGGAGTCACCGTTGGGCCGATGCCTTTAATAGATATGTAACATCAAGAAGTTTTTACTTATTGGCGCATGTGCCTGAGGTTTTTTGTCCGAAGCAATGTTCTCCAGGCTCCTAGGCCGAAAGGCCTAACACAAAAGAGCTATAACCCATTACTAAAGTATACTGCAGAAATACAAAAGAGGACTTTGCTCTCTTCCCAGCACAATCATACAGTTATCTTTTGTTAATCCCCATCGGAGAAGAACATGGCGACCTTGCTGGCGATGAACGATTTCGTCGAAGCCGAGGCCATTGCCGGGCCTAGGAGTAGGCCCCAGGCTATATCGGAGATTGATGTTAGATCTGAAATCCTCGAAGACCTGACGTTAAAGATTCTTAATTTTTCGGGCTCTCTCTCAGTCCTGGAGATTTCAAAAAAGACCTGCCTGAGTTATGAAATAGCAAATGAACTGTTTTACAGGCTGCGAACAAAACAGTTGTGCCAGGTAACTGGAATGACTGGCAACGTTCCTGAAATCGTCATTACATCTCAAGGCAGGACGCGAGCGGCTGAGCTCTTATCGCTGAGTCATTATACAGGCGCAGCGCCGGTAACTCTGGAGAGTTACACCGAGACGGTTCGCAGACAGAGCGTCAAGAATGTCAAGGTGGGTCCTCACGACGTTGAGCGCGCTTTTGCGCACCTCGTCATGGACAACGAAACTCTGCGCAAACTGGGAACAGCGCTTAACTCCGGATCGGCTTTATTTCTGTACGGCCCCGCAGGAACCGGAAAAACATCAATCGCCGAAACTCTGTCGCGGGTGCTTGCCGAAGATGAGGTGTGGATTCCCTACGCCGTAGAGGTTGATGGCGAAATCATTACCGTTTATGATCCATCGATTCACGCCCGCGTGCCGGAACGGGAACCGGAAGTTCGGGACGAACGCTGGGTTCTTTGCCATCGCCCTTCGCTGCTTGTCGGCGGAGAGCTAACGGCAGAAATGGTGGACCTGCAGTTCAACCCGAATTCAAGATATTATGTCGGCCCCGTGCAAATGAAAGCCAATAACGGGGTTTTGATCGTCGATGATTTTGGGCGCCAGAAGCTTCGCCCAGACGAACTGCTCAATCGCTGGATCGTCCCCCTTGATCGCAGGATCGATTTTCTATCCCTTGCGGGCGGAAAGAAGATCGAAGTGCCGTTTGAAATGCTGATTGTATTTGCCAGCAACATGAATCCTGCCGAACTGGTTGACCCCGCCTTCTTGCGAAGAATTCAAACCAAGATCAAAATCGGTGCGGTTTCGGACGAACAGTTTTGCGAAATTTTCCGCCGGGTGGCAACCGAGCATAGAGTTCGATTCGACGTCAGCATACCTCACGATCTGATCGATTTTATCCGCCAGGCTCTTAATCAGGAGCTGCGCTCCTGTTATCCGCGAGATATAGTGAATCAGGTCTGCTGGGCCGCGCGATACGAAGACAAGACGCCATATCTTGATCGCCAGTCTTTGGAAAAGGCGGTTTCAGCCTATTTTGTGACCGAGACTTAGGATTTTCGGCAATCCCCCTGTTACCTTCTAACAGGCCTTGAATTCGAACCGGCACGATTCCACATTTTCCGCGGGATTGTCCCTCCGTGCATTCGCCATTTAGCATGCTGAGTGTGCCTGGCCTCGATGATCCAGTGAAGTATGTGCGCGGCGTTGGTCCGAAGGTGGCGGAGTTACTCGCTCCGAAGGGCATTCTAACCGCCGAGGATCTACTTTATCACCTGCCCTTCCGCTATGAGGATCGCCAGAATCCACGTAGCCTTGACGAACTGAGGCCAGGCGAGATGGCCAGCGTGATTGCGGAGGTGCGCGGATCCATGCTGCTGCGCACCCGCAAGATGCCCATTTTCGAACTGACTCTGGGACAGGGTCGCCTGGCGCTGAAATGCATATGGTTCAACGGAACCTATCTGGACGGCAAGTTTCACGCCGGGCAGACGGTGGCAGTCTTCGGCCGGGTCGAGCCGTCGCGCTCCACCAGCAATTTCAAGATGATTCAGCCGCAGTTCGAGGTGCTGCCCGACGCGAGCGACGACGCCGAAACGCGGCTGCTGGAAGTGGGCCGCATCACGCCGGTTTACGAGTCGCTGGGCGGTGCGCGGCTAGCCTCGCGCTGGCAGCGCAAGACAATCTTCAACCTGCTGGAAGCTGTGCGCGGCGCAGTGCCGGAGAGCCTGCCGCGCGAACTGCTGGCGCGGCTCACCTGCCGGATCGCGAGACAGCGCTGCGCGAGGCGCATTTTCCGCCTGAAGGAACACCCTTGCACAACTACAAACTTCGTCCACGCCAGCTCACCGGCGGCTGATCTTCGAGGAGCTGTTCTACCTGGAACTGGGTCTGGAGCTGAAGCGCCGCCGGATGAGGGAACGCGTGGGCATTTCCTTTGCCACCAGCGACAAGGTCCGCGAGGCCATCCGCGAAGTGCTGCCCTTCCATCCCACCACGGCGCAGAAGCGCGCACTGGGCGAGATTGTGGCCGATATGCGCACCCCAAGCCCTATGCGGCGGCTGCTGCAAGGGGACGTGGGCTCCGGCAAGACGATCGTCGCCATTCAGGCCATGCTGGTGGCCATGGAAAACGGCTACCAGGCAGCGCTGATGGCGCCTACCGAGATTTTGGCCACTCAGCATTTTCTGGCCGCAAGAAAGTTGCTCGAAAAATCGTCGCGAAAGCCGCGCATCGTGCTGCTGACCGGCTCGCTCGACGAGGACCGCAAGCGTCATACCCGAGGCCTGATCAACCGCGGCGAAGCAGAATTGGTGATCGGCACCCATGCGCTGATCGAAGAAAAAGTGGAGTTTGATCGTCTGGGCCTGGTCGTGGTCGACGAGCAACATCGCTTTGGGGTGATGCAACGCTTCAAACTGATGAAGAAACCGAACCAGCCCGAGCCCGATGTGCTGGTGATGACCGCAACGCCGATTCCGCGCACGCTCGCGCTCTCGCTTTACGGCGACCTGGATTTAAGCGTGCTGGATGAGCTGCCGCCGGGACGCACCCCCATTGTCACCCGGCGCATCCCCGGCGAGCGCTCTGAGGAGGTGTGGGAGTTTGTCCGCAAAGAGGTAGCTCAGAAGCGGCAGGCTTATATCGTTTACCCGGTGATCGAGGGCAGCAAGGACGACCAGCCGGAGCTGGATTTCTCTCACGACGATCCGGAGGGAGGGATTGAGTCGCCGCAGTTTTTCACTGAATCCCAAAACTCAAGCAGAACCTTCGGCAAGCTCAAGGCAGGCTCTGGAGCGGCAATCGTCAGTTTGTCCGGAAGGGTAAAACCGCAGATCTCTTTCCCAGGGCCGTGCAAGAGGCCAATCCGGGAGCGAGGTCCGGATTGAAATCTGCCGTGGAGATGCACGAAAAGCTGAGCGCCGGCCCGCTCGCCGGCCTGCGCGTGGGACTGCTGCATGGACGCCTGGATGCCGATGAGAAAGAGATCATCATGCGCCGTTTCCAGCGCGGCGAGATCGACGTTTTGGTAGCCACGACGGTCATTGAGGTCGGCGTGGATGTTCCGAATGCCACAGTCATGGTGGTGGAGCACGCAGAGCGATTTGGCCTGGCGCAGTTGCATCAATTGCGCGGACGAGTAGGCCGTGGGACGGCCCGGAGTTGCTGCATTCTGATTACCGGACCTCGCGTTACTCCGCTGGCCGAGGAGCGGCTGAACGCCATGGTCCGCACACAGGATGGATTCGAGTTGGCGGAGCTGGACCTGAGCCTGCGAGGTCCCGGCGAATTTTTTGGAACCCGGCAGGCGGGTCTGCCCGATTTTCGCGTGGCCAACCTGCTGCGCGACCGGCAGTTGCTGGAGCTAGCCAAGCTTGAGGCCGCCCGCTTTGCCAACGCTCCGGCCTCTGTGGGAACTGGAAGTGGCGGAGCGACAGAAGCTGAACGCGCGCGCGTCTGGGCGAGACTCAGAGAAGCGTGGCAGCGGCGGTATGGATTAGTGGAGGCGGGCTGAACGACAGTCAGGTAAGATTCCTCTGGTTCAGTTCTATCGAAAGGCTGGCGAACCCTGTGGTGCGAGCAGTTCTGTTTATCGTGGCAACCGCCGCAATGCTGCCGCTCTCCTGGCGGTCGCTGAAAGACTTGCGCACCCACGGCTTCTATCGCTTTTTTGCGTTTGAATTGCTGCTGGCCCTGATCCTGCTGAATACCCCACTGTGGTTCCGCGATCCGTTCTCGGCGCGTCAAATGGCTGCCTGGTTTCTGGGCGCCCTCTCGATTGGGTTGGCAATCGAGGGCTTCCGGCTGTTGAAAGTCATCGGCCGGCCTGGACCGACAGCCGAAGCCGGGTCAAACCTTCCATTTGAGAACACAAGCACGCTGGTTACCGTTGGTGCGTATCGCTGGATAAGGCATCCCTTGTATGCATCCTTGCTGGCGCTTGCCTGGTGCGCGTATCTCAAAAGTCCGTTTGGGACCGGCTCCATTGCGCTGACCGTAGGCACGAGCGGCTTCTTGCTGGCGACTGCAATTGCCGAGGAGCGCGAAAATCTGCTGCGCTTTGGGGCGGCTTATGCCGATTACATGAAGCGGACGCGTCGATTTGTTCCCTTCATCTTCTGAACTCGAATCTGATGATCGAGAGCGGACCGGCTAGGCCCTCAGGCTGCCTCGGGGGCGAATGCTCTGTTCACCCTCTCCACCGGAAAGGTCTGAATCTCCAGATCGATGCTGGCAATCTCAGCGCCGCAGTTCTGGTGGTGGTTGCGCGTGCACTGGCAAAGCTCTGTAAAGCGAATATGCCCGCTTTGGCTGAGTTCCAGCCCGGCTGCGATCAACACACTGTAGATATCCACACAGGCCTGCCGCTCGAATTCGAACAACATGCTCACCGTGCCGGTATCGTTTGCGCCGCGGCTCAGAACCCAGCCGCCGCATCCGAGAATTGCGCCGGTGAGAGTCTGAATCAGCCGTGCCGGGTCCTCTATGGAGACGGCCCGCATCTCCATCGCCCAGGGGATGCTCATCGCTTGTAGCGCTTCGCGGTTCGGCATCTTCAGCCTCACACCGGCCTTATCGGATTCGGATTGGACAGCATAATGTATGTGCAGGAGTCGAACGGCCCTTGACCGTCTTTGACACACCCGGCGTTCCAGAACTTTGGAGAACTGATGCGCTGGTAATTGGAGTCCTGGGCTTCCGCAGACTGGTGGGCACACACAACCTGCGTGAATCGTGAAGGCTTCCGCAAGCTCAAGAATCGCAAAATGTTGTAGCTTGGTAGACAGGATGATTGTCGGCTCCGGAATCGATATGGTTGAGATCGAGCGCATCCAGCAGTCAATGGATCGCCACGGGAAGCGCTTTCTCGACCGCGTATTCACAGCTGCGGAACAGGCTTATTGCCTGCGCAAGCGGAACTCCGCGGAGAGCTTTGCCGCCCGATTTGCAGCCAAGGAGGCGGGAGCAAAGGCGCTGGGAACGGGAATCAGTTACGGGGTAAGCTGGCTGGAGATTGAGGTCGTCCGCGAACCCAGCGGAAGGCCAATCTTGCGGTTTCATGGGCGCGCCGCCCAGATTGCCGAGGGGCTGGGCGTAGCCCGCACCGCCGTTTCCATCACCCACACAGCAGATCTTGCCATGGCCAGCGTTGTGATCGAAAATTAAGCGATCATTTCGCGCTTTCTGCTATTCTCTTATTCTCCGGGAGTCGCCTGCTGGGCAACCATCAAACCAAAGGAGTCCCGTGCCAAGTCGGAAAGAAATTCAGTGGTCGCAATTGAGAGTTGGAGCGTTGGTCATGGCTGCCCTGGCCGTCCTGATCGCGCTGATCTTTCTCATGTCGAGCACCACAGGCGGTGTGTTTGCACGCAAAATCAAGCTCCGCTCTTATTTTGAGAATGCAGCTGGCCTCAAGGACGGAGCGCCGGTCACGCTCGAAGGCGTCACCATCGGCAATGTAACCCACATCCGCCTGGTCCCCCAGCGCAACCCCACTCCAGTCGAAGTGACCATGCAGGTAGGGCGCGAATACCTCCACGATCTGCATAGCGATTCGACGGCCGCGATTGCGCAGGCCGGCGTGCTGGGCGACAGCTTCGTCGATCTCAGCTCGGCTCATGCAAGCGGTCCCCCTCCGGCAGAAAACGCGGAACTCGCAGCCGTCGGCTCGCCCAGCATTGGTGACGTGGTCCGCACCAGCAAGGTCTCCATCGAGGAGATCGCGACGCTGACGCGCAAGGTCGAGATTCTGGTGGATTCGCTTAATTCAAAACGCGGCACCGTGGGCATGCTCATTAACGACCCCGAACTTGGTCATAAGATTACCCAGATCGCCACCAATCTTGAAACAGTTACGAACGCCCTTGCCAGTGGCAAGGGCTCACTTGGCAAGATGCTCACGGACGACACGCTTTACACCCGCGCCAACGATGCCGTCGACCGGCTGGATAAGATTACCCAAAATCTAAATGAGGGCAAGGGAACCGCCGGTAAGCTGATCAACGACGACTCGCTTTATAACAACCTGAATTCCGCAGTAGCCAACACCAATGACCTGGTGAAAGAGATCAACGCCGGCCATGGCGCCGTGGGCAAGCTCATCAGAGATCCTGAATTCGCGAAGAAATTCGACGATACCATCACCCACCTGGATTCGATCCTGAAGGGCATAGATGAGGGCAAAGGATCGCTGGGCCAGTTTGTCAACAACCGCTCCTTCTACGACCACGCCGATCAGACTATGGACCAGGCTCAGCTGCTGGTTAAAGCAATCCGCGAGGACCCGAAGAAGTACTTTGTGATTCGTTTGAAGCTATTTTGAGAGTAGATTCGGCTCTCAACTCATTGGGATATATCTGGGTGCGCCCCAGTGCTTCTGCCGCAGCGGACCGCTGCGAATGGGACCCCGTAAACCGCTAACTTGCTGTCTCGCCGCCCCGGAACATCTTCCAAAACTCAACAAATCCCTTCAGCTTCACCACTTGAAAATAATCGCTCGCGACAAAGTAGAAGAGCGTGGCCAGCAAAAAAATCACGCGCATGGCGTCAGAGCCAAGTTGGTCACTGAATGGCAAGGGCGCAGCCGATAGCACCATAGCCACGACAATGAGAGCCAGCTTCACAATGCCCATCACCAGGCTGATCTCCACCAGCTTGGAAGTGAACGCCTTTCCCAACCTGAGACTTTGACCAAGGGAAACCAGCGCGGAGCGGTCTTCGAGCAGCATCAGCAGCGGAGCAATCGACAGCGCCCAGTTCACCAGCGCCCATGCCGTGAAGAAGGCGAGCGTAAGAAAGATCACCCAGCTGAAATAACCCACCAGATCAGGCTCGCCTAACGTCGTGATGTGCGTGGCCGCCACCCATTCGATGGAGCGGTACCATCCCCAGCAAGCAACGCCCAACGCAGCCAGCCATGCAGCCTGCAAGACGATCATCTGCAAAGGCCGGAAGGAACCGCGCGAGGATAGATTTGGAATGAGGCGCGTCAATAGCAGGCTACGTCCCAAACCGGAAATCACCACCCAGGCCAGCGATGCCACCGGCACAAGCCAGTGCAGCACGGCCATCACGTGCGGCTGATAATGAGCCCACGCATCGGTAATCTGCACGACGGCAACCCACGGGTTCTGCGAATCGATCTCTGTCAGCCCGGCGGAATCAAGGGGAAGAACAGTGAGAATCTTCTGTGCCTCAATCCAGCAGACGGCCAGGAATGGCAGTCCAAAAAGCACGTGCCAGCCCACCTCGATTGCAATGAGAGAAGGCCGCGCAAAGACCCAACTCATCTGACCCACGAGCGACTGGGTTCCGCGCAACGGTGCTGCCATTCGACTCCTCACAAACGCTACCGGTTGAGCTTCGCGGATTCCATCCTAGCCGCAAAAGCAAGAACGCGGCGAGAGTGGGGCACCCAACTGTCACGGCTACTCCACGACCAGGTTAACCGCTCTGCCCGGCACTACGATGATCTTCACCACCGTCTTGCCTGCTGTGCGCGACTTAACTTTTTCATCCGCCAACGCGGTCTCCTCAATCGTTTTCGGGCTTGCATCGGCAGCGACCCGCACCACCGTCACCAGCTTCCCGTTGATTTGCACAGGAATTTCCATTTCGTTTTCCTTTGCCAACTCCAGGTTGCTCTTTGGCCACGGCGCACGCAAAATCGAGCCTTCCTCTCCCAACTCTTCCCACAACTCCGCCGCAAGATACGGTGCAAACGGGGCCATCAGCAGGACCAACGTTCGCGACAGTTCGCGCACCACCTGCGGAGGCACTTCGCCCGAGGCGAGTTGCGCGTCCGCGGCCTGCAGCTCGTTGACAAATTCCATGATGGCTGCCACACAGGTGTTGAAGTGCCAGCGGCCCTCAAAGTCCAGCGTGATCTTGGCGATGGTTTGATGCAGCTTGCGCAGCAGCTTTTGAGATGCGACCGAAGAGCTTGTCTCAGGGGCTAAAGCCCCGCCATTTTCTTTGTCGCTGACGGCACGACTGAAGTCGTGCCCTTTCAAAGCATCGTCTTGAAAAATGGTTTCGCGAGCGATGGATGCATGCTTTGTAACCAGCCGCCAGACGCGGGCCAGGAAACGGCTTACCCCGGCCACGCCGTCCTCTTGCCAATCCAGGTCGCGGTCCGGCGGCGCGGCAAATAATGCATACATCCGCGTGGCGTCGGCGCCGTAGCGGGCAACCATATCGTCGGGCGAAACCACATTGCCCTTCGACTTGGACATTTTTGCGCCGTCCTTGATGACCATGCCCTGCGTGAAAAGACGCCGCGCCGGCTCATCGTTCACGATCATTCCCAGGTCGCGCATCACTTTGGTCCAGAAGCGCGAGTAGATCAGGTGCAGAATGGCATGTTCCACGCCGCCGATGTACTGATCGATGGGGAACCAGTACCGCGCTATGGCGGGATGGAACGGCTCGCGGTTGTTCTTCGCGTCCGTATAGCGGTAGAAATACCAGCTCGAATCGACAAATGTGTCCATGGTGTCGGTCTCGCGCTTGGCCGGTCCGCCGCATTTGGGGCAGGTGGTATCCACAAACTCCGGAACGCGGCTCAACGGCGAGCCGCCCTGCTGAGTGATCTCGATCTGCTCGGGGAGCAGCACCGGCAATTGATCGTCGGGCACCGGCACCACGCCGTCCTTTTCGCAGTGAATCATCGGAATCGGCGTGCCCCAGTAACGCTGGCGGCTCACTCCCCAGTCCTTCAGTCGGAAGGTGACGGTAGCTTCTCCAAACGCGCTGCGTGCCGCAACATCCTGGAGGAGTTTTTGCGCTTGTATGCAGCTCATCCCATCGTATTCGCCAGAGTTCACCAGCACCCCGTCTTCGGAAACAAATGGAAGGCTCTGCGTACTTCCTGCTTCGTTCACAGGCCGAATGACCTCGACAATCGGTAGCCCATATTTTGTCGCGAATTCGAAATCACGCTCGTCGTGGCCGGGAACGCTCATGATGGCGCCGGTGCCATAGTCTGCCAGGATATAGTTGGCTACCCAGATGGGCACACGCTCACCGTTATACGGATTGATGGCGAAGCGCCCAGTCGGAACGCCATGCTTCTCGATCGCGCCCAGATCGCCGGCCTCGCGTGCCTTCTTCTGCTGCTCAATCAGTTCATCCACTTGCGCCTTCAGCTCTTTGTCAGCGGCGGTGAATTCAGCCACCAGCGCATGCTGCGGCGCAAGCTGCACGCTCGTCGCGCCAAAGATGGTATCCACGCGCGTGGTGAAGACGCGAATGCGGGTTTTTTCTGATCCCTGATCTCTGACCCCTGATCCCTGGTCGAGTTTTTCCGCCAGGAAAAAATCGACCTCCGTGCCTTCGCTGCGGCCGATCCAGTTGCGCTGCATGGTGCGGACTTTTTCCGGCCAGCCTTCCAGCTTGTCCAGGCCGTCGAGCAGTTCCTCTGCGTAGGCGGTGATGCGGAAGAACCACTGCACCAGGTCGCGCTGCTCCACCGGAGTGGTCTCGTGGCGCCAGCAGCAGCCGTCAACCACCTGCTCGTTGGCCAACACCGTGGCGCACTCCGGGCACCAGTTCACCTTGCTCTTCTTGCGGTAGGCCAGGCCCTTCTCATACATGCGCAGGAAGAACCACTGGTTCCAGCGGTAGTACTCGGGCAGGCAAGTGGTCACTTCAGTCGCCCAGTCGTAGCCCAGGCCCAGGCGCTCCATCTGCCGCTTCATGGCGGCGATGTTCGAGAGCGTCCACTGCCGCGGTGGAGTATTGTTCTTGAGCGCGGCATTTTCGGCAGGCAGCCCGAAGGCGTCCCAGCCCATCGGGTGAAGCACGTTGTAGCCGCGCATCCACATGTGCCGCGCCAGCGCGTCGCCGATGGAGTAATTGCGAACGTGGCCCATGTGCAACTGGCCGCTGGGATAAGGCAGCATCTCCAGCACGTAGTACTTGGGCTTGCCGCTGGTTGCGGGTTCAGCCGCATAGAGCTTGGCGTCTGCTGCCCACCGCTGCTGCCATTTGGGTTCAATTGCCGCCGGGTCGTATCGCTGTTCGTTCTCTTCCGTCATGTCCTTTTTAGTGTAAACGGAGTGGCGCAATCGCCTCTGCCACCTGGTCTTTAAGCAACCCCCTGCAACGCCCTGGCTTGCTCAATTCGCTGGCGGCGCTTGGGCGTGTGCAGCGCTTCCCACAGGTCGGTCCGGCGCTGAACATTGAGCCAGAACTCCGGCGAGTTGCCGAAGACGCGCGCCAGCATCAGCGCTGTATCGGCAGTGACAGCGCGTCGATCATTGCATAATTCATTGACTAGCTTGCGCTCGACTCCCATCGCCTCCGCCAATGCGCCCTGCGTCAGCTTCATGGGAATCAGAAACTCCTCAACCAACATCTCGCCCACGCTTACGGGCTTCCGTTCTGTGCTCAACATAACCAAACCTCACCGGTAACTGTGATTGTCGAGATAAACTCCAGCGGCTTCACCTCTTCCGCCGTTCCATTGGAAGAGTAGCCGCCATTGATCGTTGACCCGTATAGAGTGCCATCCAGCCAGGCTTGCTCGCAGCTTTTCAAAATGATTGCTCAGCGGAATTCTTAAGTCAGCATCCGAGGTTGCATCATCCAGCAACTGCAGTTTTCTGAATAGCCTAGTTCCCAGATCCGGCGGTATCTTCCGGCTGGGCAGATCGTGAATGAAAAAATACTGCAACCAGCGGTCCCGGAACCCGAGAATCATGCCCGCAGCCTTCTTCCTTGTTCTATTGTACCGCACAACGGTACAATAGCCAATTTTTATTCCACCAGACTCTTCAGTACCCGCACATTGCGTTCCTCGTCGCCGGGATCGTCTACCGGGGTTTCGGCGATGAAGGCGGCGTGGGCGAAGCGCTTGTCGTTGAGCAGGCGGCGGAAGGGCTCAACGCCCATGGTTCCCTGGCCGATGTGCTCATGGCGGTCGAGCTTCGATCCACGCGCGGCTTTTGCATCGTTGCAGTGCCAGACGCGGACGGCCTCGAAGCCGACCGTTGCGCCGACCTGGCGCATGGTTTCCTCATAGCCTTCGGCGGTGACCAGGTCGTAGCCGGCTACGTGGGTGTGGCATGTGTCGAGGCAGACGGCACCGGGCGCTGGCGCGGAGCCGGTGCACCAGCTCGGCTACCTGTTCGAAACTGCCACCGAGGGAAAACTCGGCGCCGGCGGTGTTCTCGATCAGGATATGGAAGCTCCCCCCCGGCGGGCTGACCTGCCACGGGAGGCCGTCGATGGCGCGGGTGATGGAGTCGGCGGCAAGTTTGAGACCTTCGTCGCGCGCGAAGCCTTTCCAAGAGCCGGGATGGAGCACCAGGTACTCGGCGCCCAGCGCCAAGGCGCGCTCGATCTCGCCGCGAAAGGCGGCGATGCTCTTTTGCCGAATCTCGCCGGACTGGCTGCAGACGTTGACCAGGTAGCTCGTGTGTATTACCAATGGGCCTACATCGAGAGCGGCACGAAGCGCTTTCATGCGGGCAGCTTGCGCAGGGTCAACCTTGGGAGCGCGCCACATGCGCGGGCTGGAGGAAAAAATCTGAAAAGTGTTAGCACCGATTTCGCGGGCTTTTTCTACGGCGTTCGATGCGCCGCCGGCCGTGCCTAAATGAACTCCGATCCGTTTTGTCATGCGGATAGTTTAATTCGGTCATGTGCGGTTGCGATTGAGATTTGTAGTTATCCAGCTAGACGCTCTCAGGTGCTGATGCCCGACGTTTTTAGTTAGTGCTGTCCAGCACGACTGAAGTCGTGCCCTGACACAAAGCTGGTTATTGAAAGACTTTCAATCGACCAGACCGTGTTCGCCGGTAATGGCGTGGACCATGGCCCAGAAGTTCTCGAGCGGCGTGTCCAGTTGCACGTGGTGAGTGGGAGCGAGTATCAGTCCGCCATCGTAGCCTACGGTTGCGAGGCGTTCTTTGACTTGAGCGCGAACCTGCTCCGCAGTACCGAAGGGAAGCGTGAACTGCTCGTCGATGGTGCCCCAGAAGCAGAGTTTGTCACCGTAGTTGCGCTTCAGTTTTGCGGGATCCATGCAGGCGGGCTGCACCGGATTCAAAACGTCGAGGCCGATCTCGATCAGATCGGGGATGATCTTCTCGATGTTGCCGTCGGAATGGTAGGCGACTTTGACCTGCGGGTTGATGGTTTTCAGAGTGGAGATAAACTCGGCCATACGCGGCTTGAAGAATTGCCGCCAGATACGAGGAGAGATGAGCATGCCGCCCTGGGTGCCGAAGTCGTCTCCAGTCCAGATCATATCCACACCCATTTCCACCAGACGGCTGGCGGCGGCGAGATGGTAGCGGAAAGGAATATCGAGGATGGTTTCGGCGAGGGCCGGGTCTTCAGTGAAATCCATCATCATTTGCTCGTATCCGCGCAATGCCCAGGCGGTTTCAAAGATGGTGGTCACGGTGACGCCGACGATATAGTAGTCGCTCTTGTGCGCGTTGATGAGTTGTTCGGCTTCGCTGTAGAGCTGCGGACGGTGCGGGTCGGGCGGGCAGTACGAGTCGATTGCGCGGAGATCGGCCAGGGGATGGCCGACAATATCGGTATAGAAGCCGTTGCCGAAGCGGGTTTCGTAGGGCGAGTTCTTCCAGCCGATGCCCCACTCGTCGGTATAGCTGTCCGCGCCGCCAGCGTAAAGTTCGTTGGCATAGTAAGAGTTTGCCCATCCGACCGAGGTCAGCAGCAGGTCCTGGCCCAGCGCGCGCTCCAGTTCATAAGTGTTGCCGCCGCCGTGCGGATTGTGGGCGGAATGGCCGGCAAGATTCATGTTTTCGCGCAGGCGCTGGGCAAACTCCGGCGTGAAGCTGATCTGCATAGGACAGCGGTCCGGCTTCTGGCGGTTGAGCGACATCATTACGCGATCGCGTGGTTTCATGGAATTCCCTGAAGGATTTCAACAAAGATGCAGGATTGTGAGTAAGGATACTCTGTTGGCGGAAGTTGTGTCATTGGCAACAGATTTCGTGCTGAAAAAGCGCAAAAACGCACTGTTTATTGCATAATTTGACATGTTTTTTTCTTGGGATGCTCATATTATCTCCTTTATTTGGAGTTAGTTATTGTTATATTTTGGCGAACAAAAAAGAGAATAGTACCCCGAGGGGGTGGGGGGTGCCCAAGTGCGACAGATTCCTTTTTTTCGTCTTCTGATTTTAATTGTGCGCCATGTGAAGGTTATTTTCTGCAAAGGCGGATGCTTCGATTGAAGAATTTCGTGCGGGGGGAATGGGGCCCCGATCCGGTAGTCTTGTGGGTATGGAGAGAGTTTGCAGCCAGTGCCGGGCGGTGATTGATGAAAAGACCTTGGCCGATTGGTGCCCAGCTTGTGGGGAGGCGCTGGTTGAGCGGGCTAAGCTGCCGGCTGTGGACCAGACTGGCGGGACTGCGGCGGAGGTCGATCATCGCGGGATCGTGCTGCCGCGGCGTCATGCGCTGGGCGGGATTATTACACCGCAGTAGATTTTCTTCGGCAGGGAATCAGGGGCTTATATCGAGTCCGACCGCTTCGGCCAGGCGGGCCTGCCGGTCGTCAAAGGTCCAGAAGCGCTGTGCATTCAATTCGAGAGCGCAGGCGACATGGAGTGAGTCGAGTGTGCGGACGCCGAGGGTTGGGCCGTGCCTGCGTGCTAGATCGATGCTGGTTTGCCAGGTTCGTTCGGGCAGGTCCGTCACACCCCATACACCTTGAGTGCAATCCTTCTGAAAATCAATCCATGCAAGCTGCGCTTCATCTGTGGATATACGCTTGCGATATACCTGCTGATAGAGCGCATGAGCGAGTTCGATTCGGTTAAACGGAGTGAGCCAAACCGTCGGCCTTGATGCCATGCGGCGGCGCGCCTCTGGCGAATGCACTTCATTCACATAGGAAGATGCAACGAAGCTGCTATCCGCATAGACCATCAGTAGCGGCTGTTCCTCTCCTCAATCATGTCTTCCACGATCGGAATCACGCGGTCGCCGAAGATCTTCCGGGCACGGGCCTCAAAATCGGGCCATTCGGCTGGGCTCGGAGCCGGTGGCGTTCGCGGCACCAGATCGCCTATCACCTCGTTGCGTTCGCGAACTTCAATATGAACGCCAGCCCTGAGCCAGGCTTTAACTTTGCGGGTGTCACGAAGCTGCCGGAGGGTTATGCTCTGCATGTCTATAATGTGACACAAAATGTGTCACATTGTCAAGCGGTGGCCTGGGACTTCTCATTGATCAATTCCCAAGCACTGATGCCATGTAAAAGGCGAAAGGATCTGGCACCTGCAACCATATCCCTTTTTTGATTCCTCAGGGGTTAAAACCCCTTCTTTTTGTGCCCTTTTCGGCACGACTGAAGTCGTGCCCTGACACAAAGCAAGCTTATCCACCACACACTTATTACTCGTATCGCAGCGCCTCGGCCGGCAGTACCCTTGCGGCAGCGGATGAGGGGTAGAGGGTGGCCAGCAAAGAGATGCCGATGGAGACGGCGGCCACGATTACGCCGTCGAGGGGGCGGGGTGCGAAGGGGAGCGTGTCGATGGAGTAGACCTCGGCGGAGAGATGGATGAAGTGGTAGTAACCGCCGGCCCAGGCGGCGATGTAGCCGAGAGCGAGACCCAGCGCGGTGCCGATAATACTAATGAGAAAACCTTGCAGCAGGAAGATGCGGCGGATCTGGTTGGGGTCTACGCCGAAGCTCATCATTACCGCGATGTCGCGGGTCTTCTCCATGACCATCATGGTTAGGGCGATAAGAATGTTGAGCGCGGCTACGATCACGATGAGGGCGATGACGATAAAGGTGACTACCTGCTCGAGCTTGAGGGCACGGAAGAGCTCGCGGTTCTGCTCCATCCAGTTGGCGGTCATGTAGCCGCGTCCGGCGGCTTTTTCGATTGCCCGGCCAACCTGGGGAGCGCGGTCGAGATTGTCGACACGAAAGCTGATAACGGAGAGCAGGTCAGGCTCGCTGAAGAGGCGCTGGGCGTCGCTGAGGCGCATGAAGGCCTCAGCCGCGTCGTACTGGTAGAAGCCGGAGTGGTAGACGGCGGCTACGCGGAAGCGCTGGTATTTGGGAGCGAGGCCGAGAGGGGTTAGCTCGCCTTGGGGGCTGGTGACGAGAACGCTGTCGCCTACCTGGGCGCCGATCTGCTCGGCTAGCTCATTGCCGAGGACCAGGGGGGGATAGGGCGCATTGACTGCGTTTTGGCCGGTTGGCTGATAGGGATCGGGGGGCGCGGTATCGGGGCTGAGGTCTTTGGCCGATCCGGAGGTGATGGTGTCCAGAAGGCTGCTGACGGTACGTTCCTGGGCGGGAAGGATGCCTTTGATGAGGGCGAATCCGGCGCGGGGGCCGCGGGAGACCAGGACCTGGCCGTAGATTCCGGGCGCGGCGGCGGTTACGTGGGGGACAGCGCGGAGACGAGCGATGAGTGGCTCCCAGTTGCGGATGCCATCGGCTTCAATGCGCATCAGGTCGACGTGGGACGAGGCTCCCAGCAGGCGGACTTCGAGATCGCGGCGCATGCCGTTGGTGATGGCCAGGGCAATGATCAGCGCGGCTACTCCAGCGGCAACGCCGGCGATGGAGATGGCGGTGACCACGCCAACCACGGCTTGACGCCGCTTGGCTTTGAGGTACCGCATTGCCAGAAACATCTCGAATCGCATGGGGCTTGCTTCTCCTGATCTATCTTCCGCCGCGGAACTGGATGATGCGGCGGCGATCGCGTTTGGTGGGCCGGTGCACTGGGATGGGCGCGAACTCCTGCATGGCCTTGCGTTCTTCGGCTGCTTTGGCGCGGGCCTCTTTGCTGGCTTCGGTTTCGCGGTAGAGGGTTTGCGCTACGGCGGCGGGGCCGCGCATCTGGCTGAGCGCGAGGACTTCAATGTGAAACTCGCCGCCTTCGTTCCTGATTGTCAGCATATCGCCTACATGGACCTCGCGGGCCGGCTTGGCGGGGATAACGCCGGAGTGAATGCGGCCGAGCTCGCAGGCTTTCTGGGCCAGCGCGCGGGTCTTGAAGAAGCGCGCCGCCCATAGCCATTTGTCGATGCGCACGTTTGTCATTGCTGAAGTCTTTACGAATCCGATCGGAGAAATGGATCTGCAATTTAGATATTAGAAGAGTTAAGCGGGATAAACGAAAGGCCCATGGCTAAAGTCACTTTCAACAGGGCCATATTCAGGGGCTGAAGGCTCCGCTCCCTCCGCGAATTTCAGCGGTTTGAACGCTGATCGGACGGAAGACGCCGGCATTTATGTGATAGGACAACAAACGGGGGACCCGCGCTGCCTGAAACGCCTTCAGCACAGGTCTCCAGCGCAAGCAAGCGAAGCGCCCCTCTTCAGAGATTGACGAAGCGCGGTCCGGTGCACACGAGGAATGACGGTCCAGCCGGGTTATGAATCCGGCGCGTTGAGCCAGAGATAGAGATAATCGGCATCACTGGATGTGGATATCGAAATGCCTCTCTGGTGTGTGGCGCGGTTCAGCGCTGAACGGATGTTTTCCTTGCTGTCCGGCAGGGCAGAGAGGGGAATCTTGAGTGCCTGGCCAGGATCCAGCTGGTCAACGTCGCTTAAGATCTGGGTCACAATCTTCTTGTGCTTCCCGTCCCGCCCCTTCGGAACGTCGACTTGAAGGATAGATTCAAAATTCGTAGAACCGATGTTGATCTCAGTATTGGTGATGGCCATGTTCTTTTCCCTCCGATTTTCAGCAATTCAGCCCCGAAGCCCGGGCTTACCGTATGCGTAACCTAACGTAGAAATATCCTACACAAAAAATAATATAAACGCAAGGAGCGTGAAAGTTGCGAGATCAGGAAGACAAATTATCCCACCTGTGGAAAACTGATGTATATGTGAGGAAAAGTGATCTATGCAAAAACTGGCAATTCCTTCCGCAATGTCGGCTATAAACACAATGTTTTAAAAAGTTTATGCGTATGAGAAAGAGTCTCCCCGCAGCGGAAAAAGCTTGCTACGTTGATTTTGAAAGGGGCTATTTCCGTGACAACTTACTTTCCTATCGTCCCTATTTCAGAGGTTCCGATGGTCGAACCCGCCGGAACGAAAAAGGGGTTTCGCACTCTGGCCCTGGTGGTGGACCAAAACCGCACGACAGCCGGGATCCTGGCTGCGCTGCTAAGTTTCAAGGGTTTTGCGGTAATGACGGCCCAGGATCAATTCGAGGCTCTCGAAACTGCGGCGCTGATTCCGCCGGAGTTGCTCATTGTGGGTTCGACGATGCCGGGAATCATGGGCGTAAGTCTGGCCATGGCGATGAAGAATGCGGTCCCCGATTGCAAGGTTTTATTGATGGCGGGGCCCGAGTGGCCCGCGGATCTGGTGAAGTGGCCGCGCCCGGCAGGGCTTGCCGTGATGATCGAATTCAAACCAGTTGTTTCAGCGGATAGGACGCCCAAGGCGTTCCATCTTTTTGAAGTTCAAAGCTCCTGTCTATCTCCAATGGAGATGCCTGGAAGCTGTTTCCAAGACACGGCCTTCCCAACACGGGTGGGTCTATTCCCGTGGCTACAGCCGGTTGGAAACGCCTAGGAACAGGAGCCAGGGCGCAAGCGGACCCCCAGCTATCCAGATTTGACATAGGTCGGAAGCAGGTCGGGCGGGAGGTCTCAAGTCAGGGCGGCGCGGGGCCGCTTGCGCAGAGTAAGCAGATCAAGCATTGCAAGCAAATGTTTGAAATATAACGTGGCACGATGAACGTGGTCCCCCACAGTCATTTGTCCGCGCGCATGTTAGCCGTGGCCGAGTTTTGAAGGTGTGTGGCCAAAGCCATTTCGCTTGGCGCCTGGAAGCAGAGACGTGAATTTCTTCCGGAAAGACACCTGAAAGACAGAGGAGTTGTCATGGAGCTAACACTTGTTCTCTCGGTCGGTCAGGACCCGGAGATATTGATTTCTCGCAATCTTGCCTTGCAATCCGCGGGCTACACAGTCGTCCGAGCCTTTTCACTGAAAGCGGCGGCGGAGTGTTTTCAGACCCTGGATTTCGACTTTGTGCTTCTGTGCCAAACGATTTCCAAGAAGGACAAGGAGCGCCTGACGTCGTTAATTCGGGCGTCCGGCTCGCGCATTCCCGTAATCTCCGTTTCAGACAAACTGTGGGAGCGGGATGCCTTCGCGGATGCGACAGTCTACAACAGACCGGAAGTAATGTTGTTGGGCATAAGAGAAGCGCTCGGAAAGGAAGCAAAAACGGCGGCACGGCAGGCGACGGGTTTCAGGAAAAAAGACGCCGGCGGATTGCCGCCGAAAGCGGTTTCCGCTGCACAAGCGAAAAGGCCGCCACAATCAAGCACGGCGATGAACAGACTGGGACCACTGGAATTGATCCCTCGGACTGTAGATTGAGGGCGTTGAGGGCGAGCCGGTGGGGCCTGGTTCAGGAATCGGCCTCAACCTTCCACACGTAGAGGAAATCGGCGTCGCTTGACGTGGCTACCTGCATCCCTCTGAAGTTGGTGGCGCGGTTGAGAGCTGAGCGGATGTTTTCCTTGGTATCCGGCAAGGCGGAAAGCGGAATCTTGAGCGCCGAGCCGGCCGTCAACTGATCGATGTCGCTCAGCAGTTGCGTCACGATTCGCTTGTGCTTTCCATCCCGCCCTTTGGGGACATCCACTTGGCGGATGGATTCGAACTTCATATGCGCGACGTTTGATTCCGGATCGGTAGCCAAGTCTTGACGCCCACCTTTCAAAAAAGGCTTCGGCAATCGAGGACGTGCGAGCTTAACGTATGCCTAAATTGTCGTAAAGCTATCCTTTGACTGAAAGCATACTTACCGTAGGCGCAATAAGCAAGCACTGATTGAGTTTTCTTCACTGCCTATGGAGGGGCTCTTTATCTCCAGATTGTCCTACAACCCTCTGAATTGAAAGACTTATCGCGCAGGAGAAAGAGTTAGCCCGTACCGTCAATAGCCTGTTACGTTGGCTGATAGAGAGCAATTTCGGGCGGCGGGCGAGTTTGATTTCAGCAAACGGGCTGAGCCTGACGATCTTCTGCTCGCGAGTTGTGAGCGACCTGGGATGCACCGAGGTTCACATGAACCGGGAGAAATATATGCCAGTATTCTGTTTTGAGAAAAGGGATTCAGATCGTCCCGTCTGCGGCGTGCATAACGTATCGCTTATCCAGAACCGGATCGCGATCGATTCCAACGCGCCGGGACTTGGAATCGTTACGTGCTATATGTGCGCTGTCAGCCACACGGTAGTTCAGGAAGGGAAGAGGGCGCATGTGCACAACTCACATAGATACGCCGCCTGATATCCGCGGAGGCCGTGCGACGAATTTTCCCATTGTGCCGCTGGAGGAGATTCCCGCGTCGGGATCGCGGGCGGATACAAGCGAATTTCGTCGCGTGGTTCTGGTGGTAGACAAGGAACCTGCAGTTGCCGATTCACTGGTTGCTATGCTGCACCGGAGCGGGTATGCGGCAATCGCGGCCTACGATGGCAAAGATGCGCTTGAAACCGCTCTCCTGGTGCCGCCGGAAGTGGTGATTGCCGATATTGAGCTGCCGGGGATGAATGGCGTGGAACTGGCGATTACGCTGAAGAGCGCGATTCCGGATTGCAAGATTCTGTTGCTTTCAGAGAAGGAAACTGCGCGAGAGCTGGCGCGATCGGCGGGGCGCGGGGCGCAGGAGTTTGAAGTACTCAGCAAACCCATCAAAACGAGCGACCTGTCTGCGCATGTATCGGCATGCCTGGAGCCGCGAAAAGGCTGATTCGGCAATTTGAGGCAGGCGGGTAAATTTTGAATGGAAATTGGGGCGCGCGGTGAGACCGAGCGCCCTTTCGTTTGTTAGTTTGCCAAAACCGCGCGGTAGCGGACTTTGTTTTTCTTTACTTTGTCGATGGCTTCGTTGGCTTTGGCCATGGGGAAGGCCTCAGTACGGGCCTGGATTCCGTGACGCGCGGCTACGTCGAGCATCTCGAGAATTGTTTGCGGCGGGCCGATGGGGCTGCCGCTGATGGTGCGCCGGCCGGAGATGAGGGGGAAGGCCTGAATGGAGACCGGTGAGGGCGGCACACCGACAAAACAGAGGGTTCCGGTGGGGCGAAGGGTCTGAATGTAGGCGCCCCAATCCTGGTCAGCGTTCGCGGTATTCAGGACGAAGTCAAGCGAACCGGCGGCTTCCTTCATGGCTTTGGATTCGCGGCTATTGACGAAGTTATTCGCGCCAAGAGCGCGCGCTTCTTCTTCTTTATCGGCCGAGGTAGAAAAGGCTGTCACATGAGCACCGAAGGCGCGGGCGAACTGGATGGCCAAGTGGCCCAGCCCGCCGATGCCCACGATGCCAACCCGGGAAGAAGGGTTGACGGCATGGATGCGCATGGGGTTATAGACCGTGATGCCGCCGCAGAGCAGAGGTGCGGCGTTTTCGCTGGCGAGAGCGTCAGGAATGGGAAAGACAAAGCGGACATTGGCGCGGACGGTGTCAGCGTAGCCGCCGTGGCGGTGCACACATGTGGACTCGCTACTGAGACACAGATTCTCCATTCCACGGATGCACCACTCGCAGTGACCGCAGGAGTTCGATTGCCATCCCAGGCCTACGCGCGTTCCGGCCTTGAGCGACCGCACTCGCGATCCGACGGCCGTGACTGTGCCGACGATCTCGTGGCCGGGAATGAAGGGGTACTGGCTGATGCCCCAGTCGTTGGAGATGAGGTGCAGGTCACTATGGCATATGCCGCAGTGGGTGATTGCAATCTCCACTTCAACGGAACCCAGCCTGCCGGGGTCGTAGCGAAAGGGCAACAATTCTGCTCCAGCGGCGTGCGCTGCAAGTCCTTGTATCTGAGCCATATTTGGTAATGGATCCTCTCTGAGAAGTCGAAAAAAGGGCCGATATGAATTGGTGTGCTGGCCTGGGGCTCTGACGGAAGCGATCATCGCCGTCTTCAGTTTAAACTGTCAGGCCGTCTTTGTGGGCAGGGAAGCCTGAAGCTGCCAAGGGGCTCTATTGTGCGCGGTTATTTTCATCTGCACGCGGGGAAGGGAAGCGTGAGAAAGGCCGGAACACACCTTGGCAGCGCCGAATGACCCTGGGCGGGCTGAGTGCTCAGCCCGCGGGGATGCGGCGACGTACTATTTGAGCTGGTTGGCCATATCTAGGACGTAGTAGCCGATAACGAAGAGAGTGGCGACTGCGGCCAAAGCTGTGGCAATTCGTACGACAGGCTCAAGCTTGTGGATTTTTTCCATCAGCACGGCCTGCTCGGCTTTTATGTGATTGAATGAATCGTCCAGAACAAGCTGGTCATCTTCGTCGCGGGTCAGTCTTGAGTTATAGACCTTGAGGATGATCATCAGCAGGACGAGGGCACCCCAGACGGACCACATTAAGGGAACGATTCTCATACTCCACCTCGAAGAAACTCTCGGGTCCCAGATACCGGCGGGTCCGTTGAAGGAATCGCGGTCTCGTGAGTAGAGGGGCCGTACGGTTGATCATCATAGCCCTAAACAGGGAACTGTGTCGTGATATTTATCACAGGCATTTTCTGGGGGCACCAAGGTCTTTACCCTGCTGCATTTGGGCGGAAATGGATCGCGACGGGGCCCAGAATTTGCGCCGTTGCGGACACCGATTGCATCAAACCGAATAGAAAAGCGAATGGGGCTTGTGTCCCTGCTCACAGAGCGGTACAGTTAGAAGATACAGCTACGCAGAACACAATTCACCGTTTGGGAGAGACAATGGCTACCACGACCGCCGCACCTACAACCGCACAGGAAACCGAAAAGAAAGCCCCCCTCAGCCTGACTCCTCAGGCCATTGCCAAGGTGCGCGAAATCATGGCCACCCAGGATCCGATCCCCGCGGGGCTGCGCATCGGCGTGGTGGGCGGCGGCTGCTCAGGGTTCCAGTATTCGATGGCTTTTGAAAACCAGAGCGGGATGATGGATAAGGTCTTCAAATTCGAAGATTTGCAGGTGTTTGTGGACTCTACCTCGCTGATGTATCTGAACGGCTGCACAGTGGACTACGTGGAGACGCTGGAAGCGGCCGGCTTCAAGTTTGATAACCCTCAGGTGAAAAGCACCTGCGGCTGCGGTTCTTCGTTCAGCGTTTAAGTGGTCGGTTTCTTTGGTGGCGATTGAGTGCTGAGGTGTTCCACCCTTTCGCCATAAAAAACGCGAAAGATGGGCACGGAGATTTTTTCAAGGTCTGAAATTGTAAGAGGCCCGCATCTTTCATGATGCGGGCCTTTCTGCGCTTGGAGTGGGGGGAGGATGGGGCGGCTGAATTGATTTACGGCGGAGGCGGAGGGGGATTGCTTCCGGAATCGCTGCTGCCGGTTGAGCTGCTGTTTCCGGAGTTGCCGAAACCACCGGAGTTGCTTCCAAAACCGCCGGAGTTGCTTCCGAAACCGCCGGAGCTGCTTCCGAAACCACCGGAGCTGCTTCCGAAACCACCGGAGTTATTGCCGAATCCGCCAGAGTTATTGCCGAATCCGCCAGAGCTGCCGCCGAGTCCGTTGCTACCGGGCATGTTGCCGCTTTGCTGCAAGCCGGTTGCGCCGCCGCCAATCTGAGTCATCTGATCCTGTGCGGGGTCGTAGACGAATTCCCATTCGTTGAAGTGGTTTTTCTTCTTGTAGAGCAAGATGGTCTTCTTAGGGCTGCCGGGGGAGAAGCCGATGATGCCTCCACCGCCCAAGGTCTGCCCGGAGAGTCCCCCGGAACCAGAACCCCCCAATGACGACGTGGTCAGGGAGCCTGAGGAGGATGAGCCTGACGAGGAGCCCGAGAACGAACTGCTGCTGGAAGAACTTGAATCCGAGCTGCCAGTGCTGTTATTGCCGTTGCCGGCACCGGAGGTATCGGCGGAGCCGCCGGATACTCCGTTAGCGCCGTTGGAATTGGACGGATTGGATGGATCACTGGGATTGCCGGATGCACCCGATCCTCCGGATGCCGTGCTCGAGGCATCGGGCTGGCAGCCACCTATGGGGGAGTTTGAGCCCATGCCCATGGATGAGTTGAGACCATTGGACCCGAAGCTGGATGAACCCATACTGGAAGAGCCGAAGCTGGATGAGCCCATGCTGGAGGAACCAAAGCTTGAGGAACCAAAACTGGAGGAGCCGGAGTTGGACGAGCCAATCCCGGAGCCGAGTCCGTTGTTGCCACACCCCATGCCCATGCCGCCCATCATGCTGGCCATTGGCTTGCCAAAGAAGCCGAAGGCCGTCGGCTGCTTGTTCTGGCCAAGTGGATGGGCTTCCACTCGTCTTTTCCGGTAGAGGGGTCAATGTATTTTTTGCGCAGGAAGCGGAGGTTGTTGGTGCCTTTGACCAGCGCGTCGACGTTCGGGGGATAGTTGCCGAATTTTTTGTAGTAGAGCTTGAGGGCGCGGACATACTGCTTGCCGCGGTGCATGGTCTCGACTTCGCGGTCGCGCTGGATCTCCTTATTGATATTGGGCACAGCAATGGCCATGGCGAAGACAAGCAATGCCAGCAGGAAGATGACCGCAATCAGAATGTAGCCCTCTTCGGAGGGACCTGGGCGACGGCGGATTGGGTGGGCTTCATCATTCAGCCTCTAGCTTCCAGCTTCCAGCTCCTCGCTGTCCAATCGCAGAACCCGGCTTTAGCGGCACAGGAGAAAATTAGCTTTCATGGTCGAACAGCTAATAGCCAGACGCAAAAAGCCGCATTTAGTTTGCCGACAGCGGCAGAGTCTGGGTGTTGTCGTAGCCCAGGTCGGTGACCTGAATGCTGGCCGGGCAAGAATTGCGCCCACCTTGTAGCGATGATCCACAATTTCGCCCGATTTGGCCATGAAAATATCGTCTCCGTGGATGAAGAAGGCTTTGAGCGACTTGTCCTTGGCCTGGGTGTAGCCGAAGTACTTGAGATCGATCGCCGGCGGCTTGGGCCTCACATAGGGCGCCGGGCCCGAGGGCACACGTTGGCTGCCTGGCCTGCGGGGGGGCCCTTAATCGGGTTTTCGATCACGGGCGGGCGCGGAATCGGCTGAGAAGATATTCCTGCCCGTGCCCGAGTATTCCACATCCTCGGTTTCGGCCAGCTTGTCGAAATGCACTGTGGGGTCGAGATCGGCGTTGGAGAGCTTTTCGGCGTCCGGGCCCGGTGAACTTGGCCGGCGGTTGCGGACTGGGAGGCGCGGCGGCAGGGATGGGCGCGGCGCCGGCTCCGGTTTGGGCACGGGGATGGGCCGGGGTGGAGGGCCGCCAGAGGAGCCGAAAGATCTCATAGTCGGCGATGAGGACGATAACCGCGAACAAGCACGGCGACAATGATGACCTGACGCTTGTTTTCCGTTCCCAGACGAAGGGCCATGGCTATTCGCCCTCCTTCCGGCGTGGAGGTAGCGCTGGCGTTGCATCCCTGTTTCCGGCGTGGGCGGCAAACCGCTGGCCGCCGCATCGGCCGGCCGGAGCCAGGTGGAGACGCGCAGCCGCAGGTTGACCAATCCGCCCTGCTGGCCGGTGAGCGCCATGCCCCGGATGACAAAGAAAGTTCTTGTCGCGTTCCAGGCTGTTGACAAAGCGCATGATCTGGGGATATCCGCCGCTGATGCTGGCGTCCATGGAGATTTCAGTAAGATCGGCGCCGGGGGCGTTTTGCGTGTACTGGACCGCTGGTGAGACGCACGCCCGATTTGACCTGCAACTCGCCGATGCGGCGTGGCGATGGAGGAGTAGTTGGGCGGGATGCGCTTCTCATAGAAGGCATGAATGTGCGCGCGAGACTCTCGACGCGTTTGTCCAGGCCGCGCAGGGGAGCGGTTTGCATATCCTGGGCCTTCAACTCAACTTGCTTGCCGGCCAGTGCATCAGTGGAGCGGCCGTTGGTGGCGGCCCAGTCCAGGCCGAACCGGACAGACAAAACGAGCGACCAGCACAAGCATCACGGCGAAGCCGACGAGGTGCCAGGTAAGCGGGGAGGTCAGGCGCTCAATCCATACGGCAGAAGGGCGTTTCGATCATTGCGGGCCTCCGGGCTGTGCATGGGATCGTCAGGGTTGTTGCGGCATGCGCCGGGTCAACGGCCGTAACCTGGACGGCGCTGGATTCCCGCGTGAGGGGAACTGGCGCTGAGGGGAAATGGCCTGCGGGGGTGCAGGATGCGGTGGGGCGTTATTGTGCGGACGGGTCTGATTTCCAGCGGACGGCGGCTGAACTGCGATCGGCGGTGGCCGGTTGGCGGCTTCTTCAGCGGCATGAGCGGCCTTTCGGGCGGCCTTGCGTTCTTCAGGCGTGGCTGGGTTGTACTCGGCCAGTAGATCGAAGTTGACGCGGTTAGAGGCGCTGACCGGCTGCAGTTTCTCGGCGGCTCCGCCGGCGGCATCAGCAGTTTTCACCGATGATGCGGGGAAAGAGGAAGCGTTTGGAGTGCTCGAGATTACTGACCAGCTCGACGGCGCGGTCGCGTGGGCCGATCACATGCAGATGCACGGTGATGTTGCCGTCTTATCGTCCCGCATGGGCTCGAGCGTTGAAACCATCACGCCGCCGGGCAGCACAGTTTCAAGGTCTTCCATGGCCAGCGTCCAGGAGAAAGTTTTTTCTTCAAAGAGCTTATTGAGGACCTGGGCCTGGAGCAGCACCTGGTCGTTGGCCGGCTGCTTCATCAGGTCCTGGTAACCTTGCCGTTCCTGGGCGATGCGGGCGATTTGTCCGTCGAGCGAATGATCGCGGGCGCGGGCGGCTTCAGCCTTACTGTGAAAGAAATGCAGGCCCAGACCCAGGAGGATGGCGAGGATGGCGAGCACGCCCATGCCGATGCGCAGGCGCTTGATTGGCCGGTCCGAGGTCAGCAAAGGGGCGGGTGGCGAGATTGAGAGTAATGCGCATGGGTTAGCTTACCCCCGCCAGCGCGCCGGCTACGCCGGCAATGCTGATATCGCCCGAGCGCGGTGTCATTCCGGTTTCAGGCCGTGGCGCAAGATCGATCACGGTCATTTCAGGGTCGTCGAGCCAGGGCCAAAATCGATGGCTTCGCCGGAGCCGGCGTAGTACATTTTTTGCGGACGCATTTGCAGTTTGTCTTCATAGTAGGCGGCGGCCACGGCAATGCCGCGCTGCACCTCAGTGAGACGCTGCGCCGGGCTCTTCCGGCAGATCGAGGGTGCGATAGAGCAGCAGATCCTGGCCGTTGGTGATGGAGGTGGTGAGCGCCGCGGGGCTCAGGTTGGCAATCAGCACGGCTTCCATGGAATCGACGGCCTCCAAAGCTGCCAGGCTGGAGGGCAGCACCGCGCCCGGCTCGTAGCCCGCGGCGCGGACGGCGGCCTCGTATTCGCCGAGGATGGGACCGGGAAGAACGGCCGCCAGCACCTTGCACTCGGTCTTGCTTCGAGAGAGCACCTGGTAGCTCAGGCCGGCGTGCTCCACGTCGAACGGAACCATCTTGCGCAGGCGGAAGCGCAGCACGGAGAGCGGCTTCAGCAGGCTTGGCGGGAGGGAATCGAAGTCCAGCACGAAGACGCGGACCACGGTATCGGGCAGAACCAGGGTGACGGAGCGGGAGCGCGGCGAAACCTGACCCAGAGCGGAGCGGATGGCATTGGCAACCGCTTCCGGCGTCGCGCATATTGGGTTCGCCGATGCCGGGAATGAGGGCGCCGGCAGGGAGCGGCTGGAAGGCGTAAACAGGCGGCTGCCCCGGTGCCGGCAATGCCGCGGCCAGCACACCCTCCGGCGACAGCTCCACCGCGGCCGGCGGACGGCGCCGGGTCGCGGAACCGAGTTTGGCCTTGCTGAGAATCGAATCTCACTAGCGCGATGCCTCAATAAAGGTAACCTTGTTGATCTCCTTGAGCGTTGTCAGGCCGCGGCGGACGCGATCGAGCGCCGACTCGCGCAGAAAGCTCATGCCTTCTTTCTGGGCCAGCTTGCGCACCTCGGAGGTGGGTTTCTTTTCCAGAATCAATTCACGAATGGGGTCGGTCAGGTCCAGCAGCTCGTGGATGGCGGTACGGCCGCGGTAGCCGGTGCCGCCGCACTCCATGCAGCCGGCGCCTTCGCGGAATTCAAAGCCGCGCCACTCGGCCGGGTCCATGCCGCTCGACAGCAGTTCGTCGTCGTCATAGACGACGGTATGCGCGCAGTAATCGCAGATGGTGCGCACCAGCCGCTGGGCCAGGATGCAGTTGAGCGCGGAGACGAAGTTGTAGACCTCGACGCCCATGTTGACGAAGCGTCCCAGCACGTCCACCACATTGTTGGCGTGGACGGTGGTGAAGACGAGATGGCCGGTCAGGGCGGAGTTGATGGCGATCTGCGCGGTTTCGTTGTCGCGGATTTCGCCCACCAGAATCTTGTCCGGGTCGTGGCGCAGGATCGAGCGCAGGCCGCGCGCGAAGGTCAGGCCCTTTTTCTCATTGACGGGAATCTGGGTGATGCCGCGAATCTGGTACTCGACCGGGTCCTCGATGGTGATGATCTTGTCTTCGTCGCTCTTGATCTCATTGAGTGCGGCGTAGAGGGTAGTGGTCTTGCCGGAGCCGGTGGGGCCGGTGACCAGCACCATGCCGTAGGGTTCGCGGATGTAGCGGCGGAAGCGCTTCAGATCTTCGTCGGCAAAGCCGACCACATCGAGCGTGAGCTTGTGGAACTTCTCGCTCATGGACTCTTTGTCGAGCACGCGGAGCACGGCGTTTTCGCCATGGATGGTGGGCATGATGGAGACGCGGAAGTCGATCAGGCGGGTCTTGTAGCGAACGCGGAAGCGGCCGTCCTGGGGAACGCGGCGCTCGGCAATATCCAGCTCGCTCATGATCTTGATGCGGCGAGAGAATGGTGGAGTGATGCTCGCGGGCGATGGGCGCCATGGCCGGCTGGAGGACGCCGTCAATACGGTACTTGATGACCAGCGAATCGTCGTTGGTTTCGATGTGAATATCAGAGGCGCGGCGCTCGAGAGCGGTGAAGATGGTGGTATCGACCAGGCGGATGATGGGGCTGATATCTTCTTCGCTGGTCAGCTTCTCGATGGAGATGTTTTCGTCCTAGCAATACGGTCAGCGCTGAAACGGTAACGTACACA
>CAWIVA010000062.1:0-27915 GCA_963839225.1 uncultured Acidobacteriaceae bacterium
AACGGTGCGCAGCGAGTGCGCATCCTGAATCGTTTCCCTACTCACACTATTCCCTATTCCCTATTCTCTATTCCCTGTTTTTCTATCCCGGCGGCCAGGTTAGGGAGCGGCCGCCCAGCAGGTGGAGGTGGAGATGATCCACGGTTTGTCCGCCCTCTGCGCCGGTATTGACTACGATACGGTAGCCGTCGTCAAGATGCTTGGTCCGGGCAATCTCTGCCGCCGACCAGAGCAGGTGGCCAAGCAGCGTGCGGTCGTCAGCATCGGTTTCAGCCATGGAGCCGATGTGACGGCGGGGGACGAGCAGGACGTGGACCGGCGCCTGGGGATTGAGGTCGGCGAAGGCGTAACCGTACTCATCCTGATAAACAGGGGTGGAGGGAATGACTCCCTCAGCAATCTTGCAGAACAGGCAGCTCATAGCGAATCCAGTTTACACGCTTGCTGTTGCCGCGGGACGCGATGAATAAAAACCAGCTGTGGGCGAATCTGCCGGTTTCATTTCGAAACGCGATCGTTTTGGAATGCAGAACATAGAAGCCTTAACAATTGTCAGTATGCACGTGGGTCGGCAAGAGTCTAAAAGCTGAATGGACGCCACGCAGCTTTTTCTTCTTCTGTCAACGGTGTCCGGACGGCATTCCAATAGGCACGAAAGAACTTCGGCAAGAAGCTGAGGACTTTCTGAGAAGCCCGGTACTTTCCAAGGACGGTTGCATTGGTCTGACGATGCACGGGTGTGTTTCGCTGGCTATCATGGTGCAATCAGCTTTCACAGAGAGGTTTGGGACAAAATTCTCAGGCCGGCACGCCGTCGGTATGTGATGCGTGATACAACGCAGTTCAAATTCAGGTAGGGAGGTCTGTGCTCTCAGCAATGCTCCGTGACACGTGTCAGCCTGCTCTTCGGCGCGCATCTCTTCTGAGTAGGCGCGGGGGCCTTGCAAGAGGTTGTTTGGGTATCTGCCAGTGAAACACCCGACCCGTCCAAACCGAAGTGAACCTGAAGGAAAGGGCACCTTCCGGCGCCCTTCCTTCGTTGAAAAACAAGTGGATCAATGAGACTAGAAATGCAAGATCAGACCTGGCGGCTGTGCCGAAATGCGACAAATGCCAGGCCCAAGAGGCCGGTGCCGAGGAGCATGAGGCTGCCGGGCTCAGGAGCGGCGTTGGTGTCCCAGATGTTGATCTCACCGTCGTTTTCAAAGTTGTATGTCGATCCGTTGTATTCATAGGTCAGGTAATCGTTGGTTCCCGCGCCAGTGAATCCGTTGTTAGAGAAGATATTGACCTCAATTCCATTGACATCGAAAAGCAGTCCGCTGTTGTCAACATATGGGGATGCTAAAGCCACAGGCAGGAAAACTTCATTGTCATAGTAGAAAGCGCCGTCCGGTGAAGTCATTTGAGATCCCGTTCCCCCAAGCAGGTTTCCGGTTCCCGAAATGAGGGTTCGAGCCGCTGCCCCCTATAAAAATGGAACCGCCGGTAATATCCCATTGATTTCCGCCCACGTTGGTGCCGGTGAGAAAACCGAAGGCCGCGACGGGGCTGCCGTTCGGGCTGGTGAAATCGAAAGCGAGTGTATCGGCCATTGCAGCCGGGGTAATCGCAAGGGCCGTCGCCACTGCGAGAAAAGCTACGAGCACTTTCTTCATCATTTCTCCTGGAGTTGCCCTTACGGGCGCGTGTCTTGCTAGGGCCCCCTGCAGAGGGCAGTTCAGAGAAAAAAGCCATTCATATGGTTGCGCGTTTCACAAAACGTGCGCGATGCCCTCAACGGACATTTGCACGAGGATTCACCGCAAACTTGCAACAGTAAAAAACCGCACGACTTCGCGGAACCCGGGCTTTCCGGTGTGGCTGGAAGGGACGATGCAGGTCGAGCAGCTACACTGATTGGCTTACCTACTTGCAAGCATGTAAAGCACCAAATAGAAATCTATTCGATTCAATGATTTGCGCGTTCAGCCAGGAGCCAATGTGCAATTGTTTGCACACGTTCTGCCCTATCGTTTCTCTTTTTGGGTCGGCAGGTCCAAATCACGCTTGATCTCGCAGACTGCTCTCGCGTGTTCTTAGGGGGCAGAGTGGTACGCGATTTTCAAGATTGTCCAGGCGATTCTGTTCTATCGATGTTAATTATTTAATTCTCTGCCGCTGTTCTTTCGCAGTTCTTCTCGCGCCTGTTTTTCATTCTGTTAGCGGATGCGCGACTCTAGTTTTCCCCCCGCTTTACTTTACCTTCAACCCCAAATCTTTCGGTTGCATTACAGCCTCGTGGATGCCACTGGGAAGGAGAGCCACCAAACATTTCAATCGATGCCTGCCTCTCGCGCGAGTACTGTTCGCAACGAGTGGATTCTGCGAACTAGCCTTGGGCAAGGTCACCCCCCATTGCAGATCGTGTGAAGATTCCGCTCAGTTAGAATGAATTCATCGGTTCCTTTGCGTTCAACTCATGCCGGCGTTTGGTGCTGGCGCCGCGTGAATCGAGATGGCCTGGTGGCAGGGCGGTTGTGCTACTGAAAAGGATTGCTATGAAGACGCGGATTTTGACGGTGCTTATATTTTTAGTGAGCGGGTTATATTGCTTCGCACAGACCCTTGACGTGGAAGGAGTGTGGCAGGGAATCAAGAACACTCCAGAGAGGGTTGTTTTCACCGCCGAGGTCACTTTGGAATCCGGCGCAAGCTGCAAAACGTGCGCGGCGACGGGCGACGGATCGATCCAGGGAAAGATTGTGTGGGGCCTGAGGAGTGCGGGAATGAAGGCCTCCCCGGAGATGGCCGGCAAGGTGGGCAAGATCGGTACGGAGTATGTGAAAGGCCAGATGAAGGGCAAGGGACTGCTGGTGCTGAACGGTTACAAGCTGGATGATCCGGAACATATTCTAGAGGTCGACAAATATCGCCTGGCAGTTTCCGATGACGGAAAGGTTCTTGGCGGACTTTCGTTTAATAACGGCCACTGGACTGGCCAGTTCATCGCCATTCGTCCTCAGAAATAAACTTGAGTCAGACCTCCCAATCAATGACCGCAGGACGCAGGCCGCGCACGGCATTGGATAGATAGATGGCGCCGGCCTCGCGAAGATCCTGAAGATAGAGCACCTTTTCTTCGATGTTGGGCTGCGTCTCCAGAATGTGGCGGCGCTGAACGCCTGCGAGCAATCCGCACTCGATGGGCGGCGTGAACCACCGGTCATCCTTTTCAATGAAGATGTTGCTGATGGCGCCCTCGGTGACCTCGCCGCGAAGATTGAGGAAAAGCACTTCGCCAAAACCAGCCTGGGTTGCGGACTTCAAAGCTTCCACATAGAGAGGCCGGAGCGTGGTCTTGTGGAAGAGCATGGGGTCTTGTGGATCGGTGCGCTGGGTTGCGATGCGTACACGGATGAGTTTCCCGGTTGGGGCTGTGAGGTAATCGGGGAGCAGTTCGTCTTCGATTTGCAAATTGCCCTGCTGATTGAGGAGAAGACGGACTTTGCGGGAGAGGCGGGGCGATTGAGTTTTGTGGCTTCTCACCTTCTCCGAAGAAATTCGAGACGCAGATCCTTCGACTCGCTGCGCTCGCTCAGGATGGCAGTCATTTAATTCGGGATGACAGCATTTAGTTTTGCGGCGTAGGCCAGAAGCGCGGCTTTGATTGTCGGCGCGATCGCAGGGGAATCCGAAGTAGCCGGCCGAATCTTCAAGGCGGTCGAGGTGCAGCTCGATGAGCGGATATTCGCCTTTCCAGAGCAGGGATTCGATCAGCGAGAAAGGCTCTGGTGGCGCGCGAGCGGTGAGAAACTCCGCCTTCAACAGGCATTCGCGGAACTCCCCGGCGGGATCGGAGTCGATGACGATGCCGCTGCCGACGCCCATCGTTCCGCTAGTCGCCGTCGAGCTCAAGCGTGCGAATGGCGACGTTGAAGACGGTCTGCTCGCTGCGAAAAGAAGCCGATGGCGCCGGTGTAGACGCCTCTGGGTCGGCGCTCGATCTCAGCCAGCAGTTGCATGGCCCGCACCTTGGGCGCGCCGGTGACGGAGCCGCAGGGAAAGAGCGCGCGGAAGATCTGCTGGAAGCCGACCTCGGGGCGGAGGTCGCCGGTGACGGTCGAGGTCATCTGCCAGAGGGTGGGGTAGCGCTCGACGGCGAAGAGGTCCTCGGCGCGGACGGTGCCGAAGATGCGACAGGCGGCCCGAGATCGTTGCGCAGCAGGTCGACGATCATCACGTTTTCGCTGCGGTTCTTGGGGTCGTTGCGGAGCCACTCCGCCTGGGACGCGGTCTTCGCGCGTGGTGCGGCCTCGGGGCGCGGTTCCCTTCATGGGGCGGGTGGCGATGCGGCGCTGGCTGCCGTGGTTTTCCAAGTGGAAGAAGAGCTCGGGCGAAAAGGAAAGGATGCGGCGGTCGGGCTGCGAATGCAGGAAGGCGCAGTAGGGAGCGGGCTGGCGGCTGCGCAGGCGCCGATAGAGCGCGGCGGGCTGCCGTGCGCGTGGATGTGCATGGGAGCAGTGAAGTTGAGCTGATAGACGTCGCCTGAGCGAATCCACTCGTGGATGGCGGCGATGCGCTCGCGCATATCCGCTCTTCGTGAGGCTAAGATCGGCATTGAGCTGCTGGCGGCGGCGGGCCGCTGCTCGTCTCGGCAAGGCGTGACGAGAAAGCGGCGAAGGCCGGGAGGATCGCCGTCGATGAAGGCTCCGGTCCGATGGTCGAAGACGATAGCAGCGGTCGTAGATGCCGAACCAGGCTAGAGTGGCTGGCCGGGCCGGCCGGTGGGTTCGCAGCGCGGCTGTGGGCTCAAAGAAGCTGCCGCACTCGTAGGTAAAGAAGCCTGCGGCAAAATGGCCGGCGGCAACGGCGCTCTCGATCTGCGGCAAAGAGAGCTGGGGAGCTCCGCTGGATGGTTGGCGACGCAGATGCGCAGGGGAGCGGTGAAGAGACGGGCAGAGACTGGGACTGAGGCCTGGCCGGGCTCCGTGGAGTCAGGCTCTGCCGACTGGCCTGGCGCACTCCAGCAGCACCGTTGCCGGCGTCTGCTCGACCAGCGCGTAGAGTTCCGCGGGAGGGGAATGCCAGCGGCTCATGCAAACCAGGATTACTGGACGGTCAGCGCCAGCGTGGTGGAGTTGGTAATGGCGGTGACGCCGTTGCTGGATTGCGCGGTGACGGTCACCGTGTAAGTGCCGGCGGGGGTTGGCGGAGGTTAATGGGCGGACCGTGGTTGTAGTAGTTGTAGCGGGCGTTGCAGGCCGTTGCGCCCAGCGTGGTGACGAAGGCGACCAGAGCCAGCAGCGAGAGGCGGTTGAGCCATGCGCGGCGGCGCGCTCCCCAGGCCAGTCCGCCCAGGCCAAGCGACGCCGGGAAGCAGAAACGCCCAGGAACGGGATTGGAGCGGGGCGTGCGGCCGAGGCCGAAGAGGCTGTCTGGGTGACAATGACCATGGTGCTGGTAATCGGGACGCGGTGGCGGCGTTGGGCAGGATCTCGATGTTTTCCGGGGTAAAGGTGCAGGAAGACTGATCGGGAAGGCCGGAGCAGGAGAGCGTGACGAACATCGGGGCCGTCAATGCGGCGCTGTGTTCTGCGGAGTAACGGAGGTCATGAGCGGTTCCCGTTTGGCCGGGGGTAAGAGTGAGCGTGGCCGGCGAAACGGAGACGCCGAAATTGGGCGTGGAGCTACCGAGGCATGCACCGACGCCGGCCGATGAAGGCTGAGCCACGTGGGTGGTGTCGCCCGTGATAGGCCGCGGTCAGGGAGTGGTCGCCCGCTGCAGGAGAGATCGACAAGCTGGCCTGGCCCGCGGCGTTGAGCCCCGCGCCGGCCATCTCCGTTCCATGGTCGCTGAGGACGACAGCGCCGGAGGCCGGGAGTCCGTCCTCGCCGGTGACGGCGACGGCGACGGTGGCCCGCGTGCGGCCGTCCTGGTCGCGGGTCTCCACGGTCAGCGTGGTCTGCGTGGCCAAGCCCGGTGCGTTTCAGCGGCCCATCGCCAGCGCGGGCATCGCCAGCGCGACACCAAGTCCTGCAACCAACTCAAGCCGCAGACTGCGGCGAATAATGCCTCTCACGTGCACCTGCTCCAAATCTCAAGAAATGATCGTATACACCCGGCAACCATAGCGTAGAAGCCTATTGTATCCGGCGGGGGCCTGCCGGGGCTACAGCGGAACCAGAGTATATGTTTCGAAACCCCGGCATTCAAGTCGACGCGACCATCAGAGAGCGGCGACCCGGCTCGAAACTCAAGAACATGGCACCGGGTTCGCCAATCTGCTTCGGTCTTTTAGACGGATGACGGAGAATAGGGTGCGGCCGGGCGGCCGGGGATTCTACAATAGGGCACGATGATTGCTCACTTGCGCGGAAAGCTCATTCTACAAGCATCCCGGCCAGGCCATTGTCGAGGCCGGCGGGGTGGGATACGACGTCACCATCTCCGTTCCGACGTTCACGGCGCTGCCCTCTGTGGGCGCAGAGGCGGCGCTGCACATTCACACCCAGGTCAGCGAGGACCAGATTGCCCTCTTCGGCTTTCTCGACCGCGAAGAGAAGCGCCTTTTTGAGCGGCTGATCACCGTGAGCGGCGTGGGGCCGAAGCTGGCGATCAAGATGCTGAGCGGGCTTTCAGTCGGAGCGGACGGTGCAGGCCATTCGCGGGCAGGACCATGCGCAACTGGTGCGGATTCCGGGGGTGGGCAAAAAGCTGGCCGAGCGGCTGGTGGTGGAGCTGAAAGACAAGCTGGACGATTTTGCGGTTGCGCCGGTGCAGGCGACCGTGCAGGGGCCGGCGGCGGACGATGTGCTTTCGGCACTGATGAATCTGGGCTATCAGCGGCCGGCGGCGGAGAAGGCGATTGAGCAGGCGTCGCCAAAGAGAAGCCGCGCCGGCGCCGATTTCGATGGGCTGTTCCGCGGGGCGTTGAAGGTGATCCGGTAGAAAGCCGAGTTGAGACTGGCAATAAACCCTGTGAAGGCGAATGACTGACGATACAACTTTCCATTGCCGGAATTAAGATAAATCAGGATCTCTGCCCATGAAATATTGCATTTCCTTAATCGCCGTGGCGGCCGCGCTGCTCCTGCCGGTTTCTGTCCATTCCTTTTGCTTTCAGCCGCAGCCAAGACTCGTCTGTGCGGAGTACTTTGATAGCAAAATTATCGTCGAAGCCACACTTGTCCGCATTGGTGGCTTGCGTGATCCGGATTATCCAGCTGCGTATCTCTCGACGATTACACCTTGCAAGTCGGTAAAACCCTATTGGGCAAAAGTGATAGGACCATTCACGTATTCGAAGGGAATGATACCGGCAGAGCGGGTTTCCGTTGGGTCAAGGGTCGAAAATATCTGCTTTTCATCACTTACGATAGCGATGTCAAGGCTTGGGTGTTGGATGGCTGCGGCAATTCCGGCCCACTACGCAAGGCCGGCAAGGCATTAGCGCAGATCACCGCCGTTCAAACGAAACAGAGCGGTGGTTGGATTCAAGGTGAGCTAAAAGATCAAAGTGAAGGCATCAAAATCGTCGCTGAAGGCTCGCCAGGGATCTTTTCAACTGAATCAGGCAAGGGCGGAATCTTCAAGATCAAGGTTCCCGCCGGACAATACAAACTGCGAGCCATGGACCCAGATGGCGCTTTCAAATACGCCAAAGCCGACATCAGCTATGAAGACCCTGAGAACATCCATATTGTCCCCGGAAGCTGTGCTCAAGTTTGGCTTACTCGGGCTGATGCAAACAGCTCGCATTAGAAGTAAACAGAATTTGTGCATCCTTCGATACACTACTTCTGTCATGGTTTCAAAAAAAACATCCGACCCGACCAAGACTCCCGCCTGTCTTCGCCCCGAGGGGCTCAAATTTCTGCGCGGCATTGCGCGGAACAACGACCGCGATTGGTTCCAACCGCGCAAGGCAATCTTTGAGGCGGAGCTGAAGGAACCCATGCTGGCCATCATTCGCAAGGTGACGGACGCGATGATGGATTTTGCGCCTGATTTTGTGCGGCCGGCGGAGAAATCTCTGTTCAGGATTTATCGCGATACGCGGTTCAGCCACGATAAGCGGCCCTACAAGACACACGTGGCGGCGTGGTGGACGCACCACGGAATGGGAAAGACCTCCGGGGCCGGATACTACTTCCACATCAGCGCCACTGAGGTGGTGATCGCCGCCGGGGCCTGGATGCCGGAGAAAGAACAATTGGCCGCCATTCGGCATTGGCTGCTCGAGCATCATCGTGAGTTCCGAGAACTCCTCCAAAAGCCCGCCGCCCGCAGGGCATTTGTGGAATTTGAGGGCAACGCGCTCACCCGGCCGCCGAAGGGGTTTCCTTGCGAGCATCCGGCGCTGGATTTGATTCAATGCCGGCAATGGGGGCTGAGCACCACGCTGCCGGCCGCCGAGGCGCTGAAAAAAGACTTTGCCGCCACGCTGATTCGTCATTTTCGGCTGGCAGCGCCGGTGGTGGATGCGCTGAATACGCCGATTGAGGCCATGGTTGCGCCCAGGAAAACGGTGCTCTTCGGGCTGAAATAGGGCAGTGGGTCAGTTTGCACGAGCGAACCCTCAGGGGCTAAAGCCCACAATTGTTTGGTGGCGTTTTCGGCACGACTGAAGTCGTGCCCTGACACAAAACATGAGTGTTTCGTAACTATTGAACCACCTCACTTCAAACCGACCCACTGCGTTTTCGGCGCGACTGAAGTCGTGCCCTGACACAAAACATGAGCGTTTCGTAACTAGTGAACCACCTCACTTCAAACTGACTCACTGCGTTTTCGGCACGGCTGAAGTCGTGCCCTGACACAAAACATGAGCGTTTCGTAACTAGTGAACCACCTCACTTCAAACTGACCCACTGACTGAAACAGCGCGTTTCTACAGCTTTCTCGGCTCCCGGGTTTGTTTGTTGAATTGGCGGCTCGAAACGACAAAACCGGACAAATCAGGCGAAAACAGACAAAAACAGGCGAAATCGGCATAATTTCCAAAGAAACTTGTGGAAAACAGGCTTTTTTAGTTGACTTTGCCTGGGTATTAGTCGCATTGTAACTTTCGATGGGTTCACCGAACCCGCATGAACACAAGGGTTTCCTGCGAAGGCTGTTCCGGTCGCACTCCCTCATGCGGTACGCATTTCGCGGCGGAAACCCGGGCACGACCGGCAGCCCTGAGGGCTAGCCACAAAGGAGAAACATCATATGGCAACTGGAATGACAAAGACCGCTCTGACACGGCACCTGGCCGAGAAGTTGGAACTCACCAACAAGCAAGTCGCAGCCTTCCTCGACCTGGTGGCGGAGACCGCCATCAAGGAAACCAAGAAGAACGGCGTCTTCGTGATCCCCGGCATCGGCCGGCTGGTGAAGGCAGAGCGCAAAGCCCGCATGGGCCGCAACCCGCAGACTGGCGCGGCAATCAAGATCAAGGCCAAGACGGTGGTCAAATTCCGCGTGGCCAAGGCCGCCAAAGACGCGATCGCCCCACCGAAGAAATAACTTCGGGCTCATCGGCTCGCAGGTGATCGGAATCAAGGGAGAGCCCCGCGCTCTCCCTTTTTCCGTTTTTAGAGAAGGACGACTCGGAGCAATCCTCTATCACCTGGGCCAAGAGGGGATCAGAATAATGGAATCTTTGCCCCAGCTTTGTTTTTTGGCAACAGGGCGCGCGCTACAAGAAATAATCCGAAGCTCATCACGCTTGCATTGAGCAAAGGGAATTTCCACGCGAGCAGCGCCATGAGCGCGAAGAGGGATATGCAGGTCGGCAAACGTATCGGTAAGTAGCCCCTTCACCACCAGCGCGACACCCAGGCTGACCAGAATCCCCTGAATCATGAGCCGGTAGTTATAGCTCCACGATAGAAATGCCATGGTAAAAAAGATGCCGATGGGGTTGATCTCTGAGAATGACGGACGTGAGCCAGTGCGGCTTGTGTCCGGCTGGCGGCAGGCCGGGGCGAAGGCTGGGAAAGAGCCGGGGGACGGCGCGCAGATATTCCCGGTAAGGCTCGCCAAGCTGGACGCTTAGAAATGCCTCTTCAGCCAGAATCAGCCGCAGGAAGAAGATCGTCGCCAGCGTCATGGAAACGAGCGCGCCGGAAGGCGGCATGAGGAAGGCCATGGCCGCAAACATGAACCATCCCCCCACGTAGAGCGGATTGCGGAGGTAGCGGTAAGGCCCGTCGGCCATTACGGCGCCGGCCTGCATCTGCTGATGGTGAACCGTGCCGTAGCCCAGATAAGCCGTGCCCCACACGCGAAAAACCACTCCCACGGCGGCGACGAGCGAGGCCAGCACAATCACAACGGGTGCGGCGACGGCGAAGGGCAGCAGGCCCGTCCGGGCCAATTCCAGCGCCAGCCACTCCATCAGCGGGATACGTGGGCCAAACCCCCAGACTTCGATCCATGGGGCATAGAAGCCCAGAAATACGATTGCCACCAGGATCAACATGCGCAGGCGAAACTCGATCTTTGTCGCTCCCATTTATTTCTCCCGTTTGCCGGAGTTTACCAGTTGGGTTGAGTGATGAGGCGTGCGAAAGCGGAAGAACGGCGGATCGGCCTCATTCGTCGGGGAGGCAGGAGCGATGCAACCGCAAATTCGTGCTTTGAGAGTAGAATTCTCTGCAAACAATGGATTCGGTTTTGAATAATCTGGGAACAAAAACTCATCGCGGTTATTTTGCTGTTTGCACCGGGAGGCAAGTATGAAGAAGGCTCTATTGGCCATCGCTGTTTTGGGAATTGCTTTGTCGTGGGGTCACTTGGCAGCGGGCCAGGGTGCCTCCAGCACCGCCGGCCAGACCGCCGCCGCCAGCCCGGATGATCAGATGTTCGAGGCTATCGAAAAGGGGGATTTTGCGGCAGTCTTGCAACTGCTGGCAAAAGGCGCGCATATCGATGCCCATGGCAAAGACGGCATCACGGCGCTGATTGCCGCCTCTGCAATGGGCAAGACGGACGTTGTGAAGCAACTGCTGGAGAAGGGCGCCAGCCTCGACCTCGTGGATAAACGCGGCGACACGGCGCTGAACTATGCGGTGATGACCTCGAATACTGACGAGGCGAAATTGCTGCTGGAGCACGGCGCCAACGCCAACATTCAGGAACAGGCCGGAATGTCTCCGCTGATGCTGGGGGTGGTATCAGGATCGGCGGAGCTGGTGAAGTTGCTGCTGGATCATGGTGCAAAGACCGAGCTCAGGGATGTGCATGGATTTACGGCGCTGATGGGGGCCTCGCGGCGGCGGACTTATGGATATTGTGAAATTGCTGCTGGACCGCGGCGCGGACATCAACGCCAAAAGCGACGAAGGCACCACGGCGCTGAAATTGGCGGACGGCAACGGCAAGACCGAAGTGGCGGCGCTGTTGCGGGCGAGAGGCGCTCGCTAATTCTGATCAGCCAATTCGAGCGAAAGTCATCCCTCAGGGGCTAAAGCCCGCTTCCAACACGGTGCACTTACGGCATGGCTAAAGCCGTGCCCATTCAAAGCCAGTAGTAGATCAGATGTGACCATGTGGTAGGCTGGCGGTTGAAGAGGTTATGGAAAATGGGAAAGCGGCGACGAAGTGCCGCTGAAGTATCCTTCCGGGGCTGAAGCCCGCGTGATCCCTGTTTGGCTTTCGCGGGGATTGAAACCCCCGCCTCCCTCCGGAGAATGCTTTCCGCGCCCTGTAATGCCGGTTGCCTGCGAGGAGTTCCTTCATGCTGTTACGAGTTTTTGCTGTTGCCGCTGTTGCTGCTGCCGCGTTACCGTTGGCTGCGCAAAATCCAATTGCAACCGGCTTGGCTGCTACGGCTCAGCGGCAGTTGCCGGCGCTTACTGAGACCTACAAGCATCTGCATCGCAACCCGGAGCTTTCGCGCCACGAGGAGCAGACTTCGGCGTATCTTGCCGGGGAGTTGCGCAAGCTGGGCTACACGGTGACGGAGCATGTGGGCAAATACGCGGACGGCGAGCAGGCATACGGCATTGTGGCCGTGCTTGAAAACGGAGCGGGGCCGCGGCTGCTGATTCGCACGGATATGGACGCGCTGCCGGTGGTGGAGAAGACCGGCCTGGACTATGCAAGCACTGTGACGACCACCAATGCACAGGGGCAGCAGGTGGGCGTGATGCATGCGTGCGGTCACGATCTGCACATGACGGTGCTGCTGGGCACGGCGCGGGAGATGGCGGAGCGAAAGAGCGAGTGGCACGGAACGCTGATGCTGGTCGGCCAGCCTGCCGAGGAGCAGGTGGAGGGCGCGGCGGCCATGCTCGCCGATCATCTCTATGAGCGCTTCGGCAGGCCGGATTTTGTGATTGCGGAGCACGACTCGCCCGATGTGCCTGCCGGATCGATCGCCGTGAAGGGCGGCCCGCTGATGGCCGGCTCTACCACGATCAATTTAACGATGCGTGGCATAGGCGGACATGGGTCGAGGCCCGAGGCGGGAAAGGACCCCGTGGTGCTGGCGGCGGAGTTTGTGCTGGTGGCGCAGACCATTGTGAGCCGGCAGATCGATCCGCAGCAGCCGGCGGTGCTGACGGTGGGAACGATTCACGGTGGGACCAAGTTCAACATCATTCCCGACGAGGTGACGATGGGAATGACGCTGCGCACTTACTCGGCTGCGGAGCGGGACCAGATTGTGGCGGCGGTACGGCGCACGGCAAATGGACTGGCGGAAGCGTACGGCATTCCGGCGGACCGCATGCCGATTGTGACCGTTACCTATGGAGCGCCTGTGACCATCAATGACCCTGCGCTGGCTGAGCGGGTGCGCGCGGCTGCGGCGGCGGTGAATGTGCTGGGCGCGGAACGAGTTCTTGAGGCCCACGCCATTATGGGCAGCGAGGATGTGGGCCTGTTCTCGCTCGACGGGAAGGTTCCGTCGGTAATGTACTGGCTGGGCGCGGCTGACGAAGACAAGCTGGCAGAGAGCCGTAAAACAGGCGTGCCACTGCCGGGATTGCATTCAGCGCTGTTTGCGCCGGTTTACGCGCAGGCTATTCCGGCTGGAGTGACGGCGATGAGTGCGGTGGCGCTGGAGTTGCTGAAATAGGAAGAGCGTTTGAATTCAATGTTTCCGCTGGTTGCGAGGATTCTGCTTTCGTGCTCTCCGAGGTGCCCACATGCGAAGCACCTGGGCCACCGCGCCCGCTCATCGCGATGAAACTGCGATGAACGGGGCACAGCCTCTCATGGCTCAGCCTGAATTTTCAGGGTTGATGACCGGGCCACCTGCCGTTCAAGTCTAACAAGGAGATATCCAATGAAACAGAACGTTACGTTAACCATCGCTTCTCTTCTCTCGGTCCTCTTCATGACGCTTCACATGGCGGACGACATCGTCAGGGGAATGGAGCCGGGAACACTTTTTGACCTGATTGTGGTGCCCATTGTCGTCATCCAGCTGTACGGAACGGTGGTGCTGGCCGGAAAGCGATCCGGGTACGTCATCATCCTGGTCACGTCGCTCCTTGAATTGCTCGTCCCCGTCATCCACATGAAGGGGGCGGGAGTCGGCGGTGTGATCGCCGGGTCCAACGGAGCCTTCTTCTTTATCTGGACGCTCCTCGCGCTCTGCGTGACCGCTCTCTTCTCCGTGATCCTCTCGGCGCGCGGGCTCTGGGAGCATTTGTCACGGAGGACCACCGCCTAGCGCAGACAAGGTGGCACTGCGTGAGGCTCTGATTGTGCAGCGGAGATTTGCCAGGGGGCCTATTCGCAGTTAATTTGCTGTGGTCTCCCACTCGCTTGACTCATTGCTGTTGAAAGACCGCCGATCCCGCGTTGTCAATCCACACTCCTGCTTCCGGCTCGAGACAAATACGGTCTCCTGCGTGTTGGAGCATGCGAGATTCATTTTCATTTTTTCTGGTTCGCTTTGAGGCTGGTCTTTCGCGGGAAGCTCGTGTGCGTGAACCTCGATCTTCCCCATCGGATACCACCCATCCGGCTTAACTCCGGCAATTGCCAGCTTGATCTTCGGCTGGTTGGTTGCCGGATCGACCAAAGCCAGATCGACCTGGTACTCGCCATCTTCCAGGGCGGACGGCACAAAAACGGCATCGTCGTAGAGGTTGTCGCCGGGCAGCCAGTTCTTTATGTCGGAGTTCGTCAGCAGAATCGTTGATGCGCCGTTCCGCTTGAGGCGCAGCGCCAAGCGATAGTCGCGATACGCGGGTGCGTTGCCCTTGTTTTCCCACCACGAGGTGAATGACAGCTTGCCGTTTGCCTCGATCGCCGACGGATAGCTGAAACGCCGCAGCACAAACCTGTAGCCCATGCGGTTCAGCCAGGCGTTGACCTGCGTCTGCCACTCGGGAGGAACCGCCGAGGACTTTGCATTGAACGAGGAGGCGTGCCATTTGACGGCCTGGTCGATGATGTATTGGACGTCGTATCCCTTGTTTTTCCAGGTCTGCATCACGCCGCAGGCTTCCAGCGTAACCGGCGCTGTCTTCCATGCGTCCGCAAGCCCGAGCTTGATGATCGCTTCAGGGTACTCATCCGTCATCTCGTTCTCAGTGGGACTGAAAAAGCCCATGTCTCCCAGACAATCGGCCCGCCAGCCAAGGGGCGGCGCGTGCGGGCTGGAGGTGGCCGCGCGCGACATGGCGTAGGTGATGGCACGTTTGTCATCGGGCTGAAGTACAAGAGGCGTCTTGTGGAAGGAATCGAGATAACTGTCGAGGAGCGATTCCAAAGTCGCCGGGGTCAGAAGCTCGATTCCGGCTCCCTCTCCCCACGCGCCGACGATGGAGAGATCGACCAGCTCAATATCGGGATCGCCATCGTAGCGCGCGCCCAGCTCGCGAATCATGCCGCCGAACTCGCGCGCGTAGGCGGGATTCTCCGGGTCGGTCATCCATTTGTCGCGTGTAGCCTTCCATCCCTGATGGGGTCCGGCTGGAAAGGGCTCTCCAATTTGCTGCCGATACCAGCCGGGGACGTCGCTGCTCTTTTTCGGTTCCATAAGGCGCGATACGGAGCATCAGCGTTTGGCCTCGTTCGCGGGCCGTGGCGATCGCCTGGTCGATCAGGTCCCACCTGAATTTTTCCTTCTCCGGCTCAATAAAGCGCCAATAGACGCGAAAATAGGCGATCGAAGTCATGGGAAAATTTTTCGTGCGCAGCTCGCCGTGAAATGGCTGGTAGACGATGGGATAACCTTCCGTCCATTTGGTGCCTTCATTCAGAGCGTCCCCATTGAAGCGCTGAAAGGTGGTGAAGCCGATGCCGGGGTTGTTGAGCACATCGTTAATCTCCTGTGGTTTGACAACCGTCGTGGCCTGCTGCGCCCACACACTGGCGATGGTTCCAAACAGGATGACAAGACGAATTAAGATTCGATAGCGCATTCGTGGCTCCTGCGAATACTGTCTCAGAGTTTAGTAAAAGTTCGCGGTTCCAACTTCACGTGCTCTCCCAGGATGTTCTGCCACATCTCAAAATCGAGATGTGGGCCACCCGGTTTTTGGAATGGTTCCTTACTTCGCCGGATCGACCAGGGCCTGATAGACGACGGCGCGGCTCATGTATCCGAGGTGCGGACTGGTATCGGCTGTCATGCGCTGAACCATTCCTACAAAAACGACGTCGTTGGTGGGATCGACCCAGAACAGGTCCGCCGATCCCGCTCCATAAGTACGTGCCTTTGCCCTCCGGGAGGTCGGCCAGTTGCGGATCGTATTCGACGGTTCCGTTGTAGCCGTATCCGAAGCCCGGCCGCAAAATTTGCGTGCCGACGCGATACTCGCCGGTGAGCATGCTCTCTGGTATGCGGTTTGTGGCCATCAGTTGAATGCTGGAGGGCGCGAGGATGCGCACGCCGTTTAATTCGCCGCGGTCGAGGAACATCTGCGCGAAGCGGTAGTAGTCCTCCGTGGTGGAGACCATGCCGCCGCCGCCGGAAGGCATGGTGGGCTGCGCTTTGTACTCTTTCAAGCCGCAGCAGGCGTCCAGGTCGACGACCAGGTTGCCGCCGGAGTCCGGCTTGTAGAGCGTGGCGAAGCGGCTGCGCTTGTCTTCAGGCACATAGAATGCCGCGTCGCGCATTCCAAGGGGCGTGAAGATCTGCTCACGCATGAAGTCGGGCATCGTTTTGCCGGAAAGCTTTTCGATAATGTAGCCCTCGATATCCATTGACACGCTGTAGATCCATTTTGTGCCAGGCTGATAGAGCAGGGGAATCTTTGCCAGCTTGTCGACCATCTCCTGAAGGTTCTTCGATTCGAGGACGTGCTGGTCATTGAACATGGCATCCACTACGGTATTGCCGGTGCCGTAGCTGAAGCCGGCGGTGTGGGTCATCAGCTCGCGCATGGTGGGCGCGTGGTCAGGATCGACCAAAATCATTTTGCCGCTGGCATCGACGCCTTTGAGGACCTTGAGGTTGGCGAACTCGGGAATGAATTTTGAGATGGGATCGGAGGGCAGCCACTTGCCCTGCTCATAAAGAATCATCATTGCAACGCCGGTGACCGGCTTGGTCATGGAGTGATCGCGGAAGATGGTGTCTTTGGTCATGGGCGCGCCGCTGGCCAGGTCGCGCACGCCGTAGGCGCGGAAGTCCACCACTTTGCCGTGGCGGGCGAGGAGGGTGACGATGCCGGAAAATTGTTTCTGGTCGACCTCCTTTTGCATTAGCGCGTGCAGGCGCTCAAGGCGCTCGCTGGAAAAGCCCACGGATTCGGGCTTGACGGGAGTGAGGTCAAGCCTTGCTGCGGCGGGCTGCTGCGCCAGAACTGGATGGATGGCCAGAAGATGAACGATTGAGGCCAGCACGATACTGGCGGTGTTTGCGATTCGATGGGTGGTCATTAGGTTTCCTCAAGTTCGTCGCGTGAAATTCGACCCAACATCGATTTGCCTACTTCGCCGGATCGACCAGGGCCTGATAGACGAGGGCGCGGCTCATGTATTCGAGGTTGGGGCTCTCCATGGTCAACATGCGCTGAATCATGCCCACAAAGACGATGTCGTTGGTTGGATCGACCCAGAACCAGGTTCCGGCGGCTCCATCCCAGAAGTAAGTGCCTTTGCCTTCGGGCAGGTTGGCTTCCGGCGGATCGAAGACTACTGCACCGTTGTAGCCATAACCGAAGCCCGGGCGCAGAACCTGCAGGCCGATGTGATATTCGCCGGTGAGCAGGCTGTCGGGAACGTGGTTTGAGGCCATCAGGTGCACGGTGGAGGGCGCGAGGATGCGCACGCCGTTCAACTCGCCGCGGTTGCCCAGCATCTGGGCGAAGCGGTAGTAGTCCTCCGTGGTTGAAACCAGGCCGCCGCCGCCGGAAGGCATGGCGGGCTGCACTTTGTATTCGCGCATGCCGCAGCAGCCGGCCGCGTTGACGACCAGGTTGCCGCTGTCGTCCGCCTTGTAGAGCGTAGCGAAACGGTCGCGCTTTTCATCCGGCACGTAGAAGCCCGCATCCCTCATGCCGAGTGGAGTGAAGATCTGCTCGCGCATGAAGTCAGGCAGCGACTGGCCGGAGAGCTTTTCGACGATGTATCCCTCGATATCCATCGACATGCTGTAGATCCATCCCTTGCCGGGCTGATAGAGCAGCGGAATGGTGGCCAGTTTGTCAATCATCTCCTGGAGGTTCTTCGACTCAAGCACGTGCTGGTCTTTATACATGGCGTCGGCCACGGTGCCGCTGTTGCCGTAACTGAAGCCGGCGGTGTGGGTGAGCAGTTCGCGCATAGTGGGGGCGTGATCGGGATCGACGAGGATCATTTTTCCGTTGGCATCGACGCCTTTGAAGACCTTGAGGCGGGCGAACTCGGGGATGAATTTGGAGATGGGGTCGGAGGGCAGCCACTTGCCTTGCTCGTAGAGGATCATCAGGGCAACGCCGGTGACCGGCTTGGTCATGGAGAAGTCGCGGAAGATGGTGTCTTTGGTCATGGGCGCGCCGGTTTCCATGTCGCGGACGCCGTAGGTTTTGAATTCGACGATTTTGCCGTGGCGGGCGAGGAGGGTGACGATGCCGGAGAAATGCTTCTGGTCTGCTTCGCGCTGCATCAGCGCGTGGAGGCGTTCAAGGCGTTCGGTGGAGAAACCTACGGACTCGGGCTTGACGGGAGTCAGGTCAATTTTTGCTCCGGCGGGTTGCTGCGCCGGGGAGGGGTGAACGACGAAAAGAACGATGATTGCGGCCAGCGCGATGCGGGCGGTGATTGCGATTCGTTGGGTGGTCATGGGATTTCCTCACGGTGGGGCGCAGAGAATGTGCGCGGATTTTGCCGCACCCTTTATACCAAGAACGATGAGGCGCGGCAAACGGGCGGGCCTCCGGGTAGCGGGTCAGTTTGAAGAACCTTCCCGCAGGGGCTAAAGCCCAATCTCTTTGCTGCTGCTTTCGGCACGACTGAAGTCGTGCCCTGACACAAAACATGAGTGCTTCCCTAACTAGCGAACTACTACACTTCAAAACGACCCATTACTAGCCTCTACACTATCTACTGATGGATGGACCTGAACTGAGTACGGAGACTATCGCTGCGATTTCAACGCCGCCGGGACGAGGGGGCATTGGGATTGTGCGGCTGAGCGGGCCGGATGCGGCATCGATTGCCGCGCAACTGGTGAGGCTGCGGCAGCCGCTGGAACACGGGCGGGCGCGGTTGGCGGATGTGCTGGATGGGGCGGGCGGCGATGCGGGGCTGATTGCAGACTGTGATCGAGATGCAGGCAAGAAGCTTGAAAAAGGGGCTAAAGCCCACGTCAATTCCGAACTAGCTACGGCACGACTAAAGTCGTGCCCTGACACAAAACAGTGCTTTTCCTCCGCACACGAGGACCGTATCGACGAGGCTGTGGTTACTTACTTTGCGGCGCCGAGTTCTTATACGGCTGAGGACGTGGTGGAGATTGCGGCGCATGGGTCGCCGGTGGTGCTGGAGATGCTGTTGCGCCGGGCGCTGGAGCTGGGCGCGCGGCTGGCTGAGCCGGGCGAATTTACGCAGCGCGCATTTCTGGCCGGGCGGCTGGACCTTACGCAGGCTGAGGCGGTGCGCGACCTGATCGAGGCGCAGACGCTGACCCAGGCGCGGCAGGCAGCAAGCCAGATGGGCGGGGCGTTGAGCAGGCGCGTGAGTCCGGTAAAGGATGCGCTGGTGGAGTTGATCGCGCTGCTCGAGGCGGGGATTGATTTTGCCGAAGACGATGTGGACGTGACGGCGGAGAGCGAGATTGCGCGGCGGATCGGCGAGCTGACGCCGGCGCTGGCGGCTCTGGAAGCCAGCTTCAGGCGCGGGCGGATTGTGCACGACGGGCTGACGATGGCGATTGTGGGGCGGCCGAATGTGGGCAAGAGCTCGCTCTTCAACCGGCTGGTGGAGCGCGAACGGGCGATCGTGACGGCGACGCCGGGGACGACGCGGGATCTGGTGACGGAACGGACTTCACTGGATGGGATTCCGGTGGAGATGGTGGATACGGCAGGGCTGCGCGAGGGGCGCGAAGAGGCAGAGCAGTTGGGAATTGCCCGCAGCCGCGAGGCTCTGGCCGACGCAGCGCTGGTGCTGGTGGTGATGGATGCAACGCAGCTGCTGAACGATGAGGAGTATCGGCTGCTGGAGGCCGTGCAGGGAAGGCCAGCTCTGGTTGCCGTGAATAAGTGCGATCTGGTGAAAGCTGAGTCGATTGCGGGGGAGATTGGCGGAGTGGCCGCGTTGGCGACTTCAGCACTTACGGGTGAAGGGATTACGGCGCTGCGCGAGAGGATTCTGGCGCTGGCGACGGGCGGTGCTGCGTCGGAGCCGGGAATGCTGACCAGCTTGCGGCATCACCAGGCGATTACGACGGCACTGGCGGCGCTGGGGGATGCTGCGCAGGCGAATGCAAACAAGATTCCACACGAGATGATCCTGCTGGATCTCTATCGCGCGCTGTGGGCGCTGGATTCGCTGACCGGGCAGACTACTTCCGACGATATTTTGAACTTGATATTTTCTACGTTTTGTATTGGGAAGTAGAGCGGTCTGGGGCTGTTGGTCCGTGCATAGTTCTTGCACCGTCCCTACGGGACTCCGTAACGAAATTAGGGAATCCTTTTTCCCCACGCTGAAGCGCGGGGCTAACAAACTGTGCGCCTACGGCGCGTTATTCTAGACAATCCATATGCAGTCTTCAATAAACCCTTGCACTTTGAGAACTTGATCATTCAACCTGATTTTTGACTTATTCAAAGATCCTTTGATCTTAAGTTCAATTGATAACACCCGTTCATCTTGAACTAAGCTTCGTTGGCTCGGCAAGAACGCCGGGGAACCATTTCACCGCATTGTCATGGTAGAGCTTGCGGAGGACCGGTTTCGGCAGGCCGAGGCCGGTTACTTTGCGTCCCTGGTAAACGAAGGTTTCTTTGGTCGCGAAGTACTTCCAATCCTGCGCGTAGGTATCCTGCAAATCGGATAGCTCCTTCTCTACGTTTGTACCGGGGAGAATTTCAACGTCGGTTCCGTAGAGCACTCGATCCTGATATTTGATGAGAAAGTCGCGGACTTTTTTGTTGGGCTGCAAGGTGAAGTACACGACGCGCGCGGCGGTATCGACGGCGAAGTTGGGATACTTATCGAAGCGCTTGGCGATTTCGTCTACATCAAGCTCCATGCTGCCCAGATGAGCACCGACGAGACGGAGATTTGGATTTTGCTCCAGGATGTGATCGCGCGCGGCGAGAATGGCTTCCTTCGAAGGCCATTCGGGATGATTGTAGGCATATTCGCCGGGGTGGTCTTTGTAATAGGAATAGTCGGGGCTTGCGGGGTTCGGCGGCTGCCAGCATGAAGTGGGCTCGGCGAGATGTGCGATGACGGTGCGGTTGTGCGCGGCAATATCCTGATAGATGGGCTGAAAGACAGGATCGTCGGCCATCAGGTAAGTGCCGTCTTTCTTTTTGATTTCCATGCCGATGGTTTTATAGATTTTTACGGCGATGGCGCCGTGCGCGAAGTTCTCATTCAACTGCTTGATGACGCGATCGGCAAATGCGGGGGACTCGAAGTCGTAGGGGCTGAAGGTTGTGCATAGGGAAACGTGGCCCGGGGCGCCGTGAATTACGCTTTCCACTCCGTAGTATTGTGCTGTGAAGCTCTTGTAGAACGGGTCGCGGTCGTCGAGGACGGCTATGTCGATGAAGTGCAGGTTATTGCGAATCAGGAAGGCGTTGATCGCAGGGGTCGATATATAGACGTGCACATGAGCGTCGATGGGGTGGATGTCGGCGAAGCCTTGAATTGGGGATTGCTGGGCGTGCGAGCCGGTTGCCAGCATTGCGGCCGTAATTGCTAAACAGATATTTAGAGCTTTCATCGCTAGTAAACCCTCCGGGGCTAAAGCCCCCGTTGACTCTATTGGGAATGATACGGGGGTTAAAACCCCCGTCTCCCTCCGGATCGAGTTTTTCAGATGTGCAGCGCCTACTTGCGGCTGGTCAGGTTGCGGATGATTTCTACCTCGCGCTCGCGGTAGGGCGTGCCGTCGGGGTGAAAGACGTCGTGAAACCAGACGGTGGGTTGGTGGTCGACATAGGGGCGCTGCCAGGAGTCCCAGGGCATGTAGGTCTGGCTTTTGCCGGCGACCAGTCCCCAGTTGATGGCGCCGACGTGATGCTGGCGGGCGATGGGGAGGACCGTGTCAAAGAGGCTGCCGCTGCCGCGGGCCATGTATTCGGTGCAGATGAGCGGGCGGTGGAACTGCTCCAGCATGTTTGACGTGCGCCTCAAATTCCTCGGGCCAGCCGTAGTCGTGGAAGCTGAGAATGTCAGACTGCTCGACCTGGATACGGGCCAGCGGGGGCATGGTGGAAAGCGAGGTCCAGTCGCCATGCCAGAGGCCGCTTGTCAAAGGCTGCGTGGGATCGCGGTGCGGGCCCAGGCATAGACCTGGGGCAACAGGCCGATGATGATTTCGTTCTTGTTCTTTGGTTCGTCTTTGGCGTTGGAGTCGGGTTGCCGTTGTCGGGCTCGTTCCACAGGTCCCAGGCGAGGATGCGCGGATCGTTGGCGAATGCGCCGATGACTCCCTTGGTGTAGCTCTCCAGGCGCGGGTATTGGGTGGGATCGGCGAGCACCGCAGCGCCGGGAGCCTGCACCCAGCCCGAGTTGTGCACGCCGGGGATGGGCGGATGCTGCGGGCCGAGCTTGGGAAACGGCTCCCAGCAGGAATCGAAGAGGACAAAGACAGGGCGGATATGATGGCGGGCGGCGATGACGAGGAATGCGTCGATGCGCTGCTGGAAGCCTTTGGGGTCCTGTTCCCAAAGCAGATTGTGGAGGAAGACGCGCATGGTGTTCATGCCGATGGCCTCGGCCCAGCCCAGCTCGCGGTCGATGGTGGCGGGGTCGAAGGTGTCGGCCTGCCACATCTCCAGTTCGTTGATGGCGTTGGAGGGCAGGAAATCGGCGCCCACCGGCCAGGGCTGCTGGGCATACCAGGCATTGGCCTGGGCCTCGGTCCAGCGTTGCCGGGGGGTCTGAGCTTGTAGGGTTGCGGTGAGGACGAGCAACAGTGCCAGGGCGGAAAGATAGCGGGAGGACTTAAAGAAGGATAGATGCATTGGGACTCCTTGAATGTGCCAGAAAGAGAATTCTACTCGGACCGAGCAGGGTGCGTCAGCGTGGGCGCTCAGGAGCGGCATCGGATGGAATAGAATTGCGGTGATTCGGAATCACGGCATTGCCGCTCTGGTTCAATCTTCGTATTCAGAGCATTTTCACAGTTTCTGTATCGTTGATTTTGTGTTTCCCACCCATTTCACAAAGAGCGTGAAATGGATGGGGCACGGAGCTTCCCGACACTATCGGTGAAAATGCTCCAGGAGATTCTATGTCCTTCTTCAAAAAGTCCACTCGCAGAGAGTTTCTGGTTGCTGGATCTTCCGCTGCCCTGGCCGCTGCAACCACGGCAGTGAGCGCGCAGACGGATTCGCCTGGCCAGTGCGCCACGGAAGAGCCGGCACCCGCGCATTATTCGTCAAAAGAACTTTTTGAGAGCGCCGCGCAACGCACCTTCAGCGGAGACAAGACGACCCAGGTAGCGATGCCGATGGGTGGAATCGGGGCTGGAACGATTTGTTTGAACGGGTATGGCGGATTGCAGGATTTTTCGATTCGCGAGAGACCGGAAACAACGGCACTGCCGGAGGGCTTCAATGCCAATTCGCCCGAGGCGGCGTTTGCCGTGCTGCACATCAAGGGACCTTCTGGCGTGACCAAACTGGTTGAGGGGCCATTTCCGCCCTTCAAGATCTTCGATCAGGGTCTGCAGGGTCAGGGATTGCGCCGCGGCGGATTCGAAGGCTTTCCTCGCTTTCAAAAATGCACCTTCAAAGGTGAGTATCCATTCGGGGAAGCACAATTCAGCGATCCTTTGGTTCCGCTTGAGGTGAAGCTGACAGGCTGGAATCCGTTTATTCCGCTGGACGATAAGAACTCAGGAATTCCGTGCGTGATTCTGGAATACACACTGCGAAACAGTTCGCACCAGCCGGTGGAGTATGAGTTCTCTTACCATCTGTCGCATCTGGCGCCGGGATGCAAAAAGGAGGAGGAATCATCCACCAATGTTGTGATCCCCGGCAAGGGTGTCTTCCTCAGCAATACGGAAGCACTCAACGCGCAGGCGTTCGGCAGCGCCACGCTTACGGTGATTGGCGAAAAGCCGCGCTTCCTACGCATTAAGGGAATGTGGGTGCGCAGCCAGTGGGAGTTCGATGCTTTGTCGGCGGTTTGGCGCGAAGTTTCCACGGGAACATTTACCGCCAATGAGGGATCGAACAGCGTGGATACCAGCGGCCGCAATGGAGGCTCCATTCTGATGGAAGGAAGGTTGGGTCCGGGCGAATTCAAGACCTATCCGATACTCATCACGTGGCACTTTCCCAACTGCTACCTTGAGGAGGGCGGAAAGCGTGCGACGGATGTCGAAGGTAAGCGTGGATGCCGCACCCGCGCGGAAGGCCTGCCGCCGCTGTGGCGACCCTACTATGCCGGCGTGTGGAAAGACGCGCGTGAAGTCGCGCTCTTATGTGGAGCAAGAATACGTTTCACTGCGCGAGCGCACGGTCAGGTTCAAGGAGGCGCTGTTTTCCTCCACCTTGCCGCCGTATGTGCTCGACGCGGTCTCAGCAAATCTGGGCATTCTGAAATCGCCCACGGTCTTGCGCGAGGAAAACGGAAATCTCTGGGGTTGGGAGGGATGTTCTCCCGATGAGGGCTGCTGCCATGGCTCCTGCACCCACGTGTGGAACTACGCCCAGGCCTTTCCGCATCTTTACCCGCAACTGGAGCGGACTCTGCGCGACCTGGAACTGGCTCGCTCAATGGATGAGCGCGGGCACGTGACATTTCCGCGGAGCGATTCCCGACGGCCCAGAAGGATCATGACGGGCCGGCCGCTGCCGATGGGCAGTTGGGCGGGATCATGAAGGTCTATCGCGACTGGCAGATTTCCGGCGATACGGGCTGGCTCAAAAAAATGTATCCGCTGGCCAAGCGCAGCCTGGATTACTGCATCGGCGCCTGGGACCCGGATCACACAGGGAGGGCTCTTCGAGCCGCACCACAATACCTACGACATCTGAGTTCTGGGGTCCGGACGGAATGTGCACCAGCATCTACCTGGGAGCGCTGTCGGCCATGGCTGCAAATGGCCGAGGCCGTGGGCGAGCCAACCGATGCGGGCTATTATGCGGAGCTGGCCGAAAAGTGTGCGCACCTCATGGAAGAGAAACTCTTCAACGGCGAATACTACGACCAGAAGGTGCAGTACCTGGGACCTGCGCGACACTTCGTTTGCAAAATCCGTGGCCGATGTGGACGAGAAGAGCAGCGAGATGCAGCAACTGCTGAAGCGCGAAGGCCCGCAATACCAGTATGGGAGCGGATGCCTCTCCGACGGCGTGATTGGCGCATGGATGGCGCGGATCTACGGCATCGAAACGCCGCTTACGCGCGAAAACGTGCGCTCGAACCTGCAGGCCATCTTCAAGAATAATTTCAAGACCGACCTCAGCCAGCATGCCAATGCGCAGCGGCCGGGCTATGCGCTGGGACGGGAGCCGGGACTGCTGGTTTGCAGTTGGCCCAAGGGCGGCAAGCCTACGTTGCCGTTTCCCTACTCCGATGAGGTGTGGACCGGTATTGAATACCAGGTAGCCTCGCATCTTATCCACGAAGGCCTGGTCGAGGAGGGCCTGACCATCGTGAAGGCCGCGCGCAGCCGCTACGACGGAAGGACGCGCAATCCCTGGAACGAATACGAGTGCGGCAACTGGTATGCCCGCGCCATGTCGAGCTATGCGCTGCTGGGCGCGCTTTCCGGCTTCCGCTATTCCGCTGTGGAGCGTACGCTCTGGTTCGGCCCGCAGTTGGACGTGCGGCCATTCAGGAGCTTTTTCTCCACGGCTTCAGGGTTTGGCACGATCTCGCTCGACGGCCATTCGGTAAGGGTGAAGATGATAGAAGGCGAGCTGCCGATTGAGAAGCTGGCGCTCACCGTGGGAGGGGAAGCAAGGATGATTGATTGGAAGGTGACCGCGCGGACGAATGCAACGGCGGTGAAGGCGATCTGAGATTGTTTGAAGATGGCAAATTCTCTGGGACAAGGAGAATGCCAACGGGATCGATGAGTGAACCGGACTGTGGGCTCCAGTTTAGAATTGCTTCCGGTTGGCCGGTAATATGCCAGGGACGTCGAATCATAAGCCGCTGAAAGTCAATTGACCTTGCACTCTCCGGGTAGAACGGTTGGATCGACTCGTACGCGATCCATTTGCTTGCGGTGGGTTAGATCAAAATCAAAAAGCCACGTTTGTGGTCCACCGAAAGCGGCAGGAACCCCGCTCGCCTTCACAAAAAGCCTTTCCTTCTGTCTGTCGAAACGCACATCGGCTGGGTAGATGTAATCGCCGGCATTAGCCGCAACGATCTCCATTCCGTCGGATTGGTACGTTAGGCCAATCCGGCCACCGGGCATTTGAGCGCCAGAGATGTGAACGGTCGTGCCGGACCGTGTTACAAGCAGGTAGTCCCAAGCGCGGGTAGGAGGAGTGATTCCCGGACCAAATTCCACTGGGATGCACTCGGCATTTTCGTAGGCGCTGATTATCGGCCCGCTTCGGACCATACGTGAGCAGCCGACGAGAACTGCGACTGTAATCAGTCCGCAAGCAACAATCAACTCATTGGTTTTCATCCAAACACTTCCTTCGATTTCACTACGAAGCTTCGGTCATTCCTGTTCCTGTGGATTTTCGCCAATACGGACAGAATCCCTCCGCCCCTGGAGCGGCAGTATGAGATTTCCTTCTTTTTGTTATTCGTGTGTGGGCTTATCATTGCCTGTTTGACTGCTGGATCTGCTCATCAATCACGCGCTTTAAATCGGCGGGTGAATAGGTTGGCGACTTGATGACCTTGCCGTCCGGCCGCTTATGAATTTTCAGAATGGGCTTCCAATTTCCAGGATGGGGGTCTTCCGGATGGAGGAGTTGCGCGCCACTACCCTGCACTAAAACAGCGTCGCAAACGCTGCAATGCGGCCATGCCTTGCTCATGTTGCTGCGCTGCACTTCATCCCAGGCTGGCTGAGCCTTCACGCCGGCGGCGTTAAGCGCGCCGTAAGTGACAACCAACTGGTCGATGCATCCATCCACATATTCAACAAAATCGGGTGTGCCGGCGGGGTCGAGCACGACGCTGATTTCGTCAATGACGGCGGAGTGATCTTCGCCGTTCGATCCGGCAACTGTTATGGTGACCGTGCAACCGCATCCTTTGACGAATTCAAGAGCCTCTTCAAAGACGAGCCGCGCGCGAAGCAGGCGTGTCTCCGGACCGGGAAGCTGAGGAGATTCCTTGACCTGCTGGTTGAATTGCTTCATCAGGGTGATGATGTCTTCCTGAGGGCAATAGGGATTATCGGTCATTCAATCCTCAATTCATTGTGCCGGTGAGGGCGTTCGGAGAGATCACGAACTGCGGATAGTACCCGCTTCAATTCTTAAGTTTTCTTGATAGTCCCGTCAGTCACCAGCCAACTGCTCGAGCAGCGTATCGAAGTCTTCGAGCCGGGCGTATTCGATGATGACTTTGCCGTGGCCGTTGTGATCTTCAATGTGGACTTTGAGGCCGAGGGCGCGCTGCAGACGTTCCTGCACTTCGCGGACGTTGGGATCGATGGCAGGCTCGGTTTTGTGATCCTTTTTTGCGAACTTTTCAGGGTGCAGAAGACCGGTGACGTAGTTCTCTGTTTGGCGAACAGAAAGCGAATATTTAGCGATGCGCTGGGCCGCCTTCTCCATCTCCTCGGCATGCTCGAAGGCGAGCAGCGTACGCGCATGGCCGAAACTCAGCTCGCCGGACTCGACGCGGGCCTGTACTGTAGACGGCAGACGCAGAAGGCGGAGGAAGTTGGCTACCGTGGTGCGGTCTTTGCCGGTACGCTGCGCCATCTGCTCCTGGGTCATGTGGAACTCGCGGGATAGGCGGTCGAATGCCCGGGCCTGCTCCATGGGATTGAGGTCGGTGCGCTGCAGGTTTTCGACAATGGTGATTTCCATCGCCTGCTCGTCAGAGACCTGGCGCAGGAATGCGGGGATGGTGGACTTGCCGGCGAGCTGCTGAGGCTCGCCAGCGGCGCTCGCCGGCGATGAGCTGAAAGCGGCCGTTAGGGAGCGGCCGCACCAGGACCGGTTGTACAACTCCGTTGGCGGTGATGGAGGCGGCCAGTTCAGCCAACTGCTCCTCATTCATATGGGAGCGGGTCTGGAAGGGGTTGCGATCAATCTGATCGAGGGGAATCTCGCGGGGCTTGCCGCCTTCGGCGTCGGCGGCGACTGGGCGGCGGGTGCTTGCACGCGAGGGATAAGGAAATCCAGCACTGCAAAAGTAGGCATTCAGTGAATAGC
>CAWIVA010000063.1:0-31403 GCA_963839225.1 uncultured Acidobacteriaceae bacterium
AGAAACTCCTGTAGATGCCCTCGTGGCAGCCGCGGCAGTTGCCGGCAGTGAGGTGGGCGCTGATGACAAAGCCGTGATGATCCTTCTTCTGCTGGCCCTCGGCGGCCTGATGGCAGTCCAGGCAGTTGACGCCTTTTTTGGCGTGGGCGCTCATCTCGTACTCATGGACCACGGAGTACTGAAGGCGGGCATGGCACTCGGCACACTTGCCGCTGGCTTTCACAAAGTCCGCCGTGGGCTGATCGGTTTCAATTCTGGGGCGGGCGCGATTGACCAGGAAAGCCGCGAGGATGAGCGCGAAGGCAACGGTGACTGCGATAAAGACCGAACGGAAAGACATGGGGGCCTCTTAAGAGATCGTGCTTAGACGCAGTGTATGACGAAATAGGGGCGATGGGGAAAGAGTTCATATCTCAGGGCGGCAAGAGAGTGGGGGTAACCGCGGAGGCGAATTCAGGTGCGTGGGTCAAAACAAAAACGGCTGGCCGTGTGGCCTGCCGTCTGTCGATCAAGCGCAGTGTGAAGCGAGTGGTTTACTTGCCCGGCACGGGCATGGCTGGGCGCAGAAGGCCGGGGCGCCGAGAGCGGAGCGGTGGCTTGAACCTTGAAGGACAGAGTGAGAGCCGGTGGAGCGCTGATAAAGGACTGTCAGGCTGATGGAGGTGACCATGAAGATGACCGCGGACCAGGTGGTGAGGCGGGTGAGAACATTGGCTGCGGCGCGAGGACCGAAGGCGGTCTGCGAACCCTGGCCGCCGAATGCGCCTGCCAGGTCGGCCGAACGGCCCTGCTGCAGGAGGACGACGCCGATGAGAAAGAGACACACAATGACGTGAATGACGATAACGAAGTAAAGAAGAATCTGCATTTTTAGCTGCTTTCCATGTCTGTCCGCTGAAGCGGACTGAAGAATCTCTGGTGCGGAGGAGGGGACTTGAACCCCTATGCCATTTACGGCGCTAGCACCTCAAGCTAGTGCGTCTGCCAATTTCGCCACCTCCGCACGGGTGAACCTTACAAGTATAGCAAAATCGGGGAGATCGAAGAGGAGCGGCTGTGGGAGGCGATGGTGGCTGAATAGGGCAATGAATGAGTTCTAACCGCCTGCGGATTCAGAGATTTGTTGTTTTTTTTCATGGCGAAAGGGGCAATGGAACCGGTAAACTGCAGACACGCTGTTCGCTTCAGACCATCGCTCTTCCCGCCGGGTACCTGCGGGAACTACAACGATCAAGACTGATGAGAGAACTCTGAGCAGATCGGGATTACCAGATTTGTGACCTTCAGTTCCCTTCAACAATGGATCAAGAGTGAGCTATGAGCACGATACAAGGAAAAATGCTAGTGAAATTCTGGGGGGTACGCGGCTCCATTCCGACCCCCAGCGCCCAAAACATGGGAGTTGGCGGAAACACCAGCTGCCTAGAGGTGCGTCTTCCGGGCGGCGAAGTGCTGATCGTGGACGGCGGAACAGGCGCACGGCTGCTTGGATCGGCGCTGACTGCCGAGGCTACCAAGCCGGTCAACCTGCACCTGTTTCTGACCCATTTCCACTGGGACCACATTCAGGGTCTGCCGTTTTTCCATCCGCTCTACTCGAAGGAGAACACGGTCACGTTCTATTCGATGAAGACGCCGGAGGAGACGCGGGAGACTTTGGAGGGGCAAATGTATGTTCCTTACTTCCCGGTTGATTTCCGCTTTTTGCCTGCGCGGCGCAACTTTGTGGATGTGAGCAACCAGACGTTCCAGTTCGGCGAGGTTGAAGTGAAGAATTTTCCACTTCATCATCCGCAGGGCTGCCACGGGTACAGTTTTCACTATCGCGGCCGCAAGCTGGTTTTTGCCAGCGATCTGGAGCATGGAGATCCGGCCCTGGACGGCATACTTCTGCAAGCAGCGCACGACGCTGACATTCTCATCTTTGACGCGCAATTTACGCCGGAAGAGTATGAGAAGCGCCACGGCTGGGGACACAGTACGTGGTTGCAGGCCACAGAAGTTGCTAAAAAAACGGGTGCGAAGAAGCTCATTCTCTTCCATCACGACCCATCCCATAGCGATGAAGAACTGAAAAACATTCTCAATAAGGCGCGCGAGCATTTCAAGGAAACATATCTTGCCGTGGAAGGCGAGAGCCATGGAATCGAGGGGTAATTTAACCGAACCGGGAACAAGCGCAGGGTTTTGGTATTCACAATTTGCAGCATTCCAAATCATTGCACGGCAGGTGATAGACCTTGAATAGCACAGCTGTGAATCCGCATCAGGTGCATATTGTTACGACATCGCCCGAACCTCTGGCGCTGGTTTTTACGGACATGGTTGGATCGAGCGCGGCCAAGCGCGCAGACTCCCTGGGGCAGGATGCGACCGCTCGCGATCACGCTTATCTGGAGAGCATCCAGAGCAAGCATTTGAAGCTAGTCAGGGATGCGATTGCCGAGCACAAAGGCACGGAGATCATGACCATCGGCGACTCCTTCTTTTTGACTTTTGAGGATGTGGTCGATGCGGTTCGCTGCAGCGCGGCCATCCAGCAGCGGCTGCGCGCATTTCCCATTGATACTCCCAGCGGGCCTTTGCAGCTACGCATCGGCATACATATCGGGAGACCGGAGTACTTTGAAAACAGCTGGCACGGCACCGATGTGGATACGGCGGCGCGGGCGGAATCAGCGGGATCCCCGGGACAAATTGTGCTGACCGATGCGGCGCGGACAGCGGCGAGCCAGATGGCTGGTATCGCCTTCCGGCCACTGGGAACCTTTGTGCTCAAGGGCGTGGGCGACGTAAAGCTGTGGGATGCGGACTATGACCAGCACGGGTTGCGGAAGCCGGTACTGGTTTCAAAGGAGGCGCGGCAGCGCCGCAACCTGGTGATGCGCAGCGTGGCCGCCGCGTTGATTCTGATTACGGTTTGTGTAGCCGGACCGCTGCTGTGGCGCTGGCACAAGGCGAAGGTGGCCGCCAGCCTGGCTAAAGACGCGATAATCCTCTGCGAGGTGGCCAACAAGACAGGAGATCCGGTGCTGGATAACACGCTGACGCAGGCCATCGCCATACAGCTGGCGCAATCGCCGGTTCTGAGCCTGGTCAGCGAACAGCATATTCAGCAGAGCATGCGCTACCTGGGGAAGAGTAGCGACGAGGTGCTGACTCCGGCGCTGGCGCGGGAAATTGGCGAGCGCGAGGGAATCAAGGCTTATTTGACCGGGACAATCGGCAAGATCGGGGACGGGTACCTGATTACGCTGACCGCGGTGGACACGCGCACGGGCGACGAATTTGCCAGCGAACAGGCACAGGCCGCGGACAAGGATCACGTGCTGGACGCGGTGAGCAAGGTTTCGAGCGCCATGCGCGCCCGGCTGGGCGAATCGCTCAGTTCCATCCAGAAGCTGGATACACCAGCAGCAGAGGCCACGACGTCATCGCTGGAAGCCTTCCAAGCCTATGCGCTGGGCGAGGCGGACCACGACAAGATGCTGGAGCCGGAGGCGGAGAGCCATTACGAGCGGGCGACGGAGCTGGACCCGAACTTTGCCATGGCCTGGGCGCGGCTGGGGGTGGTTCACATCAATGCGGGGCAGGGTGCGAAGGCGCTACAGGATTATTTGCGGGCATTTTCGCTCTCAAAGAATGTGAGCGAGCGCGAGCGCCTCTATATTCAGGGGCACTATTACATGCGTGTAACAGGCAACCTGGACAAGTCGATCGAGACGCTGGAAGTGGCTACGAAGACATATCCGCTGGATGAAGACAACTGGGTCAACCTGGGGGTAGCGCAGCAGGCGATCGGAAAGCTTCAAGAAGGTCTGGCGAGCACCGAGAAGGCGGTTGCGGTGAGCCCGGAAGAAGCCATCGCGCGCAACAACCTTATGGATGACTACATATGGCTTGATCGGTACCAGGAGGCAGCCCAGGTTGCCTCAGAGCAACAACGGCTCCACATAGACAATGGCACCGATTATTTTACCAACGTTTATCAGCTCTATTTGCTTGAGGGCAACACGGCGGCGATGGAGACGTTGCGCGGCCGTGCCGAGGGCCGTGCCGATCAGTTCCAACTGACGCAGGTGGTAGCTCTGAGCGATGAGTATGAGGGGAAGTACCATGCGGCGGAACGAGATTGGCAACTGGCCTCAGCGCAGGCCGCTGTGCAACGGTCACCCGATGCGCAGGCGGCATTTCAGCTGAACCGGGCCAGCGGTCGCGCCATCGCCGGCAACTGCCAGGGAGCAGCGCAGGCAGTTCACGAGGCGCTGGCGCTGGATAAGACCAAGCAGACCCTGGTTCAGGCTGCGCGCACGGCAGCGCTATGCGGGGACAAGGCCGACGCTCTGCCCTTGCTGGATAAGCTGGCCAGCGGATATCCGGAAGATACGCTCATTCAGCAGGTGACGATTCCACAGAGCCACGCCGAGATTGCGCTGGCCGAGCATCAACCGGCGGAGGCGCTGGTGCAACTGGAAGGCTCAAAGCCCTTCGACCTGGTTTCAAACGGAGCTTATCTGCGCGGACTTGCTTATCTCGAATTGCATGACGGATTCAATGCCATCGATGCGTTCCAGCGCGCTTCCCAATACAAGGGAGCCTGCCTGGCCTCATTGCAGGATTATGGGCAGGTGCGACTGGGGCTGGCTCGCGCCTACACCTTAAGCGGCGACAGGGCCAACGCTAAAAAGACCTACCAGGAGCTTTTTGCGCTGTGGAAAGATGCCGACTCTGACCTGCCGCAACTGGTGGCCGCAAAGAAGGAGTATGCAGCGCTGAAGTAAGGATTTTCTGCTACCAGCAAGATAATATTTTGGGGAGCAACGATGAGCAATCAAGCGAATCCTCTGATCGAATGGCCGAAGAATCAGCCTACCACGCCGCTGGCGCTGGTTTTTACCGACATGGTTGGATCGAGCGCGGCCAAGCGCGCCGACTCGCTAGGGCAGGATGCCACCGCTCGCGATCGCGCATTCCTGGAAAGCATTCAGAGCAAGCATCTGAAGCTGATCAGGGACGCGATAGCCGAGCACAAAGGCACGGAGATCATGACCATCGGCGACTCCTTCTTTTTAACTTTTGAGGATGTGGTCGATGCGGTTCGGTGCAGTGCGGCGATCCAGCAGCGGCTGCGCGCCTATCCCATCGATACGCCGAGCGGGCCATTGCAGCTTCGCATTGGAATTCATATCGGCAGGCCAGAATATTTTGAGAACAGCTGGCACGGCACCGACGTGGATACCGCGGCGCGCGCAGAATCAGCGGGCACGCCGCGACAAATTGTGCTGACGGACGCGGCGCGGGCGGCCGCCGGCCAAATGACGGGCATCGAGTTCCGGCCGCTGGGGACATTCACTCTGAAAGGCGTGGGAAACGTAAAACTCTGGGATGCGGATTACGATCAGCACGGCTTGCGCCCGGCATCCTTGACCAGCATTGAAGCCGGGCGCAAGAGGAAACTGCTGGCGTACTGTGCGGCGAGTGTTGTTCTGCTGGCTGCGCTGGGGTTTGCGGGAAAGTTCCTGTGGGATCGGCACAAGCTGAAGGAAGAGATTGCGTTCAACGCATCGTCGTCGGCCAAGGACTCTATCATTCTGGCCGATTTTGAAAATCAGACGGGGGACCCGGTCTTTGATACTACCCTGACCCAGGCCTTTGCGATCCAGATGGAGCAATCTCCGGTGCTGAACCTGGTGAGCCAGCAGCATATCCGCCAGAGCATGCAGTACCTGGGCAAATCGCCCAACGATCCCATCACTCCGGCGATCGCGCGGGAGATTGGCGAGCGCGAGGGCGTGAAGGCTTATCTTTCCGGCAGCATTGCAAAGTTCGGCAATTCCTACATCATTACCGAGACTGCGCAGAACACACGCACCGGCGACGACATAGCAAGCGAGCAGGCACAGGCCGAGGACAAGGAGCACGTGATCCAGGCGATCGGGAAGGTGGCCACGGCGATGAGGGCGAGACTGGGCGAGTCGCTGAGACTCGATTCAGAAGCTGGATACACCGTTCGGCCAGGCCACGACGCCTTCGCTGGAAGCTTTCCGCGCTTATGCGCTGGGTGATGTGGAACACGAGAAGGGGTTGGATTTGCCGCAGGCGGAGGGGCATTACCGCCAGGCCATTGAAATCGACCCTAACTTTGCCATGGCCTGGGCGCGGCTGGGGGTGGTGTACTCGAATAGCGGCGAACCGGGCAAGGCATTGCCGGCTTATTCAAAGGCCTTCGCGCTCTCAAAGAACGTTAGCGAGAGGGAACGTCTCTACATTCAGGCGCACTACTACATGAATGCGACAGGAAACATTGAGAAAGCGATCGATACGCTGGAGCTGGCGGTAAAAACTTATCCGCTGGAGCCTTCATTCCCCATCAACCTGGGTGTGGCGCAGCTGACTGCGGGACAGTATGAGGAATCGCTGGCCAGCAACACCAAGGCTCTGGCTTTGCTTCCCGACGATGCCGTTGCGCGGGAGAACGATCTGCAAACGCTCATCCTGTTGGACCGCATGCAAGATGCGGGGAAGAGCCTGGCGGAGATCAAGCGCCTGCGACTGGACGACTCAACCAATCTGCTGGCTGTTGAGTATCCGTACTTCTATTTACAGGGCGATACGGGTGCAATGGCAACGATAGCGTCAAAAATTGAGGGACGGATTGACGCATTTCGCTTCAACCAGACAGTGGCCACTGTGCAGGAGTTTGGAGGCGAATATCGATCGGCGGAAAAGACCTGGAATCTGGCCGCTGAACAGGCGGCCACGCACAAGGCTCCAGACGCGAAAGCAAGCATGTTGTTGAGCCGTGTTTCAGGCCGTGCCCTGGCCGGTGATTGCCAGAACGCGGCGCAAACGGTGAAGCAAGCGCTCGCGCTCGACCATTCAAAGTCGACGCTGTTCCAGGCGGCCTTTACCGCGGCTCTTTGCAACGACCGCGGCGATGCCGTGCCTCTGCTCACAAAGCTGGGCAAGGATTACCCCGAGGACACCATCATTCAGCAAGTGCTTATCCCGGAGGGCAATGCTGCCCTGGAACTGGCGGCACATCAGCCTGCCAATGCGCTCAAAGAATTGGAGGGGTCGAAGGCTTTCTATCTTGTCTCAATTGAAGCTTACCTCGAAGGACTTGCCTATCTCGATCTGCACGACGGCACAAGCGCAATAGAGGCTTTTCAAAGGGCAACCGCACACAAGGGCAACTCACTGTCCAACGGTTTGCAAGATTACGGGCAAGGCTTGCTGGGCCTGGCACGCGCCTACACCATGGCCGGCAATCAGGCCGCGGCGAAGAAGACTTACGAAGACCTGTTTGAGGTGTGGAAGAAGGCCGACCAGGATCTGAAGCAGTTGCAGGAAGCGCGCAAGGAGTACGCGGCGCTAAAATGAAATGCCATCAGCCCGTGATGATAGGCTACGGAGCCCCATGGACAATATCGCGAAACAGTTAATCGAATGGCCTGAACAGAGCACTTCGACTCCAATTACCCTTGTCTTTACCGATATGGTCGGTTCCAGCGCCGCCAAGCGCGGCGGATCACCCGGGGAAGATGCTGCCGCCCGCGACAAAGCCTTTCTCGATGTGGTGCAGTCGCGTTATCTGCATGTGGTGCGCGAGTGCCTTGCCGCGCATAGCGGCAAGGAGATCATGACCATTGGCGACGCCTTTTTCCTGACCTTCGAAAACCCGCAGGATGCGCTTTTTTGTTGCGCCGAGATTCAGATACGGCTGAAGACCACGCCAATCGTCTCCGCCAGCGGCCCGCTGAAGCTGCGCATCGGCATCCACGTGGGCACACCGAAGTTTTTTGAGAACAGCTGGCACGGCGCCGATGTAGACATTGCAGCGCGTGCCGAGTCGGTCGGCTCCGGTGAACAGATTGTGCTGACTGAAGCGGCCAAGCGCCAAGTTGGCGACCTGCCCGGAATTCCGCTCAGGCCTCTGGGCACATTTGCCCTGAAAGGCGTGGGCGATATTAAGCTGTGGGACGCGGATTACGATCAGCATGGTCCGCGCAAGCCGCAGTTCCTCTCGCTCGAACAGATACGCCGCAAAGCGCGCCTGAAGATCATGCGGCAGGTTGGGTATGCTGCGCTGGCCGCCTGCCTGGTTGCCGGAGGATTCTTTTATTACCAGCATCGGCAGATCAACCGCATCACGGAAAAAGACAAGCTCATCCTGGCCGACTTCGACAACCGGACAGGCGATCCGGTCTTTGACGCCACGCTGCGCCAGGCGCTTTCAATTCAGCTGGCCCAGTCACCGCTGCTGCAATTGGTTGGCGACGACGAGATGCATGCCGACCTGCGCTATCTGAACCAGCCTACTGACGAGCGCATCACCCCGGCGCTGGCACGCCAGATTGGACAGCGGGAGGGCATGAAGGCTTACATTGCGGCTTCTATCGCCAACCTGGGAAGCACCTATGTGGTCAGCGCGAACGCCGTGAGCTGCGCCACGGGAGAGCCAATCGCCAGCGCCCAGGCCGAGGCACAGGACAAGAATCATGTGCTGGCTGCCGTCTCTACCGTCGCCGCCAGTTTGCGCACCAGCCTGGGCGAGTCGCTGGCCTCGGTGAAGAAGCTCAACACTCCCTTTGAAGGCGACGTGACCACCGCCTCGCTGGAGGCCTTTCATGCCTACGCACTGGGTGACGAGGCGCACGTGCGCGACAATAACAGCCCGCAGGCGCTGCTGTTTTATAAGCGAGCTGTGGAACTGGATCCCAACTTTGCCATGGCCTACGCGCGCATGGGCGTGAATTATCTGAACATGGGACAGATGCCGGAAGCCCTGGAACAGATGAAAAAGGCCTATGCGCTTCGTGAGCGCGCCACGGAGCGAGAGCGCCTGTATATCGAAGGAGAGTATGCACAAGGCAAAGGCGATATTCCCGGCACCCTGCGGGCGTGGATGAGCCTGCAGGCGGATTATCCCAAGGATACCGACGCACTGGTCGACATGGGCTATGCCTACACCGCCATGGGCGACATTGAGAAATCTGTCTTCTATACAAAACAGGACGTAGAGATCGAGCCATCAGACAGCGTAGGACTCAGCAATATGGCGCTCGATCTGCTTGCTATTGATAACCCCACGGAGGCCAAGAAATATATCGACAAGCTGGTTTCAATCAACTCCGGCTACGATCCGTTTGTTCCGGTCGTACAGGCGCAGTACGCCTTTGAAGCCGGCAACAACTCCTGGAAGTCGGCGGAGAACGGAGCCTCCAGCCTACCCAATGCGTACCAGGTGGACCAGGCGGTCAGCGGTCTCTTCTACATGCAGGGCTCTCTTGCCGCCGGACGCGCAGCCGCGATGCGCGGCGCAGAGAACGCGGTGGCCGGTAAGGCCACGGATGCGGCAGGAAATATTCTGGCCACAGCGGCGCTGTTTGAGGCTCAGCTGGGCGCATGCGCGCAGGTTCCGGCGCTCACTCAGAAGGCACTGGCCATTGACCGCTCAATCAACACGCTGCCCAACGCGTCGCTGGCCCTGGCGCTCTGCGGTGAGGGCAAGGCACAGTTGCCCGCCCTGCACAAGCTGATTGAGCAGTGGCCCGACAACACCACCCTCAACGCCATGATGATGCCGGCCATCGATGCGGCGATTGCGCTCAAAGAGAATCATCTCCAGCAGGTTTCGGAACTGGTGGAGAAGGCACGTCCATATCCGCTGGTCTCGATGGCGCCGATTCTTGAAGCCGAGGCACAGCTGGCATTGAACCATCCAGCCGAGGCTCTGCAGGCAATCCAGCCCGCGCTCAAGTACCGGTATAACGAGTTGATTTCCGGCGGACAGTGCCCCAGCTACGGGATGGCCCAACTGCTGGCCGCCCGAGCCCAGGCTATGGCCGGCGACAAGGCCGCGGCCACCGCTAGTTACCAGAAGGTCTTTGGGGTTTGGAAGAATGCCGACGCTGATCTGCCGCCACTGGTTGCCGCAAAGAAGGAATATGCCGCGTTGAAGTGATTTTTTGTATTGAGTTAGATCATTTATGGGAGTGCACAGATGAGCAATCAACCGAATCCGCTGATCGAATGGCCGAGTCAACCGCGCACCACGCCGCTGGCGCTGGTGTTCACTGACATGGTCGGCTCCAGCGCGGCCAAACGGGCTGAGGCGCTAGGGCCAGATGCCAGCGCCCGCGACCACGCCTATCTTGAAGGTATCCAGGCCAAGCATCTTCATCTGGTTCGCACCGCCGTGGCCGAGTACAAAGGCCAGGAAGTGATGACCATCGGCGACTCCTTTTTTCTCACCTTTGAAGACGTAGTCGACGCCATTCGCTGCGCGGCGGCCATTCAGCAGCAACTGCGCGCCTTTCCCATTAATACGCCCAGCGGCCCGCTGCAACTGCGCATTGGGATTCATATCGGCATTCCAGAATACTTTGAGAATAGCTGGCACGGCACCGATGTGGATACGGCGGCGCGGGCCGAGTCGGCGGGCACGCCGCAGCAGATCGTGCTGACTGACGCCGCCCGCGTGGCAGCGGGACAAATGACCTGCATCACTTTCCGGCCGCTGGGTACCTTCAAGCTGAAGGGCGTAGGCGACGTCAAGCTGTGGGATGTGGATTATGACCAGCACGGGCTGCGTGCAGCCGCTCTCGCTTCCAACGAGACCCGGCACAAGAGAAAGATGATTTCTACCGGGGTTACGGCGCTGGTGCTGCTGGCCGCGCTGGGGCTAGCAGGCAGGTACCTCTGGCAGCAGCACAAGTTGCATCAGGAGATTGCTTCTGGAGCTTCTACTGTCAATAAAGACTCCATTATTCTGGCCGACTTCGATAACAAGACCGGGGAGCCGGTTTTCGATACGACGCTGACCCAGGCCTTTGCCATCCAGATGGAGCAGTCGCCGGTGCTGAACCTGGTGAGCCAGCAGCACATTCGCCAGAGCATGCAGTATCTCGGCAAATCGCCCAACGATCCAATCACCCCGGCCATTGCCCGCGAGATCGGCGAGCGCGAGGGAGTGAAGGCCTACTTGGCCGGCAGCATCGCCAAGTTTGGAAACGCCTACCTTGTTACCGTGACCGCGCAGAACACCCGCACCGGCGACGACATCGCCAGCGAGCAGGCGCAGGCCAGCGAAAAGGAACATGTGATTGAAGCCATCGGGAAGGTGGCTACAGCCATGCGCGCCCGTCTGGGTGAATCGCTTAGCTCGATCCAGAAGCTCGATACACCCTTCGGACAGGCAACGACGCCATCGCTCGAAGCCTTCCGCGCCTTTGCCCTCGGCGATGTGGAACACGAAAAGGGACTGGACCTGCCACAGGCCGAGGGTCACTACCGCGAGGCCATCGAATTGGACCCTAACTTTGCCATGGCCTGGGCGCGTCTGGGAGTGGTGTATAGCAACGCGGGCCAACAGGGAAGGGCATTGCCGGCTTATGAAAAGGCTTACGCACTCTCAAAGAACGTGAGCGAACGCGAACGCCTTTACATCCAGGGTCACTACTATATGAACGCAACTGGAAATCTGGATAAGGCCATCGATACGCTGGAACTGGCCGCAAAGACCTATCCGTTGGACTCCTACACCCCCCTCAACCTGGGCGTGGCGCAGTCGAATATAGGCAAGTATGAGGAATCTCTGGCCAGTAACAAGAAGGCTCTCGATCTGCTGCCGGACGATGCCATTGCGCGGTTGAACGAACTCGAGATGCTGATGCAGCTGGACAGAATGAGCGATGCAAAGGCGAGCCTCGCTGAAACGCAGCGTAATCATCTGGACGACTCCACCAGCGTGCAGCTTGCGGAGTATTTATATTACGATCTGACCGGCGACAAGGGCGCCATGGCGCAGGTGGCCGCAAAAATAGCGGGGCGAGAGGACGAGTTTTACTTCAGAGACAACGTGGCTGAAGCCGATGAATTTGCCGGGCAGTATCGCGAGGCTGAGAAGGACTGGTATCAGGCCGCCGACGAAGCCGCCCTGCAGAAGGCCCCCGACGGACAGGCATTTGCTCTGCTGAGTCTGGTCTCGGGCCGGGCTCTGGCCGGCAACTGCCAGGACGCCGCGCAAATCGTGAAAGAAGCCCTGGCTCTGGACCACTCAAAACCCACGCTGGTTAAGGCTGTCTACTCCGCGGCCCTGTGCAACGACCGCGCCGACGCTATGTCCCTGCTGGCCAAGCTGGATAAGGAGTATCCGGAAGACACTATTGTTCAGCACGTTGTTTTGCCCGAGAGCCGCGCCGCCCTAGCCCTGGCCGCGCACCAGCCGCAGGCGGCGCTGCGCGAACTGGAGGGATCGAAGGCCTATTTTCTGGTTTGCGTTGAAGCCTATCTTGAGGGCATGGCCTATCTGGATCTACACGACGGCGGCGACGCAATCGAGGCTTTTCAGCGGGCTACAAAGTACAAAGGGAATGGGCTTGCGGCCGGATTGCAGGACTACGGCGAGGGCCTGGTGGGACTGGCGCGGGCCTACACCATGACTGGAAACAAGGCGGCAGCGAAGAAGACCTATGCGCAGCTTCTGGATCTCTGGAAAGAGGCCGACTCCGATCTGCCGCAACTTCTTGCCGCTAAAAAAGAGTACGCCGCGTTGCAGTAGCCATTTTTGGATTGAACCGGCGGAGATAGGAATTGTTGCAGATTACCCGCCGCCGACGACAGTTTCGAGTAGGGAGAGATAGACGCAAGATGGAACCGAACGAACAGCAAGCCGCCAGGCCCATTACCCTGGTTTTCACTGATATGGTCGGCTCCAGCGCCGCCAAGCGCGCTGCCGGATCGGGAGCCGACGCTGTTGCCCGCGACGAAGCCTTCCTCGATGGGGTGCAGTCGCGCCATCTGCACGTGGTCCGCGAGTGCCTGCCCGCTTACAACGGGAAGGAGATCATGACCATCGGCGATGCTTTTTTTCTAACATTCAATAATCCCAAAAGCGCGCTGCTCTGCTGTTCTGAAATTCAACTGCGGCTGAAGGCCGCACCCATCATGACCGACAGCGGCCCACTCAAGCTGCGCATCGGCATCCACGTGGGAACGCCGAAGTTTTTTGAGAACAGCTGGCATGGCACGGACGTGGACATCGCCTCGCGCGCCGAATCCGCCGGCTCAGGGGAGCAGATTATTCTCACCGATGCGGCCAAGAGCCAGCTCGGCGACCTTCCCGGCATCCAGTTCCGCCCGCTGGGCACTTTTGACCTGAAGGGAGTGGGCAAAATAAAGCTGTGGGATGCGGACTACGACCAGCACGGTCCGCGCAAACCCCAATTTCCCTCGCTCGAACAAGTTCGTCGCAAAGCCCGCCTAAAGATACTGCGGCAGGTAGGTTTTGTTGCACTGGCTGCAGGCTTGATTGCCGGATCGTTTCTTTTCTACCAGCATCGCCAGCGAAATCAGATCACGGAAAAAGACAAGCTCATCCTGGCCGACTTCGACAACAAGACCGGCGATCCGGTCTTCGACGCCACTCTGAAGGAAGCGCTCTCCATCCAACTCGAACAGTCGCCCGTCCTGCAACTGGTAGGCGATCAGGAGATTCATGCCGACCTGCGCTATCTGAATCAGCCCAGCGACCAGCGCATCACTCCCGGACTAGCGCGCGAGGTGGGGCAGCGGGAAGGCATCAAAGCCTATATCTCCGCTTCACTGATCAGTCTGGGCAACTCCTATGTGATCTCGGTAGATGCGCTCAACTGCGCTACCGGCGACGCGATCGCTCGCGTGCAGGTAGAGGCCGCAGACAAGAATCATGTGCTCGCAGCTGTCTCCACAGCCGCAAGCACACTGCGTGCCAAGCTGGGCGAATCGCTGGCCTCAGTGCAAAAACTCACCACGCCTTACATGGACGTGACCACCTCGTCGCTGGAAGCTTTTCACGCCTTCTCATTGGGTGAGGATGCGCACCGCAAGGGCTCAGATCCCGAGGCCACAGTCTTCTATAAGCAAGCGGTTGACCTTGATCCTAACTTCGCCATGGCCTATGCCCGCCTTGGAGTGGTCGAAGGAAACCTGGGCATGGTTGCGAAATCCATCGAGACCCTGGGCAAGGCCTATAACCTGCGCGAACATGCCACCGAGCGGGAACGGCTTTATATCGCTGCGGCCTATGCCTCGGCCAAGGGTGATCTTCCTAGCTCCATTGCCTCCTACGAGAGCCTGCTCGCGGCCTATCCCAACGACGCCGCGGGACTCAACAACATCGCGGGAGCTTATCAATATGGCGGGACCTGGATAAGGCAGTGGAGTATTACAAAAAGGTGATTGCGACAGCACCCTGGGATCTGGTTGCCAACGACAATCTGGCCGGCGTACTTTTTCAACTCGGCAAGAGCGCGGAGGCCAAAACCTATATTGACAAGATCGCCGTAACAGCAAACACAGCCGATACCAGCCTGATTTCCAACCAGGTGATCTACGCCTTCGAGACTGGCGATCCCTCATGGAAGCAGTTGGCCAACGCCGGGCGCGCTCGTCCTGACGGCTATCAAGTCGATCAGGAGGTGAGTTTCGTTTATTACATGCTGGGATCTCTGACCGAGGGTAGAAACACTGCCTTGCGCAGCGCGCAATCGGCCGTGCAGGCCAAATCTCCCGATTTCGCGGGCAATACTTTGGCCTCAGCCGCTCTCTTTGAAGCCGAGTTCGGCGAGTGCTCCCAGGTTACGGCTCTTACGAATAAAGCGCTCGCCGTAGACACGTCGATTCAAACCCTCCCCGCAACTTCTGTCGCTCTTGCCCTCTGCGGCCAGGGATCTGCTATCCTTCCCAAACTGCAAAAACTGGCCAAGTCAATGCCGGACAACACTCTGCTCAACTCTGTCTACCTCCCCGTCACACAAGCCGCGATCACTCTCAGCCAAAAGCATCCGCAGGAGGTTTCCGCGTTACTGGATAGTACCCGCGCCTATCCGCTCACCTCCGCCGCGCCCATTGTGGAAGCGGAGGCTCTTTTGCAGTTGCATCGCCCTGCCGATGCCCTTAGCGTTCTTCAGCCAGCGCTGCGCTACCGGTACTATGAAATTGGCATGGGAGCAAATGGTCAGGTGCCCAGCTACTCCATGGCCACCCTCCTGGCTGCGCGCGCCCAGGCTATGCAAGGCGACAAGACCGGCGCGGCGAAGAGCTATCAACAGGCAATCGATCTTTGGAAGAATGCCGACGCCGGCTTCAAGCCTCTCGAAGACGCAAAGCGCGAGCTAGCGGCGCTAAAGTAGGCGCGAACAGTTCTGCTTGAACGCCGGCGACGGGAATTTACACCGATTCAGATTAACAAAGAGAAGAGAAATAATTCAATGAAACCGCCAGTGCAGGTTGCAACCACGCCCATCACTCTCGTATTTACCGATATGGTCGGCTCCAGCGCGGCAAAGCGCGCCGCTTCCCTGGGTCAGGACTCGACTGCCCGCGACCGCGCCTACCTGGAAGGTATCCAGGCAAAGCATCTTCATCTCATCCGCAGCGCGCTTGCCGAGCATGACGGTAAAGAGATCATGACCATCGGCGACTCCTTTTTTCTCACCTTTGAAGACTCCAGGGATGCTCTTCTTTGCTGCTGCGAGATTCAAATGCGGCTCAAGACCGCACCCATCATGACCGTCGCAGGCCCGCTCAAGCTGCGCATCGGCATCCACGTTGGCCTGCCTGAGTTCTTTGAGAATAGCTGGCACGGCACCGATGTGGACATTGCCTCGCGCGCCGAGTCCGCCGGCTCCGCCGACCAGATCATCCTTACGGATGCCGCCCGGCTCGACCTCGGCGAAATGCCCGGCATCCAGTTCCGCCCGCTCGGTACTTTTGCACTGAAGGGCGTGGGCGACGTAAAGCTGTGGGACGCCGACTACGACCAGCACGGCCTGCGCAAGCCGGAGATCCTCTCACTGGAGCAAATTCGCCGCAAAGCGCGGCTAAAGTTACTTCGGCGAGCGGGTTACGTTGCGCTGGCCGCCGGTCTCATTGCAGGTTCCTTTCTTTTCTACCAGCATCGCCAGCGCAATCACATCACAGAAAAAGACAAGCTCATCCTGGCCGACTTCGACAACAAGACCGGCGACCCGGTCTTCGACGCCACGCTCAAGGAAGCACTCTCCATCCAGCTTGAACAGTCGCCCGTCCTGCAACTGGTGGGGGATGAGGAGATTCATGCCGACCTGCGCTATCTGAACCAGCCCACCAACCAGCGCATTACAGCTGCGCTGGCGCGTGAGGTCGGCCAGCGGGAAGGCATCAAGGCCTATATTGCTGCCTCGCTCGTAAGCCTGGGCAATTCCTATGTGATCTCGGTGGACGCGTTCAACTGCGCCACCGGCGACCCCATTGCCCGCGTGCAGGTAGAGGCCTCGGACAAGAATCACGTGCTGCCGGCTGTCTCCACGGCCGCCAACACACTACGCGCCAAGTTGGGCGAGTCGCTGGCCTCAGTGCAGAAGCTTACCTCACCCTGGATGGACGTGACGACCTCTTCGCTTGAAGCTTTTCATGCCTTCTCGCTGGGCGAGGACGCACACCGCAAGGGCTCCGATCCCGAGGCTCTAGTCTTTTACAAGCAGGCGGTCGAGCTTGATCCAAACTTCGCGATGGCTTATGCCCGTTTAGGCATCGCTGAAGCTTCCATGGGACGGATCAACATGGAGATCGAGTACCTCAGCAAGGCATATAACCTGCGCGAACACGCTACCGAGCGGGAACGGCTCTATATCGAAGCGACCCTGGCGTATGTCAAAGGGGATATTCCCGGAACCATCGCTGCCTATCAAAGTCTGCTTGAGGCATATCCCAACGATCCTGCCGGTCTCAATAATTCTGCGAATGCATTTCAGACTGCTGGAGATCCCGAGAAAGCTATAGCGTATTACAAAAAATTAATTGCAACGGCTCCATGGGATATGGTGGCCAGCGACAATTTGGCCGGCGTACTGTTGCAAATCGACAGGAGCACGGAGGCCAAATCCTACATCGACAAGATAGCTGCCACGGCATATACCTCCGATACATCCTTTATCAGCAACCAGATCATCTACGCGTTTGAAACAGGAGATCCTACGTGGAAGCAACTGGCAAGCACGGGCAGCGAGCGTCCTGATGCCTTTACTCTCGACCAGCAGGTAAGCGATAACTACTACCTTATGGGTTCGCTAACCGAGGGAAGAAACGCTGCATTGCGCAGTTCGCAGTCTGCTTTGAGGGCCAAATCTCCCGATTCCGCGGGCAATGCATTGGCCACTGCTGCACTTTTCGAAGCTGAGCTTGGTGAGTGTTCCGAGGTTACAGGTCTTACCAGTAAAGCGCTCGCCGTGGATACGTCGATTCAAACCCTCCCAGGAGCTTCTATTGCACTTGCCCTTTGCGGACAGGGATCTTCCGCACTCGCCAACCTCGAAAAACTGGGCCGGTCAATGCCGGACAATACTTTGCTCAGCGCCGTATACATCCCCGTAACACAAGCCGCGATCGCTCTCAACCAGAAGCATCTGGAAAAGGTCTCCGCTTTACTGGACAGCACCCGCACCTATCCGCTCACCTCCGTTGCTCCCATTGTAGAAGCGGAGGCTATGCTCCAGTTGCATCGCCCCGCCAACGCGCTCAACGTTTTGCAGCCGGCGCTACGCTACCGTTACTACCAGATTGTCATGGGAGCAAATGGCCAGGCGCCCAGCTATGCGATGGCTACCCTGCTCACCGCGCGCGCCCAGGCTATGAAAGGCGATAAAGCCGCGGCCAGCCAGAGTTATCAACGAGTCATTGAATTGTGGAAGAATGCCGACGCCGGCTTCAAGCCGCTAGAAGAGGCCAAACACGAGCTGGCCGCCCTGAAATAGATACGCCGGGCGCGGCAGGGCCGCGATGTTTCAGAGGATCCGCAGCGCCGCTATGGTCATATCGTCGTATTGCTCTGCGCCGGCGGCGAAGTTATCTGCTGCGGCGCATAGCAAATCAGGCAGCTGTGCGAGCGGGGCGGCCGGATTAGAAAGCAGGAATCGCTCGAGTTCTTCCTCTTCCCAGAATTCTCCTGCATGGTTGCAGGCCTCGACAATGCCGTCGGAAAAAACCACGAGCGTATCCGCGGGCTCAAGGCGAGTGTCGATCTGCGTGTAGCTTATCCCCGGCAATAGCGCCAATGGAGGCCCACCTCCGGCAAGCCGATCCACGCCGCCGTCGCCACGCAGCAACATCGGAAGTGTATGGCCTGCGTTGACGTAGGTGAGGGTTGAGCGATCTTCGGAGACGACCCCGCAGAAGAGGGTTGAGTATCGCTCCGGGGTTGAGGTTTCATACATGGTCTGATTGAGGGCGGTCAACACCGATGCCAGGTGAAGCGCATCCTGTTGCAGGAGTGTGCGCAGCAAGGTCTGGATGCTGGCCATCATGACCGCGGCGGGGATTCCCTTGCCGGAGACATCGCCGAGAGTGAGGGCAAACTTACCGTCCTTGAGCGAGAGCAGATCGTAGTAGTCTCCGCCGATTGAGCGGGCGGGGCGGCAAAATCCAACGCAGTCGAGGCCGTTGATGGAGAGGGGGCGGTCCGGCAGCAGGCGCGCCTGAACATCATGCGCAAGGGCCAGTTCATGCTTTACCAGGCGGGCGCTTTCGTTTTCCTGGCGAAGGCGTTCGCTGTCAATGGCGCTGGCGGCAAAGTGGCCCAGCAGCCCGAGCAGGCCGGCATCGGTTTCAGTAAATCCGGCAGGCTTATTGAGCAACTGCAAGGCTCCGATTACGCTGCCTTCGGCGAGCAGCGGCACACAGAGTACTTGTTCAGTGCGGTAACCGCTTTCGTGGTCAACCTGCCGCAGCAGGCGGGTCTCCTCTTCAACATTGTTCACGAGCAGGACCTGGTTTTCCTGGACACAAGCGCCGATCAAGCCTTTGCCCATGGGAATACGGAGCTGGGCAACGCCGTGGGCAACCTTGGTCCAGAGGCTCGTTTTTCGCTTCGTCGATCAGCCACAGGCTGCAGCGGTCCGCGCCGATCAGGTCGCGGGCAAAATCGGCGTTCAGGCGCACCAACTCTTCAATCTGCTGCTCGCGGCTTATGCGCGCGGCATGCTCGAAGACGGCCCGAATGATGTGGTCGGAGCGGCTGCTGACTTCAGTTGGAGAAAAACTCATTTGCGAATCTGCCTATGGGCAAGTCTAACCAAGAATGCCGGTGGTAGTCATGAAAAGAATCTTTATATCCCCAGCCGTTCCATCCATGCGGCCAGGGCTCGTTCATCGGGGGTGCCGGCGGCCTGGGCGGCGTGGACGTTGCTCCGTTCTTCGGGTTTGCGATTCTGGCTGATTTTGAACTTGCCTTCGATGCGGTCGATAGGGATGCGGAAGCCCACGATACCGGCCAGCATGGTGCGGCGATAGCCGCCGGGCATGGCGAGCCATTTTTCGTACCAGGCCGGGTCGTGGATCTGAATCAGGCTTTTGAGCAGGGCTTCTTTGCCGGGCTCGTCTTCGACGAGGGAGAGGGTTCCGTAAGCGTGGACGCCAACGTAGTTCCAGGTGGGAACGGAGAGCTCTTCGATGTAGAGGGAGGGCGAGACGTAGCTGTGCGGACCAGGAAAGACGATCAGGGTTTCGCGGCCGGCGAGAGATTGCCAGTGGGGATTGGCGCGGGCGAAGTGGCCTTCGAGGAGGCCGTGCTCGCCTTCGTCTTTGACGATAAGCGGGAGGTGGGTGGCCGCAAGAGGAGCCGGAGACTGCTGGCTGGATTGCGGACCGAAGAGAATGGCGAAGGAATAGGCCTGCATGGCCTCAATGAGGATGGAGCGGTCGGCAATCTGGTTGAATTTGGGCGAGTACATGGGACTCCAATCAGGATGCGCCGGGGGGCAGCGGCGGGACACCCTGGTAGTAGAAGGGCCCGGATTCGTGTTGCTGCTTGATTCGGGCGATTTTGTACAAGTGGTATTGGAAGTAGAGGAAAGAGAAAAAGAAGGTCATTACGCCGCTCAATTGAAGGCCGATGGGTTCGCGCTGATTGTAGTGAACGAGGAGTTCGGCGCGAATCGAATAGATGGTCACAAGCCACATAATGACGGAGAGAATCGCCAATACGATTGCGAATACTTCGAATTCAATGGAGAGAGACTCGGTTCCGGAGGGAATGGAAAGCGCGAGCTGCACAGCTACAAAAGCAGCACACCAATAGATGGACATGGAATTCTTATCGAGCTTGAGCAGCCATAGGCAAAGATAGAGCGCCCATGCGTCTTCGGCCAGTTTCGATAACAGACTCCAATATTCTTTAGGAGCGCAGATCATGACCAGTATGGAGTAGACAAAAAAGGCAGCAAGCAGCATTGCCCAATTTACTTCCGGAGGCCGTGGATAAACAATGCTTTGCGAGTCCCCAGGCTGGATAGGCGACTGTTCCATAGCATATTTCCTCGATGCTAAAAGATAACACGAAGCTTGGCTCAGGAATCGGGCTTGAGCCAGAGCTTTGAAAGAAAGCATGGGCACGGCGGAATGGGCGGCAGAGCGAGAGCGGGGACGGGACAAAGAATGAGTTAAAAAATGGGTTAAGGAATGGGCGATTAGCGGGGTCCGTCCCGATGTGCGCGTTTGCGGGAACGGGGGCTGTTTTCCAGGTCAAATGCCGCGTTGACCAAAGCAATATGCGAGAAGGCCTGGGGAAAATTGCCGAGCATTCGCTTATGTTCGAGGTCATACTCTTCCGAGAGCAACCCGACACCGTTTCGCAGCGCGAGCAAGCGTTTGAAGAGGGTTTTTGCATCGCGTAGCCGGCCAATAGCTTTGAGGCTGCTTACCATCCAGAAGCTACAGGCCAGGAATGCGCCCTCCCCGGGTGGAAGGCCGTCTTCGACGTTCGCTGTGTTGTAGCGCATTACCAATCCGCTCGGCATCAGTTCGCGTTCAATCGCTTCCACAGTCCCTTTGACGCGAGGATCGTCGCCGGGCAGAAATCCGACTAGCGGCATCAACAGCAACGCAGCATCCAGTTGCTCCGAGTCATAGGCCTGAACAAAGCTGTTCATTCTTTCGTTGAAGGCCCTGGCACAGATTTCGCGGTGAATTGTGTCGCGAATCGATTTCCATTTTTCGACCGGAGCGTTGTAATGGAGCTGTTCGGCCAACAAAACTGCGCGATCGAAGGCCACCCAGGCCATCATCTTCGAATACGTAAACTGTTGGGGTCTTCCGCGCGTTTCCCATATGCCCTGATCCGGCTCCCGCCAGATTGTTTCCAGATGCTCAAGCAGCAATGCGAGGATGCGGAAATGATCCTGGGAGTGACGGCGCATACTGTGCTGGGAGTGGAAGAAGCAGTCCAGCACTTCCCCATATATATCGAGTTGCACCTGCGTGGAAGCTGCATTGCCGATGCGGACGGGGCAGGAGCTTTCATATCCGTGGAGCCAGCCGACCCCCACTCCACAAGTTGCCGCTCGCCGCTCAACCCGTACATGATCTGGACTTGCTCCGGACTGCCGGCCAAGGCGCGGAGCAGCCAGTCCTGCCATGCCACAGCTTCGTTGTGGTAGCCGGCATTCACAAGCGCCAACAGGGTGAAGGTGGTATCGCGCAGCCAGCAATAGCGGTAATCCCAGTTGCGCACACCGCCGATGATTTCAGGCAGGGACGTGGTGACTGATGCCACTACGCCGCCGGTGGGCCGGTAGATCAGGGCTCTCAAGGTGATGAGCGAGCGCTCGACGGCTTCACGATACTTGCCTTTGTATTTGAGGCGACGGGACCAGAGGCGCCAGCGCTTTTCCGTGAACCGAAGAGTCTGCGCGGCGTCGATCCTGGCAGGAGCGGGTTTATGGGAGGCACCGTAGGACAGGGAGAACGAGACTCGTTCGCCTTTGCTCACAGTGAAGTCGGCCACTGTCTTCAGGTTTTCTCCATGCATGGGAATAGAAGCGCGCAAGACAGCCAGATTGGGGCCGGCAATGGCGCGCACACCACCTCTGATGCGCGTGACCCAAGGGACTGTCAGGCCGTAGTCAAAGCGCAGGGCGAGCTCCATGCGAAGATCCAATTTTCCACTGAGGCCCTCGACGATGCGGACGACATGAGACTTACGCTGGCGAACCGGCATGAAGTCGATGAGGCGAACCGATCCATCGCGATGTGTGAAGGTAGTTTCGAGAATGAGTGTATGGGCGCGATAGCGGCGCGTGGTTTTCCATTTACCGTTGGCCGGGGTGATCTTCCAGTAGCCGTTTTCTTCTGCGCCGAGCAGAGCGGCAAAGCAGGCCTGGGAGGAAAAATCGGGCCAGCAGAGCCAGTCGATGGAGCCGTTTTTGTCGACGAGAGCGGCGGATTCGCAATCGCCGATTAGGGCGTAGTCTTCGATTTTCGCGGCCATAGTTGTTGGAATTGCCGGGAATTCCTCTTCGGCAGTCTGGGCTAGTTGCTACGCCCCTAGTTGGATGCGCGCCGGCTGGATTTGGATACCCGGAAGGATGCCAATCCGGCCCTCCGGCTACTAGAAAATCGTGCAGAGCCTGGCGAAGGAATCGAGTTCGATAAGTTGCTGGTCCGGAGGTGCGGGATCGACGGCGTCGTGTTCGAGAATCCAAGTGTCCTTGTGGAAGAGAAAGACGGCATGCAGGCCAGCAGCGAGGGCGGGGTTGACATCGCTTTTTGGGCTGTTGCCGATCATCCAACAGAGGCGAGGCGCGAGCTGATGGCGGGAGATGACCTGGCGGTAGGTTGCAGGGTCTTTTTCCTGGACGATTTCAACGGCAGAGAAGTGGCGGGAGAGGCCGGAGCGGTTAAGTTTGTCGGCTTGTTCGGCATGGTTGCCCTTGGTCATGAGGATAAGACGGTGGCGGGAGGCCAGCTGGGCAAGGGTCTCCGCCACGCCGGGGAGCAGCTCTATCTCCTGTTCCTCAATAGCGCGCGCGAAGCTCAAGATTCGTTCCACCTTTTCTTCAGTGACTGGGGCGGGGCTGAGGCGCTCAAAGCAGGTGATAAGAGAGCGGGTGAAACCGGTGAGGCCGTAGCCGTGGGTGAGGATGGTTTCGCGCTCGACTTCGTTGAGGGCCTTGCGGACTTCGGCGGGGGAGTAAGCGTGGTGGTTCAGATAGCTGATGAAAGCGGCGATGGCACGTTCGAAGTAAACGTTGTTTCCCCAAAGAGTGTCGTCGGCGTCGATGAGGAGAGTTTGGCCGGGAGGGAATTGGGGCATGAACTTTATGGTAACGAACCACCTACGCTGGGGCCAATCGCCTTCGGCTCGCATGCGTCAGGAAGATGGAGATGACAACCGCTGCTCAGAATGACAGTCCCATCAGGGTTGGGGTTTACCTTATAGTCTCCCAGGTCTCAAAATCGAGACCTGGGAGACCCGGCGTGATTCGGAATTGTGGTGTCCCCCTCGCGATGAAAGTGCGCCAGGGATGGGGCACGGTGCTCGTGTGGATTACGAGAGAACTACGGCTTGGGTCGGGTTGATAGCCACTGCTTCAAATTGGGTTCCTGGAGGGTGCGGAGTTCTATGCAGCCGTCGATGTGTTCGAGGGCGTGCTTGAGGGAGATATCGGACGAGGGAACTTTGTGGGTGGAGAAGAAATTTTTCACACTTTCGCGGGCGTCGGCCGAGCAGAAAGTGCCGGTGGAGCTTACCAGTCTCGCGCCCATCTCTGTGGTGAATTGGGCCTGGACCTGTTTCCAATTGTCCTGGATATACTTCCAGGCCTGGTCGCGGTTTTCTTCGACATACAGGGCAATGGCGAACTGGATGGCCGCGTCCTGGTTGCGGACCTTGTCAGAGACGGCGTAGTCGAGGGAGCGTTGAACCAGAGCTGGGTCTTGGAATTGGGCAAGCAGACGGAGCGCACCTTCCTGGAGTTCAGGGTTCTTTGAGGTTTCATAGACGTTTTGCAATTGGGCAAAGAGGGTTGTATCTCCGTAGCGGGCGGCGATGGTAACGGCGGTCTGGCCCATGGTTGGATCGACGGCGGCGGGATGGAGCAGATATTGTTGCGCAATCAAGCGGGCCTTGACGATGACGTTGTGGTCGTGGCCGTAATAGCCGAGGAAGCCGAAGAGGTGGGATCGTAATTCGCGGGTATTGTCAGAGTCGGTTGGAGACGGGTCGCCGAGGCGCGTGAACTGCGGCTCAAAGGTGGAGCGAATCCAGGCCGAGATCGCGGCTTTCTCTTCGAGGCGTTGATGCGATGTTTTCGTAGATGGAACTCACGCCTGAGAGCGCGGTGCCGATTACCTCAGCGTTGGGGTCGGATTTTACGGCGGCTACCAGGTTAAGATAGTTGCCAACGTTGGCCTTGCTGGCGCGGACCTGGGCCCACTCGTCGCCGATGAGGCTGATACGCTCGGCGGGGGTGAGGCTGGTTTCGACGTTGGCGACAGAGCCGCATAATTGCCGGGCGTGATAGGCGCTGCGGTAGTAGCCCTTGCCGCCCGCATTGGCAAAGAAGAGGCTGGCTTTGGGAACCTCAAGCGTTGAGTTGGCGGGGGTGAGAACCTGGCAGTTCTGGCATTCGGCTCGTTTTCAAGCAGACGGGGAGGGTCCACTTCTGCGCGGGGTCGGGCTGGACGTTGGGGCTCAGGTAAAAGCGTTTCTGCGCAACCGAGACGTTGCCCTTGACGGCTTCGCCAAAGGTGAGGACGGGTGCCCGGGCTGCGCCACCAGGCTCTCCATGATCTTGTCTACGGGCTTGTGGCTGGTTGCGGTCTGGGCGTTCCAGAAGTCCTCGGCGGTGGCGTTTGAGTAGAGATGGGCGGAGAGATAGTCGTGCACGCCCTGGCGGAAGGTCTCCTCGCCGAGATAGTTCTCCACGGTGAGCAGTACATCGCTGGCCTTGCCATAGGCGATGCCGTCGAACATCTGGTTGATTTCTTCCGGCGTCTCGGCTGTGGCGCGGATGGCGCGGGTGGTGGGCTGCGCATCGAGGTTGAGCGTATTCGTCTATTCCTTGCGGCGACCAACTGGTCGATATTCCACTCGGGATGCATGTGGCTACGGACTTGTTCTCCATCCAGGTGGCAAAGCCTTCGTTGAGCCAGAGGTTGTCCCACCACTGCATGGTCACCAGATCGCCGAACCACTGATGAGCCATCTCGTGCGCGATGACGAGGGCAACTTCTTCTTTGCGCCGATCGAGGCGGTCTTGGGGTCGATGAGTAGGTCGGTTTCGCGATAGGTAATGGCGCCGAAATTCTCCATCGCGCCGGCCTCGAAGTCGGGCAGGCGCGATGAGGTCAAGCTTCTTGAGCGGATAGGGGATGCCGAAATAGTTGTTGTAGTAGTGGAGCACATATTTGGCGACATCGAGCGCCATAGGGCGTGAGGGCGACTTTGTCGGGGGTGGAGCAGACGCGGATGGCCACGCCGTCTGACTCGCCCGCGGTGCACTGGAAGTCGCCGACCAGAAAGGCGACCAGATAAGTGGACATTTTCGGCGTGGTGAGAGAACTTGAGCGTGTGCTTGCCGGCGGCGGGGCCGGGAGTGTCGGCTTCGATGGGACTATTGGAGATGGCGGTGTCCGCGCTGTCAACGGCGAGCGATACATCATAAGTGGCCTTGAAGGCCGGCTCGTCAAAGCATGGGAAGGCGCGGCGAGCGTCGGTGGACTCGAACTGCGTGACGGCGTAGTTGCGGCGTTCAGTTTTGGAGAGATAGAAGCCGCGCAGTTCGTTGTTGAGGATGCCGGTATAGTGAAATGTGCAAGGTGGCTTTGCCCGCGGGCAACTTGTCAGGGAAGGTGAAGGTGGCCTGCTGCTTCTCTTTGTCAACGGCGACTGTGGCCGGTCTGCTGCTTCCCCGGCGTATCCCCGAGACGCATTTGAAGTTGATCTCGGCGGCGTTGAGAGTGATGTGATCCGTCGGTTCGGTAAGGGTGATGTCGATGGTCTCAATGCCGTGAAGGTCCGGCTTTCAGGTCGGGAGTGATTTCGAGCGTGTAGTGCATCGGGGCGGACGGTCTGGGGCAGACGCTGGGCGTGCGCGGAGTTGGCGCGGGCTACGAGCGTGCAGAGTAGCGCAACAGTGGTTAGCGCTACGCTAAATCTAAAAATTGACGAGCGGTGATTCATGCTTACCTCGGGGGGAAGAATTGTTCTTGATTTGGTGACTTTTTCGGCAGCAGGGAATCGAGCAGTATCATGCAGGCTCCGGTGACGACGGACGGAATCGGCAACGTTGAAGTCAGGCCAATGATAGCTGAAGATGTGGACTTCAATGAAGTCGATGACCGAGCCGTAGAGGAGGCGGTCGTGCACATTGCCGAGAGCGCCGCCCAGGATGAATGCCAGGGCTACGGTGACGAGGGTGAAGTGGTGACCGAGCCGGATGAGAATGACAAGGACTATGAGAGCAGTAAGGAGTGCAAAGCCGATCAGAGCCCAGTGAACGAGGTGGGGGGATGCGGAGTCGGCGAAGAGCGAAAAGGCTGCACCTTCGTTGGTCCAGTGGGTGAGGCGGAGAATGCGGGGAATGATGGGAATGTTGCCGCCGAGATGGATGTGCTTTTCGACCCAGGTTTTGGTCCAGCGATCGGCCAGGAAGATGAGCGCGGAGATGAGCAGAAGCCAGGCAGGCGTGGTGCGGAGAATTTCATTGACGGCCTCATTAAAAAAGGCACGATGGTCGGGGCTTGATGTATCCCCGGTCTCAAAATCGAGGCCGGCCATCGCGTGGGAGCGGTCATTGTGCAACCTCCGTGGGCGGTTCGATCTTCATTTCTTTGAGGGCCGATTGGCAGCGGGTGCAGACGTTCTCCCAGATGCCGTAATTGGAAACTTCTGGCATGAAGTTCCAGCAGCGGGCGCACTTGTGGCCGGTGGCGGGACGAACCTGAATATGAAAGTTGCTGCCTTCGGGTTGCCAGACGTAGGGCAGGTCAATGTTTGCTGGCGTCACCTTCGCGTTCGATACATGGAAGGTGTCTGATACATTGAATAACTCCTTCAAGCTTGTTGCATATTTCTTAAGGAGCGCACCTAATTCATCGTTTGCGGCGATTGCCACGTCCGCTCCAATCACCACGTCCGCTTCGAGCGCTTTACCGATCGTCTTATCCTGTCGTGCTTGTTCCAGCAGTTTCAGTACCTCGTCTCGAACACTCATTAACGTCTTCCACTCAGCTAATAGCTGGGTGGGGTCTTCGGAGTAGATTTCTTCCGGCTTGGGAAATTGCGCCAGGTGCACGCTGGCTTCGCGGCCTTCGACGGCGGGAAGATAATCCCAAACCTCGTCGGCGGTGAAGCTGAGGATGGGGGCGACGAGACGAACTAGCGCTTCAGTGATTTGCCAGAGGACGGTTTGGGCGGAGCGGCGTTCGTGGCTCGTGGGTGCGAAGGTATACATGCGGTCTTTGAGCACGTCAAGATAGAAGCTGCTCAGGTCGACGATGGCGAACTCGTTGACTGCGTGATAGACGCGGTGGAATTCGAAAGCGCCTCAGTTCCAGCCGACGATTTTCTCGTCGAGTTCGCGGGTGCGGGCCAGCATGTAGCGGTCGAGCGGGAGCAACTCAGATTCGGGGACGCAGTCGCGGGCGGGGTCAAAGCCGTTGAGGTTGCCGAGCAGGAAGCGGAAGGTGTTGCGCAGCTTGCGGTAGATTTCAGCACAGCGCTGCATGAGGTTTTCGCTGGCGGCCATATCTTCGCGGAAGTCAACGGAGGCGACCCAGAGGCGGACAATTTCGCCGCCCATGCGGTTGGCGATATCGACGGGATCGACGCCGTTGCCGAGAGATTTGCTCATGGCGCGGCCCTGTTCGTCGAGGGTCCAGCCGGCTGTGGCGACGTGGGAGTATGGCGCGTGGCCGCGCAGGGCTACCGAGGTGAGCAGGGAGGAGTGGAACCAGCCGCGATGCTGGTCGCCGCCTTCAAGATAAGGACCTCCGGCCGGTTCGCCTCCTTGGAAAGCTTTTACGCAAGCGCTAAGCTCCGGATCGGATTCGCAGACGGCAAACCAGCTTGTGCCGGAGTCGAACCAGACGTCGAGAATGTCATTCTCTTTGCGAAAATCCTTACCGCCGCAGTTTGTGCAGGCGGTGCCTTCGGAAAGCAGAGCGGCTACTTCAGTGGTGTGCCAGGCTTCAATGCCTTCGCGCTCGAAGAGATCGACGATCTTGCGGTTGAGAGCGGGGTCGATGATCGGTTGATTGCACTTTTCGCACATGAAGACGGCGATGGGGACGCCCCAGATGCGCTGGCGGCTGATGCACCAGTCGGGGCGCGTGGCGATCATGTTGGTGATGCGCTCCTTGCCCCAGGCGGGATCCCAGACGACTTTGTCGATTTCGTCGATGGCCAATTCGCGAAACTTGATTTCAGAGCCATCTTCGCGCTTGATCGGCGTATCGAGCGAGATGAACCACTGCTCCGTGGCGCGGTAGATGACCGGCTTATGGCAGCGCCAGCAATGGGGGTAAGAGTGTTCGAGGTCGGCGGAAGCCAGCAGAGCACCGCGTTCTTCAAGGATGGCGACGATGATGGGATTTGCGGCCCAGACGGTTTTGCCATCGAAGGCTGGCGGGGCGGCGTGGCGCCAGGCCGCGGGATCAACGTGAATGTGGCCTGTTGCATCGACGCGGCAAGTTAGGTCAAGGCCGTAGCGCTGGCCGGTATAGAAATCGTCGGCGCCGTGGGAGGGTGCGGTGTGGACCGCGCCGGTTCCCTGATCGGACGTGACGTAGGTGGCCAGGACGCCTAGAACGCTGCGATCGAGGAAGGGATGCTGAAAGGTGGTGCGATCGAGTTGGCTGCCTTTGAAGCGGGCGAGTTCGGTGACTGCGCCTAGTTTGCATGCGGCTACGACTGAGGAGGCCAGCTCGGCGGCGACGATATAAACGGGCGGGTCCGGCGTCGTCTCCCTGGCAGCCAGGGCCACGTACTCAAAGTCGGGATGGAAGGCTACGGCCATGGACGCGGGGAGGGTCCAGGGAGTGGTGGTCCAGATGATGGTGGAAACGTCGCGGCCGGTTAGAGCGGGGTGAATGGTTGCCGGATCGGAGGTGAGCCGATAGCGCACGTAGACCGAGAGGCTGCTGTGCATCGCGTACTCGACTTCAGCTTCGGCCAGGGCCGTGCGGTCGTGAATGCACCAGTAGACCGGCTTGAGTCCGCGGTAGACAAAACCTTTCTCAAGGAAGCCGTAGAAGGCTTCGAGGGTGCGGGCTTCGTAGTCGCGGGCCATGGTCTTGTAGGGCGTATCCCAGCGCCCGAAACAGCCGATGCGCTCGAATTGCGAGGTTTGCAGGTCAATGTACTTCTGGGCATAGGCGCGGCAGGCGGCCAGGACCTCAGGGACAGGCATCTCCAGCTTCTTGCGTCCCAAGTGCTCGTCCACTTTGATTTCAATGGGAAGGCCGTGGCAGTCGTAGCCGGGGACGTAGGGAGCGTCGAAGCCGGCCATAGTTTTGGACTTGACGACAAAGTCTTTGAGACCTTTATTGAGAGCGTGACCGAGGTGGATGGGACCGTTGGCGTAGGGAGGGCCGTCGTGAAGGATATAAGGGGGACGTCCGCGGCCGGCCTTTCGCAATTCTTCATACATGCGCAGCGAGGCCCATCGAGCCAGCCGGAGCGGCTCGTTAAGGGGCAGATTGGCCTTCATTGGAAATCCGGTTTTCGGCAAGGTTAGGGTCGCCTTCAACTCCGGCACTGGGGACATTGTCACTCCCTGAGATAGTTCGAACTTGTTCAAATCATTATTGTAAATGGCAGGGGGATGAACTTTTAGGTAACTACGGCGCGTCTGGGCCGTCTATTGTTTATGGGAACTTTACTGAGGTTTGAATATGAGACCCGGGATAAGAGGTCCCAGAGTGATCAAAAGGGTACAGAGACAAGTTCGGGTGGGGACGCGCATAATAAGAAAGAGTGGCGGGATGAAGAAAGGCTCCCCGCTGGAAGCGATACCGGGCAGCCAAAGGCAACATATCCAGCATCAAACATGGCAAACGACCTACTGACATATCCAGAGACGGAATCCCCAACTGTGTCCGCCTTCAAGGGCGGTTCCGGGCTTGACGTCGCATTTGGCGCTCCGCTCAAGGAAAAGCCAATCTGGGCAGATCTCTGGGAGAATATCCGCGACATCTTTTTTCCTCCCCAACTTCCGCCGCTGGAGTTGACTTCGAAGCCGATTCCGGTGCCTGACCGGATGAAAGTGAAGGCTAATCCGTGGGCCATCGGAATTGCCACCACTCTTAACGTGACCATTCTGATTATGGCTATCGTCTTCGGCGTGGCGAAGGTTGTCGATCAGGTGAAGAAGAACGTCACGGTGGTGACGCCGGTGGATGTATCGGAGTTCAAGGCTCCAAAGAAAGATATTGCAGCGGGCGGCGGCGGCGGAAGCCCGGACAAAATGGAAGCAATCAAGGGCAAGATTCCGCCACGTGCCAAGCCTCTCGATATCGCCCCGCAGCCGATCGCAGCGCCGGTACCCGCGATCGACGTGCAAAAAGACATTCTCATTCCCGACAACCGGACCCTGCCGAACTTCGGCGTGTCGAACTCTCCGAACGTCAAGCTGGGTTCTCTGGGAAACGGCTCTGGCCTGGGCGTGGGTAATGGAAATGGCAACGGCTACGGGCGATGGTTCAGGTGGAAATATCGGCGGCGGAACGTATCGCGTGGGTGGAGAGGTTACAGCACCAGTTGTTCTGGTTCAGCCCGAGGCGGACTTCTCTGACGAGGCGCGCAGGGCCAAATACAGGCGTCTGCATTGTGCAGATCGTTGTTGACAAGGATGGCAATCCGCAAAATCCGCGGGTGATTCGCACACTGGGCATGGGCCTGGACGAGAAGGCCGTGGAGGCAGTGATGAAGTACAGATTCAGGCCGGGGATGAAGGCAGGCAAGCCCGTGGCAGTGTGGCCGGTCAATATCGAGGTTAACTTCCGCTTGTATTGAAGGTGAGGCGGTTCGAAGGCGGTCCTGCCGACTTTTTATTTTCCTGTCTGTTTCCGATATAGGCTTTCGATTCCGACAGCGAATTTATGGGCAAGTCCGCCGCTATCAATCAGGTGCGGCAGATCATCGATCGCGTCGCGCCGACCGGAAGCAGCGTTCTCATCATGGGCGCGTTCGGGCGTCGGCAAGGAAATGGTGGCGCGCGAACTGCATAAAAATTCGCGCCGCTCAAGGTGCATTTGTCGTCGTCAATTGCGCCGCGACACAGCCGGAGCATTTGGAGCTGGAACTCTTCGGCACCGAGCAGCCGGTCAGCGGCGGCGCCGCAAGGTCGGCGCGTTTGAGCGGCGCATGGCGGCACGCTTTATCTCGACGAAGTCGCCGATATGCCCGTCGAAACGCAAGGCAAAATCGTGCGCGTGCTGCAGGAACAGGTTTTCATTCGCGTCGGCGGCAACACCAAGGTCGAAGTCGATGTGCGCGTGATAGCTTCATCGAGCAGCGATTTGCAGGCCGAGATGCAATTGGGTCGCATCCGGCAGGATTTGTATTACCGCCTGAATGTAGTGCCGATCAAAATTCCTCCCCT
>CAWIVA010000064.1:0-41562 GCA_963839225.1 uncultured Acidobacteriaceae bacterium
GTCCAATCGTTGCGCAGTTGCACGCCGAACGTGTTTGACATCTTGCGGCCAGCCCATTTGCTGAAAGCCGTGTGGTGCGCCTCCAGGTAACCCACCCAGCGCCTGTCCTGCTGATTGAACTGGTCCTCTTTGCCGTAGTCCACCAGGTAGTAAGTGAAATCGGAAAATAAATCGAGATCGTAATAAAACACGGCGGCCATGATCTTCGACTCGGAATTTTCGCCCTGGTGATGCCACTCACCCTGCAAGCTATAACGCTGGCTGTGGCCACCGTCAGACGGGTTCAGGGTGCCGAAGAAACCAACGAGGGGTTGGGCGGCATCGGGGATTTGATCGCTCGAGTTCCATTTTCCGTGGTAAGCGTGGGCCGTGATGCTGACGCCATTGGTGTCGTCGCCCTGGCTATAGGTGAGCAATGCCGTTGATCTTGTTATAACCATCCGGATGCACCCATGGGCCGTCATAGTAATACTCTTCTCCGCCGTAAAGCAGGTTGCCCGAGCCGAACTTTTGCGATGCGCCGAAGACGGCCCGCCCATAGGTATGCGTGCCGCCTTCCACCTTGAAGAAGTTCTCGGGCAGCGTCTTGAAAAACTCCACATGGGCATTTGCGGCCGAGCTAAAGTTGCCGACATTCGCGTAATAAGGACCTTTCTCGAAATTCACCCGCTTCACAAACTCGGGGATGACGGTGTTCATGTCCGAGTAGCCCTCGCCGTGCGCGTGCGACGGCAGGTTCAGCGGCATATCGTCGAGGAAAATGGCGATATCCGTGCCGTGGTCGAGATTGAAGCCGCGAAGAAAATATTGGTTGGCCTTGCCGCCGCCGGCGTGCTGCGTGATGATGAGGCCGGGAACCGTCTCCAAAACTTCTCCCGAACGAAGAATCGGACGATCCTGGATTTCCTTTGCGCCCACCGTTCCTTGGGATGCCGGATTCGGCAACTCCGATGAGTTCATCCTCACGGCCCTGCACATTGACGGTGGTGCTTACGGCGCCCACTACCAGAGGGATGCGCAGCGGGGCCGGTGTCCCGGTGGTCCCGATGGTGACAAGAATTTCTTTGGCTTCAAAACCGGGATTCGACACCACGAGTCGATAAAGCCCTGGCGCGAGCCCGGAAAAAACGAAGGAGCCATTCGTGTCCGACTGAGTCCTTTTTTGTACAGCACCGTTCGTGCTTCGAACCTGCACAGTAGCCCCGGCAATCACCGCGCCAGACATATCAACGACAGTTCCCGACAGTAGGGGCGGATGAGCCTTATCACTCATGGCAACCGGGTGGTCTTGCGGATCGAGCACCGCGACCGCGAAGGGCGAGGTGGCGGTTTGCGCCGCCAACGTGCAGGTCAAGGCGAAAAACGTTGGTATTACGTATTTAAATTCGTGCTACGCACGTTGCGAATTGATCTCTTTACATCTGATAGATCTTTTGGCATTTCAGTGTTTGTGGTTGTGCTTATGGCCGTTCTCTTGGGAGTGCTCAATGGCGTGCGCGGGAATGGTCATTACCAGGCGCCCGTGCTGCACACCTTTGAGGCCGATAAGGCGGTCGGCAAACTGCGACACCCGGGCCGATTTGCCGTGAACGATCAGCACTTCAAGGCAGGAGTCGTGGTCGAGGTGGGCGTGACTGGTGGAGACCACAAGCTCGTGGTTTGCGTGCTGAACTTCAGTGAGCTTTTCCGTGATGCCGTGAGCGTGGTGGTCGTAGATGAGGGTGACGGTGCCGACCACAGTCGAGTCAGGGGCCGCGGTTTGCTCAGTGACCAGGCGGTCGCGGATCAGGTCGCGAAAGGCTTCAGACCGGTTGGTATAGCCACGATGGCGCGATGGAGCGGTCAAACCGCTTGAGAAGTTCGGAATCGAGCGCAATGCCGATTCTGCTCAAGAATCCCATACATACTCCTTCACCTAAAAGTCGACTCTCCGAGGGGAAGAATCAGAGTAGCACGAAAGTATGGATCATGCTACCAAGGGTCCTCTCTTCGCGATGATCGGTAGATGCGGCGAGCAAGGATTCAATCTGAGTTTATTTGACTGCTGGGCTAATTCAGGAACATTGTCCGGTAGAGCGTGTCGCGCTGGACGGGCTTGAAGCCGGCGTCGCGGATGATTCTGCGAGCTCTTCTTCAGTGGTGCAGTTACTGGTGCCGGCAGCTCTGACTACATTTTCTTCGAGCATCACCGAGCCCACGTCGTTGCCGCCGAAGTGGAGACCTAACTCCAGGACCTTGAGGCCCTGCGTAACCCAACTGGCTTGCACGTTTTCGATGTTGTCGAGATAGAGACGGGAGATGGCCAAGACTTTCAGGTATTCGACTGAAGTTGCTTCTTCCCAGCCGTGGCCGCCGAGGGCGGTGTTTTTCGGCTGGAAACTCCAGGGGATAAAGGCGGTGAAGCCGCCGGTCTCTTCCTGCAGGCGGCGCACGACTTCGAAGTGATTGATGCGCTGATCGAAGGTTTCGCCAACGCCGAACATCATGGTGGCGGTGGTGCGCATGCCGAGCTGGTGCGCAGCGCGATGGACGCTGACCCAGTCCTCGGTGTTGCACTTGATGCGGGCGATGCGGCGGCGGACGTCGTCGTCGAGAATTTCCGCGCCGCCGCCGGGGATGGAATCGAGGCCGGCGTCGCGCAGGCGGACGATGGTGTCGCGCACGCTGAGATCGGAATATTTTGCGATGGCCAACACCTCAGAGGCGGTGAGGCAGTGCAGCCAGATCTGTGGGAAGCGCTGCTTAATGCCGCTGAAGAGGCGCTCGAACCAATCGATTTTGAGATCAGGATGGATGCCGCCCTGCATCAGGACGCCGGTGCCGCCCATTTCGAGAGTCTCGGCGATCTTCTCGTAGATTTTTTCGAAGTCGAGAATATAGCCTTCTTCAGAGCGCGGTCCTTTGAGGGGGCGGTAGAACGCGCAGAAGGTGCAGTACTCGGTGCAGAAGTTGGTGTAGTTGATATTGCGATCGATGATGTAGGTGACCACGCTTTCAGGGTGCAGGCGGCGGCGCACGGCGTCTGCCTCCATGCCCAGGCCGATAAGGTCGGGGGAGTGGAAGTGGTCGAGTGCCTGTTGGCGGGTCAGCGGCATACTTTAGATTTTAACAATTCAAGGTTTGCCGGAGGCCGGCTTGGGGGCGGGTTTCGGCTTCTTCGCAGGGCTGGAGACGCCGAAGCTCATGAGGAAGAAGCCGAATCCCTTGCGCAGCGTGTCGAGCAGGCTCATGGGTTAGTACCTTTCTGAAGGATTCTTTGCTCAGTCTAGTGCCTTTTCACCGGCGCATTACCGGTGGCGGGCTCCGGTGTTGACGGCTGGGCGCGCAGGATATCTAAGGCTTCAGGGGGCAATGGCTTGTCGGCATTGGCCAGCAGCAGGCTCACCTGCCACATCTCGGTATCGGTAAGCACGTCTTTAAAGCTAGGCATGCCAGTGAGGCGGATGCCGTTGGCAACCTTCCAATAGGTTTCGCCGGGCGGGTCGTCGGTCACCCCCATCATTGTTTCTGACCCATGGTGGTGCATTTCCCATAGCGGTGGGGCATCGGGGTACATGTGGGGGCCAAAGGAAGATGGCTTGCCGTGCTCACCATGGCAGACAGCGCAGTTGTCGCGGTAGATTTCGGCGCCTGTGACCAGAGTGTTTTCGTTAACCTGGATCGGCGGGGTCTTGATGAGTTCGCGGTCAATGCGCTTGTCCAGGGGACCTCCGACAAGCAGCCGCTCCTGGGGCAGCGGCGGATCGGTTACGGCGACAGGTACGTTGCCAAACTCAAGCCAGGAAAGCACGGCTAAGGGCACAAGAACCACTCCGAGAAGAACTCCCAGCAGAATTCGCACCATTCTATTAAGGGCCTCCGCCGGTCTTCATCGTAGCATTTTGCGCCTTCCTTGCAGAATAGATGGATTTTGTCAGACGGTGAGACAAGCACAGTTTTGCCGGGCAAATGCCCGCGCGGATTTGGCGTTCTGTCCAAGCTGTTCTTTTGGACCCAGCGTAACTAGCCGAGAACTCAGAAACTCCCTTGTGCTGAGCTATGAGGAGGGTAACTTCAATCGAGCAGAATCAGCGAGCTATGCGCAATTAGAGGCCGACCTGAAGGCAATTGTGCGAGGGTTTTCAGAGCCTAATCGATCGTGTTGCGTCAAAACAGAGACGGCGGCCCGCAAGGCTCGCCCCTAAGGTGATTTAATACGTATGGGGGAGCGCTGCCCTAAAGTGATGGTGTGCTTCCGTACTTAAGTGGAGGAAACCCGAAGCCGATGCATTTTTCTCGCCGTTTTGCCTTTCTGCTGGTGCTGATTCTGCCAGCCATGCACGTAACACAGGCGCAGAGCTCAAGTTCGAGCAGTAACCCGGCAAGCCCCGCACAGGACCAGGCACAACAGCCGGCCGCCCAGGATCAGGGGCAAATGAGCGTCCAGGCCCGCATCAGGGCACGCCGTGAACAACGCCGCGCCGCTGCGATCCACGACGCTTACAGTCATCTTTACGATATACATGTAGGCGAAGGCTACATGCGCTTCAGGCTTCCCTCACCGCTCATGAGGGTGAATGAGAACATGTGGGATGCGGGCGTGACCCGCAACTACAGCGAGCGCCTGGGCGTGACGCTGGATGCTCGCGGCATTTACGGTTCGGCATTCATCGAGCCCACTGAGGGCAACCCCCCGGCAGGCAGCGTGGGAATTGATAAGCCTGCCATCAGCCAGTACGCCGTGATGATCGGACCGAGCTACCGTTTCTACGCGCAACCACGGTTTTCAGTCTCCGTGCGGGTGATGGGCGGGTATGCGCAAGGGGACTTCACTGGCGATACAAACGGCATCGGTACGCTGGGAGTTCTCTATCCGGATGGATATACTTTCGCCGCAAACGCCAGCATCATCGGCGAATACAACATTTCCCCCAACCTCGCCTTCCGAGTGGCGCCCGAATACACGTTGACCGGCTTTGGCTCCTCGACGCAGAACAGCCTGGGCTATACGCTGGGGTTGGTTTACCGGTTTGGGAAGCAGTAAAAGAGCAGGGGTTAGGGTTTAGGGATTAGTTAAAGGCCAGCCGGGTGAACGGGGTTTCAAGAACCTTTGTTTATCCGGCTGGCCTTTTTGAATTCTGATGCAGGCTGTTTTTCCTGATCTCTGAACCCTGATCTCTGTTATTGCAGTATCGGAATTCCGGCGATGCGCTGCTGCCACTCGGCGGGGCCGGTCTGGTGGACGCTGGTTCCCTTAGAATCTACCGCGACCGTTACCGGCATATCGCGCACGTCGAATTCATAAATTGCTTCCATGCCCAGGTCGCCGAAGGCCAAGAGGCGGGAACCGGTGATGGCTTTTGAGACCAGATAGGCCGCGCCGCCCACTGCCATCAGGTAGACCGCACCGAACTCGCGGATGGCGTCGATGGCAACGGGTCCGCGTTCGGCCTTGCCCACCATGCCCAGCAGACCTGTTTCCGCGAGCATCTGGCGGGTGAACTTGTCCATACGCGTGGCTGTGGTCGGTCCTGCCGGGCCAACTACCTCCTCGCGCACGGGGTCCACCGGGCCTACGTAATAGATAAAGCGGCCACGGAAATCCACGGGAAGTTTATCGCCGCGGTTGAGCATATCGGTCATTCTTTTGTGGGCAGCATCGCGGCCGGTGAGCAGTTTGCCGGAGAGCAGCAGGATTTCGCCCGGTTTCCAGGTTGCGGCTTCTTCGCGGGTTACTGTGTCGAGATTCACGCGGCGGGCGGAGGAGACGTCGTAGGTGAGCTTGGGCCAGAGGTCCAGATTCGGCGGATCGAGATAGACCGGGCCTGAGCCCTCGAGCATAATGTGAGCGTGGCGAGTGGCGGCGCAGTTCGGGATCATGGCGACAGGAAGGTTGGCTGCATGCGCCGGCGTGTCCAGTACTTTTACATCGAGCACGGTGGTCAGTCCTCCCAAGCCCTGCGCGCCGATGCCGAGGCGGTTCACTTTTTCATAGAGTTCGATGCGCAGTTCTTCCGCGCGAGTTTTAGGGCCGCGGGCGATCAGTTCCTGGATGTCGATAGGGTCCATGAGCGACTGCTTGGCGAGCAGCATGGCCTTCTCCGCCGTACCGCCGATGCCGATGCCGAGCATTCCCGGCGGGCACCAGCCCGCGCCCATGGTGGGAACGGTTTTCAGCACCCAATCGACCACCGACTCGTAAGGCTCAAGCATGATGAATTTGGATTTGGCCTCGGAACCTCCGCCTTTGGCAGCGACTGTGACTTCGACTGTCGCGCCTTTGACCAGTTCCACGTTGACCACGGCGGGAGTATTGTCCTTGGTGTTGATGCGCTTGCCGGCGGGGTCGGCCTGGATGGATGCGCGGAGTTTGTTATCGGGGTCGAGATAAGCGCGGCGCACGCCCGCATCAACCATCTGCTGCAAGTCCATCGTCGGCTCGCCGGATTCGGACTCGAAGTGAACGTCCATGCCCAACTTCACAAAAACATTTACGATGCCGGTGTCCTGGCAGACGGGCCGGTGGCCCTCGGCGCACATGCGGCTGTTGATGAGGATCTGAGCAATTGCGTCTTTGGCTGCGGGTGATTGCTCCCGCTCGTAGGCCTTGGCCAGACTGGTGATATAGTCCACCGGGTGGTAGTAGCTGATGTATTGCAGCGCGCCCGCTACGCTGGCGACGAAATCTTCCTGGCGGATGACGGTCATGGAGACTCCTCGATCGCTATCAGAATACAACCCGGAAAGTGGGATGCGCAGGTGAGGGGAATGTGGGCCGCCGCTTTTGAGTCAGCGCCCAACCGCGTTCATTTGTTGATCTCTTGCGGAGCGGGATACGTGAGTTGCCCGTTCACCACCTTAAGGAAGGGTGTCAGGCGACGTTCCGCAGGAGCTTTCGAGGTCATAATGTCGCGCACGTCCCATCCTTTCTCGATCATGGCATCGGCGATCAACGAGCGGTGGCATCGCCATGGCACCGCCTCGGCGCACATGATTGCAGTTTTTCTGGCGCGTGCAATCTGAATCAGTGCGTCGAGGCCCGCGGAAAATTCAGGCGTCGCCATGTAATCGGCATATCCTCTGAAAGAAGCGTTGCGCCAGCCAAGATTGATGGAATCTTTTCTAGTGTGGCGAAAGCCGCCCAGTTTCTCGATGTGCGTATAGCGAATATCTGCCTGTTGCAGAGACTCGCTGAGAACATCTGAGTTGAACTGCGGGCTGTGGCGCGACTTGGGCACCGATCTTACATCGACGATTTCCTCAACGTCGTGGTCCTTCAACAACCCGATGAACTCGTCGATCGAGCGGTTTGAGTGGCCAATGGTGAGAAGAAGATTGGCTGGCACGATACCATCCTCCCGCATCGCCGACGGATTCCGGATTCACGCGCTCAGTTCCCTTTGTCCGCCGCCATTTCTTTTTGCTGCTGCTGCAAAATTTTCCACATGGTTCCGGAGAAGATCATGGCTTGCACCTTTGGCGGCACCTGGCAGGCATCGAGCATGGCGTGATAGCGTACCTGGTTCTGGTCGAATTCGTCCAGATTTCCGCGCCCCACATCGAAGCCGAAGACGAGCTTTTCAAACGCGTCGGGGGCGTCGGAGGGAGTCATCGAGTTAGGTTCGCTTGTCCACCAGAAGATGGAGCGGAAGAAGCCATAATCGTTCTTTTTCTTGACCAGGCTTGAGCCCGACAGGTCGAAATAGATATTGGGACTCCAGCGCGCAACTTCACCGGCTTCAGCGTAGTCGGGGTTGCCCAGATGGGCGCCGATGATGGTCAATGTTGGCCAGTGGCGGGCAATCAGATCCAAGCGTGTGGCGCGCATGCGGTCAAAGCTGATATCAGCCGGTATTTCCGGGTGCGGTCGAAACACGATGCCGGTATGAAACAGCAGGATCATGTGGTACTTTGCCGCGCGATCGTAGATGGGCCAGTAGGCGCGATCGTCGTAATCCTTCTGGGACGAGGTAATCTCGCCCAGGCCGCGGAATCCCGCCTGATGAAAGCGGTCAATCTGGTTCAGGACATCCGGATCATCCAGCATCACATCTCCAAAGCCGATGAAGCGATTGGGGTACTGCTTAATAAACTTGCTGGCCTCAGGAAAACCATTTTGAGTTACGAGCAGGATGCCGATGCCATCGGCGGCATTCAATTTCACTAGCAGCCGGTCGAGCATGCCGGGCTCTCCCCTGAAGTGCTCGTGCACGTCGATGAGCTTGGGTTGGGCCGTTTGGGCCAGGCCGGCAAACGAGGCGGAAATCAGGAAGAATAGGGTTGCCCATGCGGGAAGGCGCATGGAAGGTTGCCTTGCCAGATTGACACGCCGTATCTTCCGCGGGATGAGAATGAATGCGCTGCGCAGTTTATTCATGACTGATAGCATAGCGCAACGCGTCTGCGGCTGCTGCGATGCCGGCATGTGCCAGTATGTAAAAAATCATCGAGGAGATTGGTCAGCCTCTATCTCTGGAACTTGAATAAAAAGCTCGCTCCCAAGAATTCCGCCTTGCGAGAAAGCTTTCTCGCCCCGAAGGATTGGCTCCTTTCGAACTGACCCACTACTGAGATTGCGGCGGACTTGGCGAAGCGGCGCTCGTGCGCGTAAAGTTGATGGCACGCCTCGAATCGACTCGTACGGAGTTCCACCATGACCAATCCATCCCTCGCCGCAACGCCCGCCCATCGGCTGCTCTCGGTGGACGTGCTGCGCGGCATCACTATCGCCTTCATGATCATGGTGAACAACAACAGCGGCCCCGGCTCGTGGCGCTTTATGAATCACGCCGCGTGGAATGGGCTGACGCCCACCGACCTGGTCTATCCTACGTTTCTATTTGTGGTGGGCGCTTCAATCGTCTTTGCCGTTGACGGGCGGCTGGCGCGCGGCGCCACGCGCGCCCAACTGGCCTGGCACACAGTGCGGCGGGCGGCGACTCTGTTTCTGCTGGGAATTGTGGTCAACTCGTTCCCGTTCTTTGCGCTTGCGCACATACGGATTTATGGCGTGCTGCAGCGTATCGCCATCTGCTACCTGGTGGTTGGGCTGTTTTACCTCTGGGAGAAGCGAGTTTGGGTCCACGTTGTGGCGCTGGTGGTGGCGCTGATTGGCTACTGGGTTCTGGTGCGCTGGGTTCCGGTGCCGGGAGTTGGGATGCCGGGACGCGATATTCCATTTATGGATCCGTACACGAACATCGTGAATTGGCTTGACCGGCTCATGATTCCCCATCACCTGGGCGAAAGCTGGCCGGACTATAACCTGCGCGAAACCCAAGGGCTGCTCAGCAATATTCCCTCTATGGGCACGACGCTGATTGGCCTGCTGACTGCCCTATGGCTGCGCGGGCGCAAGACGGTTGCCGCCAAGACGCATGGACTTGTCGCGGCTGGCATGGGTTGCCTGGCCATAGGCTACTTGTGGCAAATCTGGTTCCCGCTCAACAAGAGGCTGTGGACCAGTTCATTTGTTTTGGTGTCCGCCGGCTGGTCGCTGGCCGTATTTGCACTGATTTACTGGGCTGTGGAGCCGCGCGGTTGGGGCAAGGAGCGGGGCAAAGGATGGGTTTGGCCGTGGCTGGTCCTCGGCTCCAATGCCATCGTGGCATACATGTTCAGCGAGTTGCTGGCCAACGGACTCTGGAGCATTCACTTTACGGCGGACGGAAAGCGGACAGACCCCCTGCTCTACACGTTCACCCACGTCTTCACACGCAACATCCCCAATCCCGGATGGGCTGCGTTTGCCTACTCAGTTTCGTTTCTGGCGGTTTGCTTTCTTCCGGTCTGGTTCCTTTACCGAAAGAAGATCTTTGTGAAGGTGTGAGGGAGCCGGGGTGGTGGACCATTTTATGAAAGCGTTCAGTTTCCGTTATCCGCGGCCATTTCTTTTTGCTGCTGCTGCAAGATTCGCCACATGGTTCCGGAAAAGATATTTGCTTGAACGTTGGGCGGCACCTGGCATGCATCGAGCATGGCGTGATAGCGCGCCTGACCCTCGTCGAATTCGCCTAATTCTCCGTTAAAGATATCGGAAGCGAAGACGAGCCTTTCAAATGCGTTGGGCGCGCCGGGCGGAGTGTGCGGGCTGACTACGCCAGACCACCAGAAGATGGAGCGGAAGAAGCCGTAATCGTCTTGTTTCTTGATGAGGCTTGAGCCGGAGAGATCGAAGTAAAGATTGGGATTGAGGCGCGCAACTTCAGCGGCTTCGGCATAGTCGGGGTTGCCGAGATGCGCGCCGATCACTGTTAATGTTGGCCAGTGGCGGGCAATCAGATCGAGGCGCGTGGGGCGCATGCGGTCAAAGCTGATATCCGCCGGGATCTCCGGGTGCGGGCGGGCCACAACGCCGGTGTGAAAAAGCAGAATCATGTGGTACTTTGCCGCGCGATCGTAGACGGGCCAGTAGGCTGGATCGTCGTAGTTCTTTAGCGAGGAAGTGATCTCGCCGAGGCCGCGGAATCCCGCCTGGTGAAAGCGGTCGATTGCATTGAGTACATCGGGATCGTCGAGCTTGATATCGCCGAAGCCGATAAAGCGATCAGGGTAGTCGTGAATGAACTTGCTGGCTTCAGGAAATCCTTTTGGAGTGACGAGCAGGATGCCGATGCCGTCGGCGGCATTCAACTTCGCGAGCAACTGATCGAGAAAGCCGGGCTCGCCGTTAAAGTGCTCGTGTACGTCGATAAGTTTGGGCTGGGTTTGCTGGGCGAGGACGGCGCACGAGACGGAGAGTAGTAACAGGATGGTTGCCCATGCGGGAAGACGCATGGATGAACTCCTTGCGGAATCATTCCGCCGGTTTTTCCGGCAGGTGAGATCGAATAGGATGCATAATTGCTTCATGTTAAAAAGCATAGCGCAACGTGGTTCATGGCTGCTATGCTGAACCAACTTGCTTTTTCATTCCCTCGAATGCAAGGCACCATTCAACGTTGGCCACCACCCGATTGTCTCAATTCATGCGGCTGAATCAGGCATGGCTGACTCAAGCATTCCGGCGCCCCAGTCAAGGCCGAATGCCATAATCTGGAGATATGGACGAAATACTCGAAACGCTGGCGGCGCAGGACGCCATCTTTGACCTTCTAGTTGTGGGCGCGGGGCCTACCGGGCTGGCATGCGCGATTGAGGCACAGAAGGCCGGACTGCGGGTCGTGGTGGTGGATAAAGGGTGCGTGTGCAACTCGCTCTTTCACTATCCCTCGCACATGACTTTCTTCACCACGCCGGAGTTGTTGGAAATTGGGGACATTCCTTTTCCCAGTCCCAACCCCAAACCCACACGCAACGAGGCGCTGCAGTATTACCGGCTGGTGGCGAACCATTACCGGCTGGACATTCGCCAGTACCATCGCGTAGGGAAGGTGACGGGCTCTGACGGCGGCTTCACGGTGCATACCCTGGACCGCTTTGGGCGCGCGACTTCGCTGGCGGCGCGGAAGCTGGCCATCGCCACCGGCTACTATGACCTGCCGAACTATATTGGCGTGCTGGGCGAGAGCTTGAGCAAGGTGCATCACTACTATTTCGACTCCCACCCTTTTTTTGGAACGGATGTGATTGTGGTGGGAGGAAAGAACTCGGCGGCGATTGCGGCGCTCGAGCTGTGGCGGAGCGGGGCGCGCGTAACGCTGGTTCATCGCGAGGCGGAGCTGCACCGCCACGTGAAGTACTGGATCAGGCCGGACATTGAAAATCGGATCAAGAGTGGTGAGATCACGGCGTACTTCAACTCCCACCTGGTGGAGATCAAGCTGGATTCGGTGGTGATTGAAACACCCCAGGGCCGCGAGACGCTCAAGAACGATTTTGTCTTTGCCATGACCGGATACCATCCGGACTTCGAGTTTCTTGAGGGGCTGGGCATCCGCTTCGAGGGCGAGGATAAGCTGCCGATCTGTGACCCGGAGACGCTGGAAAGCAATGTGCCGGGGATATATTTGGCAGGGGTGATCGTAGCCGGTTCGCGGACCAATGAGATTTTCATTGAGAACGGGCGCTTCCACGGGCGGCAGATTGCCAAGGCGCTGGCGGCTTTGTGAACGGTGGGCCGTCTGTCCAACGGTTTAATTCAGCTTCAAACTCCGGGGTTTGAATAAGTCGAGCAGGTTAAAGCTTTGCGGCTGAGCGGCTGACGGCTGGGGCGAGCAGCTTTGTTTGGGGCGTATAGGCGCTGCGTAAGAGCGGGTTACATGCATGCGGTCCATGATGATGTAGCGGGTGCGGAGGCCATCGACAGTGGGGGGGAGTTGGGCGGGCACTTGCCTGCGGTCCACGTAAACGACCAGCGCGGCTTCCCTGGGATTGTCGAGGCTCTGGCCCACGCCTACGCCGAAGAAGGCTGAGTTGCCGCGCATCATGGATTGAGCGACCTGCTGCTTGAGGGCTACGGCCGAGTTGAATACCGCAACGGGCAGGGACGGTGCGCCATTGCCGGGTTGGGGGGGAAACTGGGGTGCGATTCCGAAGGCTGCCGCGTAGGCTGTGGTGGGAATGATCAGGGTGCGCACGCCGTCAATCGTTGCCGGCGCGCTGACGTTCATGTTTTCGTCGACGTAAAGAATGACCGCGCCCTCGCCGGGGTGGTCGCCGCTTTTGCCCGCGGCCGTGCCCAAAATTCCAGCCGATGGATTGACCAGCATGTGAGCCTGCGTAAGTGCCTGCTGTATCCGCGCGTTCTCCTGATCGGTAAGCGTGCGAGATTGGGCGGCGTTTAGCGTACTGTCGCCGTAATTGAGGCAACTGACGGGGTGGTCGGCTCGTCCTACATAGCTATAGGTGATTCCGCCGGCTTGTGCGCTCAACTCACTCAACACATCGGTGGCCGGGTTAGCTACGCCCTGGCTGACGCCGGATACGTCTCTGCCGCCGGCAAAGTAGAGGCCCACGGGTTCGGCATTGCCGGAATCGACTACCAGCGCACCGGAGTCGCCCGCATCGCTGAACTGGTTGCCGCTGACGGCAAGCTGATGGGTGAAGGTTTTGGTCAGGTAGGGCTTGGTTTCGGCGCAGTCGCGGTAGTAATCGACACTAATGTCCACATCGAGGGCGGAGACGGCGGCGCAAGTCAGCCCCGTGGTGCGGCCGCTCTTGGCCACGGTCTGATTGAGCCAGGCGGTCTCGCCTTTGCCGCCGGTGGAGGATATGCCTGGAGGCGCCGCGGCGAGCGTGCCGTCGGCCTGGCGCGTGCCAAACTCCAGAATGCTGCCGGTTGACGCTTACTGCGCCGGAGTTGACCTGTGCGATGCCGCGTCGGCGTTGGTCGTGTTTGATTTGAGCGCAAAGCCAGCTGGTGAGCGTGCCTACGGGAGCGGTCCCCGCACCGTCGCCGTTGGGCGTGCAGTTGTTGTCGATCAGCCCCGGCTGGATGATGGCGTCGCCCACGGCGGCATGGTCGCTGCGCGCCAGTACATGGTTGTTGCTCAACAGGTACTGGCGATTGTTGGAGTCCTGGATCAGCGCGCCCAGCGTGCCGCTGCAACAGTCGACAATCTGATTGCCGTTGATGTCGTAGTCGTTGTTGTTGCCGCCTGAGCTGCCCAGCGGAATCTGCGTAGTCGACTGCGCCTGGTGGTTGGCGGGATTGCTGGAGATTCCGGCGGTGTTCAGCAGAACTTCAGCCGCTTCCTTCGAGGAGGAACTGCCGACGGTGGCCACAACGTAAGTTGCTCGCGGTGGAGGACCAGGCGGGCGCCGTGTAGGTGACCGTGCAGTAGGTGAAGGCCTGGCTGCTGCGCTGGCAGGTTGTGCTGCCCAGCGTGCCCTGTCCGCCGCTGGAGCCGGTGGCGGAGCCGGCAAGCGCGTAGTTGATGCCGGTGTAGCCGCCTGCTTCCGCCAGGTAGCCGGTGACGGTAACTTCCCATTGGCGCCCAGAGCGACGTTTTCCGGCGTAAGCGGCTGCAGAAACCCGGCGTTACCGTCAGCACGGCGGTGGCTGTGGTGGCAGCGCCTGTTGTGGAACTCAGCGTTGCTGTTACCACCACATCGATGCGGTCGGCCGTGAGATAGCTGGGCGGAGAGTAAAGGCCATCGTCGGTAATGCTGCCCGACCCGCTGGTTGCGTCGCCGCCGGAGAGCGACCAAACGACGGGCGCTTCGCCTCCGCCGGCCAGTTTTGCGGTGAACTGCTCCACGGGTGTTCCATGCTCGTTGACCGCGTTGCAGCCGGTGCAATTGGTGTCAACCAAGCTGGTGCCGGGAGAGATGGAAAAGACTTCGTTGGAGGGATCTGCGGTCACGCGCCCGTCGGCGCAACCGGCCGCCAAAAGCAGAGCCGGAGCCACAATCATCGCGAGGTTACGTAAATATGGGCTCCGCATGGTTCCAACGCTAGTATAGGCCGGTTTGCGTATCCGAAGATAGGAGGCTTAGGGGCTGAACGGCTAACCTTTGGCTTTGTTTCAGTTGAGTTTCAATGGCTCAGGGTTTCGCGCGCAAAGCTGATGCGCAGGCGCGTGCGAGTAGCTTTCGCAAATCGCTCCAGCGTGCGCGTCGATGGCAGCACCTTGCCGCTTTCGAGGCGGGCAACCACTGCTTGTGTCGTCCCCATCGCCCTGGCAACCTGCTCCTGTGTCATATCCGCATCGCCCCGCGCCTTGATCATTGCCGATGCAAGGGCAAACTCATTTTCCAGCGCATCATAGGCTGCAACGTATTTGGGGTCTTTCTTCCACCGCTCAAAAGACTCTTCAACGGGAATAAATTTCGGCTTCATTGAACCTCCTTGGCATTTTTCAGGGCTTGATTGATTTCGTGTCGCGGCGTCTTCTGGGTTTTTTTGGTGAAGACATGCACGACGACGATGCGCATTCCTGTTGCCGTAACATAGACCGCGCGGGCGATCCCGCTTCTGCCCTTCAATCGCATCTCCCAAAGCGGACCTTCCAGATGTTTCAGGTAAGGCTCGCGTATACGCTCGAGACCGTGAATCTGAATCAGCTCCACAATGCGTTGAAAGCTGGCTCGAATATCGGGAGGAAGAGCGTCCAGCGCCGCTTTAATCTCCTCGTTCAGAAAGCCAACGGCCCATCGCATTTGATTATTATACCTTTTTTGCAATATTTTTGCGAGAGACTGCGCGTCTTGCGAAATCTCCCAAGCATAAAAATCGTGACCTTGAGCACCCGACCGTCAAGTCTAAAAGGGGCGTATGTGCTTCATGCTTTACGCCGGAACAGCCATGCCCCTTCCACGCAAGGGTTGGGATAAGGACGCTCGCAACTTGTGCGTAGAGTCGCTTGCAGAACGCGATACCCCTGTTGCGGCGCACTTCAGCAGTCCCGAGGTTCAATACATTGGCTCCACATCTGGCTGCGGGTGCGATTTTCCGCATGTCACATTGACAAGAGGCGAGTGGATTGGATATCCGCAGGTTGATGTGGATGATCCTGAGTGGGAGGCGAGTGAACGATTCAATCGTGAGGCGTTAGTCACTTTATTGCGTGGCAGTGGGGAGAAGTTGGTCGAACTCTATGGGATTTGGCTCAGCAACGATGGAGACTATGCAAAACATGTAAACGTCCGAGAGAATATTTCCGCTCTCGAGAATTTTGGGGCCTGATTTTCGCTTCAATGAGCGGGGCTTCTATCGAGTGACACTGTGAAGTTTGAACCATCCGCTTCCGGTTGCCCCATTCTTATGCCTTTCATCTTGCGCAAGAATGAGAAGCCAAAAACTCGATCATCCGATCCTAAGAAAGTACTCTCCCTAAGAATCCCTTGAGTCCCCAGCGGCCCAGCGCGGCGGTGAAGAACACCAGCGCCACGAGAATCGCCCACCAGGGCATGTGCGCGATGCTTGGAGTCACGGCGGCGCGCAGGCCTTCGCTCATATACACGATGGGGTTGAAAAGGACGCCGAATTGCAGCCAGCGAATTTTTTCGAGATAAGCCCAGGGATAGTAGACGCAGCCTAAAAACGTGATTGGAACCACAATGATGGAGAAGACCAGGCCAATCTGTTTGGGATTCACTGTGGAACCGATGACCAGGCCGAGCGAGCCGGCTAGCAGGCTGGCGAGCACCAGCACCAGCGCGAATAGAAACCAGTTGGCCACGTGGGCGCGGACCGGGACGGCGGGAACGTAGTAGGCCATGGGGATCACCAGCAAGGCGGCGATGATGCTCTGCATGGCGCTGAAACAGACCTTCTCAAGAGCTACGGCCCACAGAGGCAGCGGGCACATGACGCGATCGTCGATTTCGCGGGTGATGCCGAACTCCGACGAGAGCGGCAGGGCCACGGCGGCGATGCCGGAGAACATGATGGCTACGGCCATGAGGCCGGGCAGGAGGATGGTGCCGAAGTCCACTCCCGCGGCGGCCATGGGGTTTCCGCTGGCCATGCGAGGCAGGATGAAGGTGAAGACAAAGAGGAAGAGCAGTGGTTGCATGCCCACGCGGAGCACAAAAGGAATGAACTCGCGGGAGAGAACACGCAAATCGCGCAGAAACAAACCGAGGAAGGACTTGATGAAGATCCCGGCGCCGTGGACGCCTCTCCCCTGTTCCCTATTCCCTATTCCCTCGCTCTTATTCACGTAGGTCCCTCCCTGTGAGTTTGATGAAGACCGTTTCCAGGCTAGGCTCGGTGATGGCCAGATCGCGGAGGCCGAAATGAGAAGCCGCTTGCGACAATATCTGGGAGCAAGCCGTCGGAGCTGGCGGCGATGACGCGTATGCCTTCCACGGTGGCTTCGGCACTGGTTACGTCAGGGCGCGCTTTGAGGGATGCAACGACCGGTTCCAGGTTGTGCATTGACTTCAGCTTGAGATCAAAGATGGTGTCCGCACCGAGGGCGGACTTGAGCGACTCCGGAGAACCGAGGGCAAGCACGCGGCCGTGGTCGATGATGGCTACGCGGTCAGAGAGTGAGTCGGCTTCCTCCATGTAATGAGTGGTCAGGAGGACGGTGATGCCTTCCTTGCGCAGGCCTTCGACCGCTTCCCACATGGCCATGCGGCTCTGCGGGTCAAGGCCGGCGGAGGGCTCGTCAAGAAACAGCACCGGGGGGCGGTGGGCGATGGAGCGCGCGATTTGCACGCGCTGGGCCAGGCCGCCGGAGAGCTGCGCGGGATAGACGCCTTCGCGCTCGGTGAGCATGAACTGGTTAAGCAGTTCCCGGGAGCGGGATTTCGCGTGGGAATGAGAGAAGCCGAAGTAGCGGCAGTGGTAGTAAAGATTCTCATAGACGGTGAGGGAGCGGTCGAGGGTATTGAACTGGGGGACCACACCAATAAGCCGCCGCGCAAGGGCCGGGTGCTTGACGACATCAATGCCGGCGATGCGGACGGAGCCGCTGGTGGGCAGCGTGCGAGTGGTGGCGATAGAGATGGTGGTTGTTTTACCGGCGCCGTTGGGGCCCAGGAGGCCGAAGATTTCGCCTTGCTTCAGCTCCAGGTCGACGCCGTCCAAGGCGACGACGCGGAGTTTGGAATCATAGATTTTGGTCAGCGCTTCGATTTCGACAATCAAGGAATTCATCCGGGGAAGGCAGGGAAATGTTTACAAAGTTCAGAATATCGCACTATTGGAAGAAACCGGGTTGGGGGTCGCGAATCCCAGGTCTCAAAATCGAGACCTGGTGCATTCGCTCTGGATGCGGCGCGATCTACTTAGCGCCTTCTTTCAGGATTTGGTCGGCAAGGTAGTTGTGTACCTTGGCTTCGTCATGGAGCATCTCGAAGTAGGCGTTCTTGAGCAGTTGCGCGTGGCCGTCGCGAAGTCCCTGGCGGATAGTTTGCTGCACGCGCGGGTCGTTCAATTCGCGCTGGCCGGCCGGTTCCCTGGCAATCAGCTTGTAGATGGCGTAACCGATAGTGCGCCGACCTGGGGCCGTCCAGGACGGGGAGAATCTCAGTGATCTGTCCCGGCTTGAGCTTGTTGATGGCGTTGTAGGCTTCCGGCTGGCTGTGCAGGGCCGAATCGGCCACAAATCCCATATCGCCGCCATTGGAGGCGGTATTGGAATTTTCTGAAAAGTTCATGGCCACGGCGCTGAAGTCCTCACCGTTCTGAAGCTTGTCGTGCAGGGCCTGGATCTTCTTTCTGGCGTCGGCGTCGCCGGAGGCTTTGTTGTTTTGCAGGTTGGCGGTCTGCTGAGAGGGTCCGGCGGTGACCACGATCTGCGCCAGGTGATATTGAGGCTCAATAAGGTTGAACTCCGCCTTGTGGGCCGCGTAGTAATTGCCGATCTCGGCGTCGGTGATGTTGATCTTCGACTCGATCTCCTTGTTGAGCAGCTTGGTCTTGGTCAGGGAGCGGCGAATATCGCGTTTGACGTCGTCGATGGTCAGATTGCGTTGCTTGAGCTGCTTGTCAAACTCCTCCTGCGTGAAAGGCGCCTTCATCTCGGTGAGCTTGGCGTTTACGTCTTCATCGCTGGCGGCCAGGTTGAGCTTGGCGGCGCGCTGCTGGAGGATCTCGTCCTCGATCATCTGATGAAGGATATTGAGGCGGACAATGCCGGCCTGCTCGGGAGAGGGTTGCTGGGGGCTGTCAGCAAGGCTGGATTGGTAATACTTCTCCAACTCCGAGCGCAAAATATCTTTGCCATTCACCGTGGCCATCACGTCAGGAGCGGGGGAGCGATGGCAGCCGGCGATAGCGGGCAACAGAACTGCACCAGCAACGACGAAAAAGGCGAAACCGAAACGCGCCTTGAAAAAGGATTCGAATTGCAACGTGGTGTCTCCTGGGGCACCGCCTGCAGCGGAACTTTAGCAAATGCATCTCGAAACCGTAGCATTCAAGTCGACGCGACCATCAGGAAGCGGCGACCTTGCGCGAAACTAACGGGACGCATTAGCTCTGGTTCCGCTCTTGGCACCCGATCTTGAAGTATAAATCCATGAACCGGCATGGGGATATGTATTTTCATACATAATACTTGCCGACTATGAAGAACCGGTTTCGTGCAGATGGGCGGCCTTGCGCGTCGCGGTATTGGATCATCATGCGCTCGAGATGATCTTCCGCCTGGGCATAACCGTAGCCAAAAAGGCAGCTTCCTCTGTTTCGCCCACAATATGCGGGACGCCGTAGTGATCGCGATAGATGGTTACCTGGTTTGCAAGCCGCTCAACCTCCTGCGGACTGGGGGCGAGCGGCGAGCGAGCCGGTTCTGAATCGGCCAGAGCGCGATAACCGATGATGGAAGACAGGGTAAGCAGAACAGCTTCGCGGCGGTCGATCTTCATTTGAGCGGCTGCCTAATGGCCTGCCCCGGAAACCGCGGGCTGCGCGGGTGGCGGAGGCGGCGGGGGCTGAACACCGGCGGCAATAAGGGCGCGGTCGATGACCATCCATACCTGATCCTGCGGGAGAGCGCCGTCAATGCGTTCGCCATTGACAAATAGCGCGGGCGCTCCCACAATCTTGAGCGTATCTCCCAGGCGCATCGAAGCGCGTACGGTGGATTCGTCCTGCGCCGCGAGGCAGCCGTCGAGCTTGCTGGAGTCCACTTTGTCCAGGTCGCCTTGTTGGCGGGCGATGCGATCGAGCGCGTCAAAGCTCTTTGCCGCGTTGCGGTCCGGGCCGCTGATCTCCTGGCCGTGGGAGTGAAGGTAATCAATGTAGTTCCAATAAGCATCATTGCTCTGCGCGGCAAGGCAGTTTGCGTCCACCGCGGCGTGCATGGCCCAGGGGTGAATTTCGATGAGCGGGTAGTCCTTGTAGACGAATCGGACCTTGTCTTTGTAGTGGTCCAATGTGGCGGGAAAGAGCGTCTGGTGCATGCGGCCGCAATAGGGGCACTGGAGATCGTCGAAATTGACGACCGTGACCTTAGCGTCAGGATTGCCGCGAATGGGACGGCCGGCGACGTCGATTGAGAAAGCGGGATCGTTGGCCAAATCAAACTTATCGAAGTGAGCAAGGAATTTGTTATCGGTGGAGATGAGGAATTCTTCAAAGGTATCGCTGGTGCCATGAGCAAAGACCACGGGCAGTGTGTCATAGCCGGCAAATTTGCTGGACTTGCGGGTGCCCAGACTCACGGTATAGTCCGGCGGAATATTGAACTGGGAACGGATCATCACCTGAATGCGGCGGTTGAGCGCTGCGAGTTCCTGCGGACTTTGCGGGGCGGCCTGGGGCGGCGTGGATTGGGCTTTGCAGCCCACAGCGATGCAGATGACGAGCAGGGCAGCGAGTAAACGAATGCGCGGCAAGATGATTTCCTCTTAGGAAAGAATACTCCAGCGGGGTAGTAACCGGCGATGGAAGGGAGGATCGCCCGGGCGTCATTCAGTTGACGCTGAAGATTAAAAAAGGCAACCAAGACCGCCCTGAAGCGATCAATCTGAATGATATCCGACGCCTAATTCCTCGTACCCGAAGAGGCTGGCGGTAGAGGCATCGGGGGCGGCTCTATGCCGGCGGCGCGCAGGGCGCGGTCGATGACCGGCCAAAGCTGTTCCTGAGGCAGCGCGCCGTCAATGTACTCGCCGTTGACGAAGAGGGCGGGCGCTCCGCGAAATTTGAGCGTATCGGCCAGGCGCATCGATTCGCGAATCTTGGATTGATCCTGCGCGGCCAGGCAGGCGTCGAGCTTGCCGGAGTCGACTTTGGCCAGTGTGCCATGCTCGCGCGCGATGCGATTGAGAGCCTCAAAGCTCTTTGCCGCGTTACGGTCCGGGCCGCTGATGTCGTGTCCATGGGCGTGGAGGTAATCGACGTATTTCCAATATGCATCGCCGCTCTGCGCTGCCAGGCAGTTTGCATCCACGGCGGCATGCATGGCCCAGGGGTGCATTTCAGGGGGGAGCGGGTAGTCGTTGTAGATAAAGCGGACCTTATCTTTGTAGTGGTCCAAGGTAGCCGGAAAGAGCGTCTGGTTCAAGCGGGCGCAGTAGGGGCACTGGAGATCGTCAAAGGTGATGACCGTGACCTTGGCGTCAGGATTGCCGCGGATGGGGCGGCCGGTGACGTCGATGGAAAATGCTGGATCGTTGGCCAGGTCGAACTTGTCAAGATGGGCCAGGGTCTTGTTGTCGGTGGAGATCAGGAATTCTTCGTAGGTATCGTTAGAGCCGTGAGAAAAGACCACGGGCAGCGAGTCATAGCCTTCAATCTTGCTGGGCTTGCGGGCGCCAACCATCACGGTGTAGTTCGAAGGAATGTTGAACTGGGAACGGATCATGACTTCGACGCGGCGGCTGATCGGGGCGTAGTCCCGCGGGTTTTGCGCGGCGGGTTGGAGCGTGGATTGGGCTTTGCAGCCCACCGCGATAGAAATAGCGAGCAGGGCAGGGAACAAACGAATGCGCGGCAAGATGATTTCCTCCTAAGGAAAGATACCCCAAAGGCTTGAGAACGTTCTAGTAAGCGGGAGGCAGGGTGGGATCGCGGAAGATGGATTTGGAGCGGCTGATGCCGGGGACGGAACCGAAGTTGGCCAGGGTAAAGCTATAAAGCCACTGCGAGTCGTCGCCGCGAATCGAGCCCAGATCGAAGCGCCGGTAACCGACGGTGAGGCCGCAGCAGTTCCAGTTATAGGTGGCTTGTACGCCTTCATATTGGAACTGGCCGAGAATGAAGTCGTATCCGCCTTTGGCTGCCAGGTTGAAGCCGCGGCCGCTTTGCTTGCCGATGGCCAGGTAAGGCTGGACCTGCTGGCTCTTGATTGTCGAGGCAATACCGCTGACTTCATCTGCGGCATTCAGCATGGAGTGGCCTACGCCCAGGGTGGTGCGGCCCCAACTGTATCCGGCATAGAGGTTATCCGCATCCAACCGTCTGGTTACGGGGTCGAAGTCCATGTCTGACTCGATGCGGAGATTATCAATAGCTTCAAAACGCAGGCGCGAGGTGATGGGAGCGAAGTTGCGCGGAGCTGTGAGGAAGGCTACGCCGGTCAGGTCCAGGGTGGAATCAAAAACATTGCGCCGGTTACCGATGAGTGCGCGACCGAAGTAGGGGTCGAAGTAGAATTTCTGGGCAACGGTCCAACTGGCCCACTCGCGCGGCCTGGCCGGGCATTCGCCTGAGGGCAGGACATCCTCGGGGGCACAGTGCTGCGGAACAGTGGAGCGCAGGTAGAAGCGCTGCGTGAGCGAATAGCCGAGTTCGTTGGTATTGGTGGCGATGTCGGTGGTGTCGGCGAGGAGCACATTTCGCGCCTGCATGCCGATGCCGCCGACAAACCGGTAGAAGATCTCAGGCTCGATGACGTGGCGCAGTTCGCGGTTGAAGCCGGGGAGAGCAAAGTCGCGCTCGACAGCCGGGGGCCTGATCTCCACGCCTGCCTCGACGTCAACGCGGTCGAGTGAATCGTGATTGATAGTTGGCGTGCCGCCATTCATGCCGGTCAGATCGGGATTCTGGCTGATGGAATAGTAAGTGTCACGCAGCGCAACCTGGGGAACTATGCTCCAGCCGCCCGACACCATTGGCACGTAGAGATGCGGATAAAGGTCGAAGCGGCCCACGTTGCGGGCATGGAAGCCCGACCCGATTACGCCTGAAGGCAAGATCGGCTCACCGGGTTCTGACCGAGCCAGGTAACTGAGCGACGATTCGCCTCCCCAGTAAAAGCGCGAGCGGCTGAGCGGCTGGTCGAGCGTGTCGTAGCGCAGGGTGGGCAGATGCAGAATCCTGGCCTGGTCGCCGTTGATGGCGTCCGGGCTCTCGTTGCTTAAGGAGGAGCCGGCAAAGGTCTGAAAGCGGTCCATCGCAATGGAGGGGATGAGGCCGTTATGTTCGTGGGTGAGAGAAACTACGCTGGAGACCTGGGAAGTAGTAGCCAGCGAGTAATTGTCGTTGAAGACCAGGCGATAGACGTAGCTGGAGAGATATTCGACGATACCCGCCAGCCGGGTGTCAGGCCGTAGATCCTTGCGTCCCAGGGCAATTATGTCTATTCCGCCCTGGTTGATCAGTTGCGTAGTGAACATCGTACCGCTGGAGGGAGGATTGAGCGGGGTGGCGACCAGTGCATTCACGCCGCGGTCGAGCAGCGCATCCAACCGCGAGGTAAAGTGGTCCTGGCCCGGCCCTTTATAGCGGAAATCACCGTTGGGGGCCCACCCGCGCTTGCTCCAGTACTCGGCGCCGACGATCATGTCCATGTTGCGGCTGATGACCCAGTAATATTGCTCTCCCAGGACCAGCCCCTTGACGTTCGATCCGTATCCGAACTCCGGTGTCAGCAACCCGCTTTCGCGGCCGGTCTCGTCGGTGGGATGGCGAAGGTAGGGCATATAGAAGACCGGCACGTGGAGAAACTCAAAGAAGGCGTTCCTGGTGGAGGCATTGCCATCGGCGAGGCTTATGGAGCGGGAGATGATCTGCCAGTCGGGGTGGGGCAGGCGGCAGTTGGTCATGGTGCCGTCGACCAACCGGTAGTTGCCCTCGCCGAGTTGAAGCATCACCCGGCCTGAAAATAGAAACGGATTGGCGGTTGAATAGACAACGGTGTGGCCGGCAGAGCGTACCCCCTGCGAGCCGCTCACATTATAAAAACGCCCTGTGTGCATGTTCAGGCGCATATCGCCGTGAGAGGCGTTGATGACGGATATCGTTGGGGCCTCCGCTGACCTGCAGGTGGCCTTCGGCCTCCAGTTCCGAGGTGGACTGGTGGTAAATGACTTTGTCCGCGCGCAGCACGTAGTCGCGGTAGTAGCCCACCACATCGCCGGTGAGGGTTAAGGTATCCCTCACCCGGGTCTGGTGCTGCGCCTCCCAACGGACGGGCAATCCGGATGGGGGCGCGGGCTCCGGCTGCGCAGTGGGCAAAATCTCCTGGCCGGGGTCGTCGGGGAATTGCGAAGTGGAATCGGCATGAGTGAGGCCGGAGGAAACCTGGATGATAGATGGTTGCTGGGAAGGAGGTAACGCATTGGTCAACGTCTGTCCCCCAAGTTGCAGGTGACAGAGGGACAACACCGTGATAAACACTAAATTACGAGAGCGCATTCCCAGACCAGAATCGGTGTAAGGCTCAGCATAGCAAAAGCCAGCCACTCTTTGGATGGGATGCTCGCCCTTCGAGCTCTGGCAGCAGGCAAATTCGGATTGTTCTTCCCCCGCATGGATCCCACGATCCATGCCGCGCCTGCATATTCGCGCGAAACCTTTCTTTGTTTGTTTAACTGCAAGCGACGTTCGCGATGCTCCTTTCTAGCTGGGCAGCGCGGACCGGAACAGCGGGACAGGGATCGAAAGCAGGCCTGAGAGCCGCATATGAAGGGACCAAGGAGCTTTGAGCACATCCGCAACTCAGGTTGAAAACGCACCCGCGTGGAAGCAGGAAGTGAACCGGCGACTAGCCGCGCACAAGAGACGCATGAGTACTGCCGCAGAGGCGCAGGCTCCACTCGGAGACCAGCATAGCGCACGCAGCCGAAGCGCTGAAGTGGCCGCGCGGGTGGCGGCTCGTTATGCTCATGCCCCCAGCTATCAGGAGTTGCTGGCAGACGAGGCGCGTATTGCTGTCCGTGCCGCAGAAGCCGTGTCCCGGGCCGCACTTGAGGCGCAGGCCGCCGCTGAATCTGTTCTGGCTGAGATTGAGGCCGCGTCTCAAGCTGAGGCCGCTCAAACCCGTGCGCTGCATGGGAAAAGAATTTTTGGGATTCGAGTGCCTGACGAGCGGAAATCTCACGAGTGCGCGAACGATGCTCCGGAGGTCTTCGAAGGCGTTGGGGTTGTTGAAACTGCTCAGCCGATGCACGCTAACCTGATCGAATTTCCAGTGGAGCTTGATACAGCGCGCAAGGCTCGGCCTTGGCGGGACGAAATGTCGATGGCCGCGCCGGCTGAGTTTGAGAAGCAGTTGAGCATCTTCGAGGTGGACCCAGGGAGCATCCTGATCGAAGCAGGGCCAGTGGAACTCGAGGCCGAAGTAGCCGCGAGTGCGTGGACTGAATCGGATTGGCTGAGGATTGAGCTGGAGGAAGAGCCGCTGCCGGAGGAGACTGCGTTCGAGGCAGCTTCAGCAATTCCGGCATTGCAACCCGCGCCCATCAATTTACGGATGATGGCTGCCGTGATGGACGGCTCGCTGACGGCGGGGGCTTGCGTGGCGGCGGCGCTTATAGCGGCGGTCTATGCGCACGATCTGAATCTCAGCCCACGCCAGACCGAGCTGGGAGCGGCAGTGACGCTGGCAGTCATTCGGCGTCCTTTACCAGGTGCTTTTCTGCGCGCTGGCTAAAGATACGCCGGGAATGAAGTACGCTCGCATCAGCCTGTGCACCTTTGACGATCAGATTCCGACCGGCGCGCAACGGCTAGGCCGGCTGGGAGCGTTGTTGTTATCGCTGTTGCCTGTGGGCCTTGGAGTGGCCTGGGCGATCTTCGATGAAGAGCACCTGAGCTGGCACGATCGGCTGTCGGGGATTTATCTACGCAAAGGGTGAGCGGCAGGGCGAAGAACGAATCGCACAATTTCCTGATACTCAGGCTAAGTTCATTTCCGCGCGAGCCGGCATGGGAGCACCCTGTAGGGTAATGAAACGCGCGGGCTGGCAACAGGCGCGGCTCAGGCGAGCCAGGTCTGCCTGCATCTCCCGGTCCATCTTCAACGAATCAAGCGTGGCGGCAAGGATGGCGCCGGCTGCCGCGTCGTCCGGCCGCTCAAGGCGGTAATGCATCCACTTTCCTTCTCTTCGCGCGGCCACCACTCCAGCCTTTCTCAGGTAGGCCAGATGCCTGGAAACCTTGGGCTGGCTTTGCCGCAGGATCTCGACCAGGTAGCAGACGCAAACCTCGCGGCCCGCAATCAGGTTGAGCAGGCGCAGGCGGGTGCGATCGGCCAGAGCACCGAATAGCGGAACCAGGGGCGAGGATTTAGGACGAGAGCTCATGCCTCAATAATATACGGATTGACAGATGTGTCCAGACGGATATATATTCGCCTTTGCGTATATGAGGAGATCCCGAATGAACGCCAATGCTGAAGTCAAAGAGGCTGTGAAGCGCAAATATGGGGGCGCCGCCCGCGCGGTTGCCGAGACGGGAAGCCTGGCCGCTTGTTGCGATCCAGCCCTGCGCTGTTGCGACCCGATTACCACCAATCTCTACAGCGCCGACGATAAGGGGCTGATTCCGGAGAAGGCCGTGCTGGCGTCGCTAGGATGCGGCAATCCGACTGCGCTGATCGAGTTGAAGCCGGGTCAGGTGGTGCTCGATCTTGGCTCAGGCGGCGGTATTGACGTGTTGCTCTCCGCGCGCCGGGTCGGCCCCACGGGCAAAGCTTACGGGATTGACATGACCGATGAGATGCTGGCGCTGGCGCGCGAAAACCAACTCAAGGCGGGCGTGGAGAACGTGGAGTTTCTGAAGGGCGAGATGGAGAATATTCCGCTGCCGGATAATTCCGTGGACGTGGTGATCTCGAATTGCGTGATCAATCTATCCGCGGACAAGGAGCGGGTTTTGAGGGAAGCACTCCGCGTGCTTCGTCCCGGCGGGCGATTTGCGGTTTCCGATGTGGTGGTGCGAGGCGAGGTTCCCGACGCTGTTCGGAAGAGCATGCTGCTTTGGGTCGGATGCATTGCAGGGGCGCTGGAGGAGTCGGAGTATCGCGCCAAGCTGCTCGGCGCAGGGTTCGGCGAAATCGGCCTTGAAACAACGCGAACTTACAACGTGGAAGATGCACGTCATTTCCTGGAGGAAGCGGGAGTTGACGTAGACGCGATTGCCCCGCTGATTGAAGGCAAGTTTCACAGCGCGTTTATCCGCGCAACGAAGCCCGGCGCCGCCGAGAAGGAGTGACCATTATGCCCACATCCGCGCCTGCCCACTACAACGTTTTATTCCTATGCACGGGCAACTCCGCGCGCTCCATCATGGCGGAGGCAATACTGAACCATAAGGCCAAAGGCGCATTCACGGCCTACAGCGCCGGCAGTCATCCGTCAGGAACAGTAAGACCGGAAGCGCTGAAACAAATCGAGCTTGCGGGAATTCCGGCCGCGGGATTTCGCAGCAAGTCCTGGGATGAATTTGTAGCGCCGGACGCGCCGAAGATGAACTTTGTCTTCACGGTTTGCGATAACGCAGCGAAAGAGGCGTGTCCCTTCTGGCCGGATCAGCCGATGACCGCTCATTGGGGAGTTCCCGATCCGGCGGCGGTGAAGGGTACGCCGGAAGAGATAGCCCGCGCCTTTCGCGATGCGTTTACGATTCTCGACCGGCGCATCGGCCTGTTTCTTGCGTTGCCGCTTTCGACCTTGGAGAATCTTGCCTTACAGAGTGAACTCGACGAAATTGGCCGGCAATGAAAAATGACCTTCACCGCCGCTCTGTTGCGGAGTTCATCGGAACCCTGTTTCTTCTGGCCGCCGTGGTTGGGTCCGGGATCATGGGAGAACGGTTGGCTGCGGGAAACGTGGCCATCGCTCTGCTGGCGAATACTATCGCCACCGGCGCGGCGCTGGTCGCGCTTATTCTCGCCCTCGGTCCTATCTCCGGGAGCTGCATTTGAATCCCATCGTCACTCTGGCCGATGCATGGCTGGGCGGCATTGCGTGGCGCGAAGTCCCGGCCTATATTCTTGCGCAACTGGCCGGAGCCTTTGCCGGGGTGACCGCCGCTCACCTAATGTTCGGCTTGCCTGTGATGTCAGTCTCGGTACGCGTCCGCAGCGGTCCGGCTCAACTCTTCAGCGAGTTCATAGCCACCTTCGGGCTGATGACGGTGATTTGGGGATGCGCACGGAAGCGGCCCTCCGCTGTTGGCTATGCTGTCGGCGCCTACATCACGGCGGCATATTGGTTCACTGCATCTACGTCCTTCGCGAATCCCGCTGTGACACTGGCTCGATCGGTCAGTAATACTTTTGCGGGAATACGGCCGCTGGATGTGACTGGATTCATTGCCGCGCAAGTTGCGGGAGGCTTGGCCGCAACCCTGCTCTTCCAATGGCTCATACCTTCGTTTAATATGCACCATACCGATTAGATATTGACTTCTGATCCACTTTCAGCCTCTCTTCCCGCCCTGAAACGTCGCCGCGGCATAACCGTCTAATCGTTCAGAGCAGGAGTCCAGTCCACGTATACTAGGGGCTGGGAGTGACGCATTGAATGGCTGGGGAGTGAGAAGGATTTTTCTTCGATTTCAGACCATTTTCGCTGAGAGGTAACGATGGGAACATTGCTGGACTCGATCCACTCGCCCGCCGACCTGAAGCGCATGAGCATGGCGCAGATGACGGAGCTGGCGGAGGAGATCCGCGAGTTTCTGATTCAGACGCTCTCCAAGACCGGCGGCCACCTGGGACCGAACCTGGGCGTGGTGGAACTGACTCTGGCTTTGCACACAGTCTTCAATACCCCCGAAGATAAACTGCTCTTCGACGTGAGCCACCAGGCTTACATTCACAAGATTATTACCGGGCGGCTGGAGCGCTTCGGGACGATACGCCAGCAGGGCGGGCTGAACGGTTTTATGTTGCGCACCGAAAGCGAGCACGATTGCTACGGAGCGGGGCACGCAGGCACGGCGCTCTCCGCCGCTTTAGGAATGGCCGTGGCCCGCGATCTCTCAGGTGGCAAGGAGCACGTGATTGCCGTGGCCGGCGACGCGGCTTTTACCAACGGAATTTCTTTTGAAGCGCTGAACAATATTGCCGCGCAGACCAAGCGGATGATCGTGGTGCTCAACGATAACGAGTGGTCGATCGATCGCAATGTGGGCGCCATCGCCAGCTACTTCCATCGCATCGTCACCAATGAGCACTACCAGCACCTGCACGACTCGGCCCACCGCATCATCGAGCGTTTCGGCGGCAAGACAGCAGCCGAAGTGGCGCGCCGCGCTGAAGAAGCTGCCAAGGGACTGCTGTGGCCATCGATGATGTTCGAGGAGTTCGGACTGCAGTACTTTGGCCCGATTGACGGCCACAATCTGCCGCTGCTGGTGGAGACCTTCAGGTTTCTCAAGGGTGCCGACCGGCCCGTGCTGCTGCACGTACTGACGCAAAAGGGGCGCGGCTTTCAGCCGGCTCTGGAAAAGAAGAAGAAGTTTCACGGCCTTGGACCTTACGATCCCGAGACCGGTATGACCGAGCCGGCCGGATTGCCAAGCTACTCTGAAGTTTTTGCCACAACCCTGGCTGGCCTGGCCGATAAAGATGATCGCATTGTCGCTGTAACGGCGGCCATGCCCAGCGGCACGGGACTGGATCTTTTCAGGCCGCGCCATCCCAAGCGGTATTTTGACGTGGGCATCGCCGAGGAGCACGCGGTGGTCTTTGCCGCGGGCATGGCCACACAGGGCTTACCGGCCTGTCTGCGCCATCTACTCGACTTTTTTGCAGCGGGCTTTCGATCCCATGGTGCACGACGTTTGCCTGCAAAAGCTGCCGGTGCTCTTCTGCATGGACCGCGCCGGACTCTCCGGCGACGATGGACCGACGCATCATGGCCTGTTCGATATCAGCTATCTGCGCGGCATTCCGGGGATAGTGTTGATGGCGCCCAAGGACGAGGACGAACTGGCCGACATGATGAAGACCGCGTTGGAGATTCCCGGACCCAGCGCCATTCGTTATCCTCGTGGAGCTGTTACTGGAGTGAGCGCAAGGCCGAGCCGCAAGCGATTCCCGTGGGCAAGGCCGAAGTAATCAAGGATGGCTCGGACGTGGCCATTCTCGGTCTGGGTCCGATGGTTACCATGGCGCGCGAACTGGCTGAACGGTTGGAGTACATTGGCTATTCGGCCGCGGTCATCAATCCGCGCTTCGTCAAGCCGCTGGACCTGGAGGTGCTGGAGCAATATTCGCGGCGCGTGGCAGCCTTTGTCACTTTTGAGGATCACGTGAAGATGGGTGGCTTTGGCTCCGCGGTGATTGAGGCGCTGGAGGAGATGGGATCCACCGTACCGGTGGTACGCATCGGCTGGCCTGACAAATTTATCGAGCACGGCAAAGTGGCGGAGCTGCGCGCAAGGCACGGTTTGACGGTGGACGAAGCTCAGGCCCAGGTGCTGCCGCTGCTGTGCGCGGCGCGTGCGCAGGACTCTGGTTGCCAGCTAGGAACCAATAGTAACCAAATCTCTGCGAACCATCGTGAGATCGATGCGGCTTGATTGTGCCGGGATTGGGCCCGCTGCGTGAACTCGCTGTGCGACAATCCACAACAGACTAGTTTTTCATATGCGAACTCTCGTGTTTTCTTGCCAGTTGTGACTGGATCGGTTCTGGTCGGGGTTCTGGCGAGTGTGCTGGCCTGGGCACAGACGCCGAATACGCGGTTTTCCTAAAGTGCAGGCCTCGGTTCCCCTGGTTCTTACCGGCGGCACTGTAGTGGACGTGACCGACTGGGGCCACTCGGCAAGAGATTTAAAGGATGCAATCGTCATAATCCGCGATGGGCGCATTGCCGAGGTGGGTTACCGAGGGGCTGTACTGATCCCCAGGGCGCCCGGGTGATCGACTGCACGGGAAAATATCTTGATTCCCGGGCTGGTGGACGGTTATGCCGGGATGAACTCGCAGGGCCAGGCCAATGCCAATCTCTATATGGGCGTGACCACGGTGGTGGTTCGCAATGACTACCGGCACGGGGTGATCGATTTTAGCGCCAATCCCAGTCCCCATCTTTATTACATTGATTCAGTCGGTACCACAGACAACTGGAGCCTGCTGGCTAAGCGTCCGGAGTGGACTCTCAAGCTGCGGGAGGGCCTCCGTCCAACCGAGCTGAGCCCTGAGGATACCGCTCGCCAGCTTACCGATACCGCCGGGCTGGGCACCAGGGTCCTCTTGCTGGGCCACGACCTGACCGCTGCCAATACCCAGTGGATCATTGCTCACGCTCACCAGATGGGGCTGGCTACATACGGGGAGTTTGTCTCCACGCCTTACGATGTAGGCATCGAGGCCGGTGTAGATGCGCTGCCGGGGATGAACCGCTATGCACTGGGCGTGATTCCGGACGAACTGCAGCGGCCGCTGGTTGATACACCCGAAGGGCCGCCCGCGGCTACAGCATACGATTACTCCCAACGTCTGCCGCCAAACGACTCGCACGTGCGCGCCTACGCCAGATTTCTGGCCGCGCACCATGCCGCGCTTATGCCTGCCTTCAGCCTCTTCTATCTCGAATTGCCGGAGCATCGCAACCTATGGAAGGAGCCGGCCGCGCGGCTGCTCGATCCAGCCCGCATGTTCGAGCCCTCCAACCGCTCGACGGGCGAGGTGGACTATCCTTTGCCCTACTGGGCGCGCCATCTGCCCGCAATGGCGCAGCGCTACCTGGAAGAAGGCCAGCGCAAGAAGGCTGATCAAACGGCAATGCAGCTGTGGCGCATCAACGAAACCATCTTCTCCGCTTTCCCGCACTATCTTGCCGCTTCCGGCTCGTCGGCGATGGGCACCATGGCAGGCATCTCCCTGCATACCGAGCTTGAACTGCTGGTTCGCCTTGGACTCAGCCCTCGCGAGGCTCTGGCCGCGGCCACGAATAACTATGCGCTGCAATTCGGGTGGAACGAGCTGGGACAAATCACTCCCGGGCGCCGAGCCGATATTCTGATCGTGGACGGCGACCCAACGGTGAGCATCTGGAATGCGCGCCGCATCTCCGGGTTGATCGTTGACGGCAATGTAGTGGATCGCTACCGCCTGCTGACGCTGAAGAATTGAAGCACTGATTCGGCGGTCACCGTTGCCGGACGGGAGCCGTGACGCGAGCGCGTGGTTAGGAGATCCGCTGCGCATCGGGTAACGTAAGAAATAGCAGAGGGTTCCAAACGGTTTTTCCCCCAGATCATGACCGATTCTTCATCGCATTCTTTATCGAAGCCCCGGCACCACAATCGATGGCTCATCCTCATCGCGGCCTTTAAGCTGGCCCAGGCGCTGCTGTTTATTGCCGTTGGCGTGGGGGCGCTGCGCCTGGTGCACAAGAATGTGAGCGATCTGCTGGAACATCTGGCCAATCACATGCGCTTCAACCCAGAATCCCGCCTGGTCAACTTCATCCTGGAAAAAGCGTCCCTCGTGAATGACCGCATGCTGCGGCGGATTGGCGAAGTGGGCTTTATCTATGCCGGTCTGGATCTGATCGAGGGAATCGGCCTGTATCTTGAGAAAGCCTGGGCGGAGTACCTGACCCTGGCTATCACTGCGTCGTTCCTGCCCTTCGAGGTCATAGAGCTTCTTCACAAATTGACCTGGATCAGGGTAAGCCTGCTGACGGTAAATATGCTGGTGCTTTTCTATCTAATGAAGTTGGTGTTGGAACGCGCGCGACGGCGCGGAATCGGTGCAACAAAATAGTCGCCGCAAAATTGTAATTAGAGCGAAGCGCTGCGAGTGATCGCCAAGGTCAACCAAGCACTCAGCAGAATTTTCTTCGCCTTTTGTTCTCCTATCATGTCTTGAGCACTCTGTCTAGTAGCGGAACCAAAGCAGTAAACACCACATGTTGTGGTTGCTGGTTTCTAAATATCTACGCGTAGACCTTGATTGAATCGCCCGCTCTATACCTAACTTTCCACAGATTTTTCACTCGACGCGACGGTCGATACGGGGTACTATCGCCTCTGTGGAGTTAAACGGAGTGAAATGGAGCGCAATGGAGTCGAGTTGAAACCCGCTGAACCAACTCCCAAAGCAAGTCTACTCGCAATCCATTCTCTCCAAACAGATTTGTAGCGCCAAACAGCGAGGTGAACCAGCCTTGCAAACCGAAATGGACACGGGAACAAGCGGCAGGCAATAAGAAGTCAGCCGCGAGGGACAAAGGGAAATGGAAGCGTTTCGCGGTAACCATCCAGCGAAGGTCGAAGACGGCGGGAGGCTGAAACTCCCGGGTCCGTTCAAGAAAATTCTGGATGATGCGGGCGTGACCCAGTTCTATATCACCTCGCAGGACGGACAGAGCGCCCAGATATGGCCGTTGCCGGAGTGGGAAAAGCAGGAAGCGCTTTTGGCTGAATCGAGCACCATGGACGACGCCGTGGACAAGTACCTGAATCTGACCAGCTACTACGGCCAGCAGGTGGAGATGGACAAACAGGCCCGGGTGGTGTTGCCGCAGATTTTGCGGGAATCGGCAAAGTTGAATGGGGAAGTTGCCGTTCGCGGAAAGATGCACTACCTGGAGGTTCAAAACCTCAAGAATCTGGAAGAGAGTTTGCCGGCCAACGCATTAACGCCGGAAGATCGCCAGGCATTGAAGCAGATTCTGAAGCCGCGCAGTTGAAACAGATACCCCCCAGGGGGAGCGCATGACGAAGTCGAATGAGCGCCATGTGCCGGTTCTTTTCAAAGAAGCGATCGAATTTCTCAATGTGCGCGCAGGCGGAACTTATGTGGACTGCACGCTGGGGCTGGCCGGGCATGCCGAAGGGATTGTCCGGCAGCTGGGGCCGAGGGGCGCCTGATCGCATTTGACCGGGATGCCGAAGCCATGGCACTGGCAAAGACACGGCTGGACAGGGTTGCGAACGAGCTGGGCAGCAAGGCGCCGCAAGTGACGCTCGATGAGCGAGGCATTCAGCGCCATTGAAGAGCACGTGAAGCCGGCTTCCGTGGATGGTTTGCTGGCCGACTTTGGAGTCAGCAGCCTGCAGTTTGACGAGGCGCGACAGAGGATTCAGTTTTCAGGCGGATGGGCCGTTGGATATGCGCATGGACACGCGCTCCGGCCCAACCGCCGAACAAGTGGTGAATGAGGCTGAGCGAGCGCGAGCTTGCAGACCTAATTTACGAATACGGAGAGGAAAGGAGGTCGCGGAGAATCGCCAGAGCCATTGTGCGCGGGCGGCCGGTTACAACCACGGGGCAGTTAGCCCGGATCGTAGCCTCAGCCGCCCCGCCAATGAAACATGAGCACATTCATCCGGCGACCCGAACCTTTCAAGCGCTTCGTATCTATGTAAATCGCGAGTTGGATGAAATCGAGGCGCTGCTGAGGCCGCACCCAAGTTGCTTAAGCCCTCCGGAAGATTGGTGGTCATCAGCTTTCACTCTCTTGAAGATCGCATTGCAAAAGACAGTCTGCGCGAAGGCGCGCAAAAAGGAATCTGGGAAATCTTGACAAAAAAGCCGATCACTGCCGGCGAAGAAGAGATCGAGCGCAACCCCCGCTCAAGAAGCGCAAAGCTGAGAGCGGCGGAAAGACAGGAACAGGGACTCAGGGCAGGGACTGGACAAAGGAACGGCAGAGGATTGCAGACGATCTAATCCCTGAACCCTGACCCTATCCTGACTCTGCTGGAGAGAACCATGGCGGCATGCACCACAACTATCATGTCGACTGTTACGAAGCGGGCCGCGGCTGCGGGTGCGCGGGTTGCAGAGCGCAACGCCGAGCTCATGGCCCTGCAGCCGCTGCGCCGGCGCGGCGTGCGCACGCCGGAGTTCTTTTTTGCCAAGCGCTTCGACAATTCGCGGCTGGTCAAGGCGCCGGATCCGGTGCGGGCACGCCAGATGCGAATCGTTTTCCGCGGCCATCGCCGTCCTCTTCTGCTGGTGATGGTCTACGGCCTGCAGCACTTCTAGCGCCATCGAGAGCGGCTATCGCGTGGAGTCGGAGAAGCAGGTGCTGGACCAGTTGCGCGAAGAGAACCGCCAGTTGCGTCTGACTGAGGCGCAGATTGACCCAGCCGGGACGCATCGATCCCATGGCCCGCGAGTTGGGTCTGGCGGAGCCGCAGCCCGGCCAGGTGATTCATCCCAACGCCGGCTCCTGAGCTCGGTGCTCCCGGCCATTGCCCAGGTGACTCCTCCGGCGCCTGCCGTAGCGCAGCTCAAGCTCGAGACGCGCAGCTGAAATCTCTAAGCTCGGAGCGATTCTGCATGCAGGCAGCCGTTCGAGCCAACCGGAACCGCACCAACGCCGGCGCGCAGCGTGCCTCTCAGGCGATCGCGCTTCTGGCTCATCTGCCTGTTTTTTCTGGCTTGGGCGTGCGCTGATTGCCGGCCGGCTCTTCTGTACTGCAGGTGGTGCGCCACCAGGAGTTTGTGGAGCGCGCTCAGAAGCAGCAGCAGCGCACCTTTGAGGTGGCTCCGCGGCGCGGCGTGCTTTACGACCGCAACCTCCACGAGCTGGCCATGACCGTGCAGGTGGACTCCATCTACGCCGTCCCCACCGAGATCGACGACAAGCAGAGCCGCCGCGCAGCGCACTGGCCGCCATGGTGCATACCGATCCCGAAGACGCGCTGACCACGCGAAGAGCAAATCGCCGCCCGCCTCGAACAACGGCCACAGCTTTGCCTGGGTGGCGCGCCGCGTAACGCCCGAAGTTGCGCCGCGCGCGTCAAGGCAACGCCTCGGCAGCATCAAGGGCATCTACTTCAAGAAAGAGTTCCAGCGCTTCTATCCGGACAACGAGATTGCCGCGCAGGTGCTGGGCTATGTGGGCATGGACGACAACGGCCTGGGCGGCCTGGAGCAGAAATTCGAAGCGCAATTGCACGGCGTTCCCGGCCGCATGTATACGGCCATGGATGCGCGGCGCACGGTGCTGGGCTCGAGCGAGCACGATCCCGAGCCGGGCCAGAACCTGGTGCTCACCATCGACGAGAATATTCAGTTCCTGGCCGAGCGGGCGCTGGACCATGCCATGGAGCGCACCCAGGCGGAGAACGGCACCGTGGTGGTACAGGACGTGCACACCGGGCAGATTCTGGCGCTGGCCATTCGTCCCACCTTCAATCCCAACTCTTTCCGCCACACTACGCCGGAGCTGCTGCGCAATCACGCCGTGAGCGACGTCTATGAGCCCGGCTCGACCTTCAAGCTGGTTACTTACTCGGCCGCGCTTGAACAGCACGTCGCCTCGCCCGACGACATCGATCGATTGCCAGGGCGGCCAGATCAAGATGTCCGGCGGCCGAATCATTCACGACGACAAGGGCGAACACTTTGGGCGCATCCCAGTCCACGAGGCGTTGGAGCATTCCAGCGACGTGGCCGCTGTCAAGCTGGCGATGAAAGTGGGCCAGGACCGCTTCTATCAATACGTTCGCGACTTCGGATTTGGGAGCCGCACCGGCGCGGAGATGCCTGGCGAGACCCGCGGCCTGCTGCGGCCGGTAAACAAGTGGGGACCGTCGTCGATTGGCTCCATCGCCATTGGCCAGGAAGTTGCGGTTACCCCGCTGCAACTGGTCTCAATGGTTTCCACTATCGCCAACGGAGGAGTTTACCTGCCGCCGCACGTGCTGATGCCGGGGCAACTTGATCCCGCCACTCCCAACCAAAGGGCCGCCCCCCTGCAAAGGGCGCCCTTCAAGCCGGGCGGCGACCTGCCCAATCCGTTGCCCCCCGGCGCGCACCGCGTGCTCTCCACGCTGACTGCAGCCCAGATGCGCAAGATGATGGAAGGCGTGGTGCTCTTCGGCACCGGCAAGCAGGCGCAGCTCAACGGCTACTCCTCAGGCGGCAAAACAGGCACGGCGCAAAAGATCGATCCAGCCACGCGCACCTACTCCAAGACCATGCACGTCGCCTCGTTTGCGGGCATCGCGCCGGTCAACAATCCGGTCATTGCCGTGGCCGTCATCATGGATAATCCCAAAGGCGATTACTACGGCGCCAGCGTTTCCGCGCCGGTTTTTTCCGAAGTGGCGCAGCAGGTGCTCGAGTATCTGGCCGTACCTCACGATATTGACGTGCGCGCGCCTCAATCAACGCAAGAGTCTGGTCCTCCCTTTGTGGAAGATGCCGCGCGAGAGAATACCGGCGATATCGAGGCGCTCTATGCAGCGGCCAACGAGTTGCCCAATGACGACCCACTGCGCATTGGCACTCAGAGCCAGAACTCGGCGCAGGGCCAAACAAAGACGTCAAACCAGACAGCCGCGCCGCCGAATCAAACTGCGAATTCTAAGACAAACTATGCCAGTTTGCAGACCGTATCCACAACTCCGCCGTCAGCCGCCACCAAGGGCAACGCGCAGTTGACGGCTGCGGTGATGATCCTGGACGCTCAAAGTCTTCGGGTTCCATCGCTCCTCGGGCTGCCGGTGCGCAAGGTCATTGAGCAGGCTGCGGCCGCGGGGCTGGAAGTGCACATCTCCGGCAGCGGCTCAGTACGCGAACAGGCTCCCGCTCCAGGGACGATGGTCGCCCCCGGAACGCAGATTGTGGTTCGCTGCGGGCGGTAGTCCATGCGTCCCCTGGCGGGAGCTTTTACAATCCCTCCGGCCACTTCCGCGTTCCTTCCAACGATTCACCGGTTTCAAGCAGGCTCTTGAGGCTGGCAAGAATCATCGGCCATCCACCGGAAACTGCCTTGATGAGCTTCGAGTCGGGCTTGTCCATTTCATGCGTGACCGTAAGCTTGACGTTTTCGCCCATCTGCTCGAGCTCGTAGGTCATACGCGAAAAGCCTTCAGCGGTCATCTCGGGAAACATATGATTCTGCCACTTGAGGACCAAACGCTTGTGGGGTTCGATCTCCAGCACCTCGCCGCTATCGGCAACGCTCCCGTTCGGCTTGATAAGCCGCCACGAGGCGCCCGGCTTCCACTCGGATTCCTGCGTTGTTCCCATCCAATATCGACGAGTAAATTCCGGTTCCATCAGTGCCCGCCATAGTTTCTCGGGCGTGGTGCGGATAAAGGTCACATAAACAAACTGAGATTCAGCCATCGTTTTCTCCTTCGAGTCGTTTTTTCAGCTCCGCGAGAGCGCGCAATCGTCCCCGCTCGTACTTATCAATCCAGCGCTCGGCAATCTCGTGAATCGGCATGGGATTCAGAAAGTGCAGCTTCTCCCGGCCCCGCCGGATGGTTGCGACAAGATTTGCCTCTTCCAGCAGCTTGAGGTGTTTGGTTACGGCCTGGCGCGAAATCTCCAGATGTACACAAAGTTGACCCAGGGTTTGCCCGTTGTCTGCCCTCAGCCGATCAAGCAGCAGCCGACGCTCGGAAGCAGCGAGCGCCTTGAAAACTTTGTCCACGTCAGCGCCCATTGTCGGAATGATAGGCAACCATAAGGTTGCATGTCAAGAACTAATTTTGCGTATTCTCGGAATTTTTCATTTATTAGATTTCCCCCGTTGCGCTAAGCTCAGACCATGTCGATATGGTACCCATTCGAAAACGGCGCGACTCTCGGCCAAAAGGGGTCAGAGGAAGGAGTAATTCTTCGCGACGAAGAGCATCCGCAGGAGGCGCGCATCACGCTTGAACGCGATACGCGCTCTGCGCCCTTCGCAATCACGTGCGGCATCTACGGCTGCATGATGCATACGCGCTTTTTCACGCTGGAGAGCGAGGCAACTTCGGAGTATGACGCCATGAAAATCGCCCTGGCTGTGCTTCTGCTCACGGAGGTTGAAGGCGGACCGGAAGGCTGCCGAACCTTTACGGACAGTCTCACAGCGTTTGTCGAAACCTATCCGTGAGCGGAAGGATTCTGAACGCTCCAACAAACTACAATTGATCACGTGATGAAGTGGAACGATCTGACTGAAGAAGTAAGCGCGATTGGAGCGGGCGGCGGCTCCACTGAGCCGGTGACCGGCGTGGAGTATGACTCGCGCCGTGTGCACAAGGGCTCTGTTTTTGTGGCCATGAAGGGCGGCTCGACGGACGGCAATCGTTACGTTGAGAAAGCCATTGCCGCGGGCGCGCTAGGAATCATTACCGACTCATCGCCAACCTTCGACCATCTGCTCGTTTTCGAGGCTGGCCTTCCCGTGCTGGAGGTCGAACATGGGCGGCGCGCGCTGGCACAGGCGTCGGCCGCATTCTTCGGCCATCCGGAACGCGTGTTGGCCGCGACAGGCATCACCGGCACGAACGGAAAAACCACTACCGCATTTCTCATTGAAGCGCTGCTGAATACGGCTGCCCGAAAGACCGTGCTGGTGGGGACTATTGAGTACCATGTGGCTGGCGATGTGCGCCCAAGCGTTCACACCACTCCCGAATCGCGTGACCTCTTTGAGTTGATGGCCGAGGGTGTGGAGCGCGAAGCCACCGAGTTGGTTACAGAAATTTCAAGTCATGCGCTCGACCAGGGCCGCGCTGCCGGGGTGAACTTTGACGTGGCCGTTTTTACCAATCTCACCCGCGACCACCTCGATTATCACCAGACGATGGAAAAGTATTTCGCGGCCAAACGGCTGCTCTTCGACGGCACGGTTTATCCTGCGCCGCGAGTGGCAGTGATCAACGCGCACGATCCACACGCGGAAGAGCTGGCCGCAGCGGCGCAAAAGGCCGGGGCCCAAATCCGCACCTATGGAATCGGCATGGGCGATTGGCGCGCCGCCAGCCACTCGCTTACTCCGGGTGGCGCGGTTCTCGAATTGAAAACTCGTGCAGGCGAGGCAAAGGTGAACTCGCATCTGGCCGGCGAGGTGAACATTCTCAACCTGCTGGCGGCGCTCGCGGCGGCTCATGCGCGGGGGGTGCCGTTTGCGCAGTTGATCGCATCGGTTCCGGAACTTAAGCCGGTTCCCGGCCGCTTTCAATCGGTCGACGCGGGACAGCCCTTCACCGTGATTGTGGACTACGCCCATACCGACGATGCTCTGCGCAATCTGACCGCACTGGCGCGGCAGATGACGTCGCAATCCGGCGGTCGCGTGATTACGCTCTTCGGCTGTGGCGGCGATCGCGACCGATCCAAGCGGCCGAAAATGGGTCACGCTGCCGGCGCGGGCAGCGACTTTGTGGTGGCCACGAGCGACAATCCCCGTACCGAGGAGCCGCTGGCGATTCTGGCCGAGATTGAGCCAGGATTAATACAAAGCGGAGTGCGCTACACCGTCGAGCCGGACCGCGCCTCGGCCATTCGCCTGGCGCTCAAAGAAGCTGCTGCCGGCGACGTGGTTTTGATCGCCGGCAAAGGTCACGAGAAGGAGCAAATTCTCGCCGCCGGAGTTATTCCGTTCGACGATGCGGAGATTGCGGCTCGGGCGCTCACGGAAATAGGCTTCGAAATGGGATATGGTAAAGGGCAATGAAACTCTCATTGGCAGAGGCGGCAATCAGCGCAGGCGCAGTGCTGGAAGCGCCGGCGAACGCGGCCAACGCCGGTGCGCTTGAGGTGTGCGGCTATTCCATCGACTCGCGCACTGTTGCCCCCGGCGAGCTGTTTTTTGCAGTGCGCGGTGAGCGGCTGGACGGGCATGACTTTGTGGATGCGGCACTTAAGCGCGGAGCCGTTGCGGCGGTGGTATCGCGCGCGCTGGTGGCTACACTGCCCGATGCGGCGCTGGCCGTCCCGCTGCTGATCGCCGAAGACCCGCTGCTTGCGCTGCAGGGTTTGGCCGCACATGTGCGCCGCCAGTGGGGCAGGCGGGTTGTGGCTATTACCGGCTCGGCAGGTAAGACCACCACCAAGGAAGCCGTGGCCGCCGCGCTGGGTGCAAAATTCAATGTGCTCAAGTCTCAGGGCAATCTGAATAACAAATTTGGGTTGCCGCTGCAATTATTGCGCCTGGAGCCGGAGCACGAGATTGCGGTGGTCGAGATGGGCATGAACCACCCCGGCGAGATTGCCGCGCTGGCGATGATTGCTTCCCCCGACTGGGGAGTGGTGACCAACGTAGGCACGGCGCACATTGAGAACTTTGCGGATTGCCAGGCCGGCATTGCTCGCGCCAAGTTCGAGCTGGTGGCGGCACTGCCCTCGACCGGCGTGGCCTTCCTCAACGGCGACGATGCTTATGTTTCGCAATTCGGCCGCAACTTTCAGGGACGTGCGGTTTATTTCGGCTCCGGCCCCGTCGCCGATCCGCAACTACTGGAGTTAAGCGAGGACCTGACGGGATTGCATCTGAAGTTTCGCGCCCGAGAACGCGAGGGCAAACTCACCCTGCACATGCTAGGCGCGCACAACGCATTGAACGCACTGGCCGGACTGGCCGTAGCTTTGGAAGCCGGCGTCGAACTGGATGCGGCCGTCTCAACGCTCGAAAGGCTGACTGCCGGTGACAAACGCGGCCAGTTGATCGAGATTGGCGGCGCAACCATTTTGAACGACTGCTATAACTCGAATCCTGAGGCGCTAAGCTCCATGATTCGTACCCTGGCAGCGCCCGGCGGGACGCAGGATTCTGGTAGCCGGCGAGATGCTGGAACAGGGCGCGCAAGGACCAGCGCTGCACGCCGTTTGTGGCCGAGCAGCAGTCGAAGCCGGACTTGACCTTGTGGTTGGCGTGAGTGGCAATGCCGAACATCTGGCTGCGGCAGCCTGCTCAGGTGGAGTAGCCGCGCTGTTCCTGCCCAATGCAAAAGCTGCCGGACTATGGCTGCTGCAGAATTTGCAGCCGCGTGACGTGGTGTTGGTCAAAGGCTCTCGCGGTGTGCATCTGGAACAGGCAATCGATATTGTGAAGAGCGGAATCGGGGCGGTTAACTCGCCAGCGGAGCCGGACTGAAATGGCGCTTCCACCTGCCGGGAGCCCCGGACTGTAAAATCAAGCTGAAACCCGCCTTGTTCCGGCTCTGGAGGCCACTTGTTTTATTGGCTGCTCTACGAAAAGCTGTATCCGTACTTTCACCCGTTCCGGATCTTCCGCTACCTCACCTTTCGCACTGCCTTTGCTTCGCTTACTGCGCTGCTGATTACGCTCTTCATCGGTCCCTGGGTGATCCAGAAGCTGCGCGAATTCCAGATCGGCCAATTCATTCGTGAAGACGGTCCGCAGTCACAC
>CAWIVA010000065.1:0-11188 GCA_963839225.1 uncultured Acidobacteriaceae bacterium
TAAAAGTCCCAATTCCCTTTCATAGCTTGTACTGCACGTTTCAACTCGGGGCGCCGGCTATCCGGCTCCAGCCCCAAAACCTGACCCTACTTGCCCTGCAACCGGCCGATGATCTCATCGGCAATCATCCGCGGCGCCTCTTCGTAGCGTGCAAACTGCATTGAATACGACGCGCGGCCTTGCGTGGACGAACGAATGTCATTCACATAACCGAACATTTCCTTCAGCGGGACGATCGCCTTGATCACCTGCGAGCCGCCTATGTGCTCCATCCCTTCGATCCGTCCCCGACGCGAGTTGATGTCGCCGATAATCGTCCCCATGTGCTCCTCGGGAACGGTAACTTCAACCGCCATCACCGGCTCCAGCAGCACCGGCGAGGCCTTGCGCGCGGCTTCCTTGAACGCGATCGAGCCGGCAATCTTGAATGCCATTTCATCGGAGTCCACTTCGTGGTAGCTGCCGTCATAGAGCGTCACTTTCACGTCCACCAGCGGGTAGCCGGCTAGAATTCCCAGTTCGATGGCTCCCTGCACACCTTGGTCGATAGGCTTGATGAATTCTTTGGGAACCGAACCGCTTTTAATCTCGTTGATAAACTCGTAGCCTGCGCCCGGCACGTTGGGCTCAATGCGCAGCTTGCAGTGGCCGTAGTGGCCCGATCCGCCGGTCTGGCGTATGTACTTACCTTCAGCGTCGGCCTTCTTGCGGATGGTCTCGCGGAATGCCACCTTGGGTTCGCCCACATTGGCTTCCACCTTGTGCTCGCGGCGCATGCGGTCAACCAGAATCTCCAGATGCAACTCGCCCATGCCGCTGATAATCGTCTGCCCCGACTCGTCGTCGGTCCTAACCTTGAAGGTCGGATCCTCGTCGGCCAACCGTGCCAGCGCCACGCCCATCTTTTCCTGGTCAGCCTTGGTTTTGGGCTCGATAGCCACCGAGATCACCGTCTCCGGGAAGGTAATCGCACCCAGCGCAATGGGATGATGCAGAGCACATAATGTATCGCCGGTCTTCAGATCCTTCAAGCCCACGCAGGCGCAGATGTCGCCGGCCAGAATCTCGGAAACGTCTTCGCGCTTGTCGGCGTGCATCTTCACCAGCCGGCCGATGCGGTCGGTCTTGCCGGTGCGCGGATTCAGCACCGTATCGCCAGTCTTGAGCGAGCCTGAGTAGACGCGCACAAAGCACAGCTTGCCAAATGGATCGTTGATGATTTTGAATGCCAATGCCGCCAGCGGCTCGCTATCGTCCGGCTTGCGAATTTCAATTTTCGAGGGATGAGAAGGATTGATGCCCTCAACCGGAGGCTTATCCAGCGGACTGGGAAGATAATCGACCACCGCGTCCAGCAGCGTTTGAATGCCTTTGTTCTTGAATGCGCTTCCGCAGAGAACGGGAAATATCTTCAAATCGATGGTGGCCTGCCGGATGCCGGCTTTGAGTTCTTCGATGCTGGGTGTTTCGCCTTCCAGGAACTTCTCCAGCAGCACATCGTCGGTCTCGGCAATCACTTCGATCAACTGCGTGCGGAAGGCCTCGGCCTTCTTTTGCAATGCGGCGGGAATCGGCTCAACCGAAAACTCGGCGTCCAGGGTCTCGTCGTGCCACAGAACCGCCTTCATCTCGATCAGGTCAACAACGCCCTTGAACCCAGCCTCGGCTCCGATAGGAATCTGCAACGCCACAGGCCGCGCGCCCAGCCGCTTGCGAATGGTCTCCAGAACGTGCTCGAAGTCTGCGCCGTTCTTGTCCATCTTGTTCACAAAACAGATGCGCGGCACTTTATACTTGTCGCCCTGCCGCCACACGGTTTCAGTTTGCGGCTGCACGCCGGAAACAGAATCAAACAGCGCCACCGCGCTGTCCAGCACCCTCAGGCTCCGCTCCACTTCGGCGGTAAAGTCCACATGGCCGGGGGTATCAATAATGTTGATGCGGTAATCGCGCCAGGTGCAGGTCGTGGCGGCCGAGGTGATGGTAATGCCGCGCTCCTGCTCCTGCTCCATGTAATCCATGGTCGCCGTACCCTCGTGCACCTCGCCTATGCGGTGCGTAATGCCCGTATAGAAAAGGATGCGTTCCGTCGCAGTCGTCTTCCCGGCGTCGATATGCGCCATGATTCCGATGTTCCGGCAACGATTTAGAGGTACGGTACGAGCCACGAATATTTTCCCTTGCGAGCTGTCCGCCCGCGGTTAACTCTCTTGTCCGACTAAATCCCTGGTCCCCTAAGGTCCTTAGTCCCTACCTACTACCAGCGGTAGTGCGCAAAAGCCTTGTTGGCCTCGGCCATGCGATGTACGTCTTCCTTCTTCTTCATCGCCGCGCCGCGCCCGTTAGCCGCATCCAGCAGCTCGTTGCCCAGCTTCTCGGTCATGCCCTTCTCGCCGCGGCTGCGCCCGTAGGTAATCAGCCAGCGAATGGCCAGCGAGGTCCGCCGGTCAGGATTCACCTCGATCGGCACCTGGTAGTTCGCACCGCCAACGCGCCGCGTCTTCACCTCGAGCAGCGGCTTGCAGTTCTCTACCGCCTTCTTGAAGAGCTTCAGGGCATCGTCGCCTCCGCCCTTTTCCTCGAGAGTCTTCATCGCCTGGTAGAAGATGCCCTGGGCCGTCGACTTCTTTCCGCCCCACATCATCGAGTTCACAAATTTGGTGACCAGCGTGGACCCATAAACCGGATCCGGCGCAACTTCCCGCTTCGCAATGTGACCTTTTCTCGGCATAAATCCTCAAAAATCAGCTTTCAGCTATTAGCCGTCAGCTATCAGCTTGTTTGTGCCAGCCCCACCGCTGCCTGCTCCCGCGAACAATGGCTGAGAGCTGAAAGCTGAGAGCTTGCCTTTCTACTTCTTCGCCGCTGCGCCCTTGGCGCGCTTGGCTCCATACTTTGACCGGCTCTGCTTGCGGTCGTTCACGCCCACCGAATCAAGCGTTCCCCGCACCACGTGATAGCGAACTCCGGGCAGATCCTTCACACGGCCGCCGCGAATCAGCACGATCGAGTGCTCCTGCAGGTTGTGGCCGATGCCGGGAATATAGGTGGTGACCTCAATCCCATTCGTCAACCGCACGCGCGCTACTTTCCTCAAAGCCGAGTTCGGCTTCTTGGGCGTCTGTGTATACACGCGGGTGCAAACTCCGCGCCGCTGCGGCGAGGCCTGCAAGGCCGGTGACGCCGTCTTGTACCGCGGGGCCGTCCGCCCCTTGCGTACCAACTGATTAAATGTAGGCAAACTGAAACTCCTTACCGCAAAAACCGTTACCATTCAATTGCTTCAGCCGCGCGCAGAACCTTCGGGCCGTCTGGCGTTCGACGGCAATTCGGCCGTCTAAGCGCACAGAAGCCCCGTTGTTGCTGCTTCGCGTCTGCCTTCGTTCCAACTTCAGACGAGAACCGGGACGGTGGCCGGGCGTTTCCAATACTGGAAAGCCAACTCCGTTTCCGGGTTCCGGCCCGCATAGCCCTCCAAGGTGAGGAACGCGCGGGCTCCGTAGCGATTTCTGTTTTGCACCTTCCCTCCTCCCCCCTCGTTGCCCCTGCCCTCCGCAAGAAGAGCGATTCCGGGGACCTGTCTGGCCGGTTAAATTCACCTGGCCTGGGGCTTAACCTTTGCCAATCACCGCCTGGCTCGGTTGCCCATTCGCACTCACCCGTTGAGACACACAAGGAGAGGCGTTCTTGCGGAACCTTTTAACAATATCAAGAAAGAGGGGTTGGGTCAATGAATTCTCCCCCACTAGAGGAATTTCGCTGTTTTTTGACTCTTTCAGCTCCGCCTCGCCCATTTCAGTGCGCCACATCCGATGTAATCCTGCCCACCAGCAGTTCCAGAAACCCCTTTTCGTCCGATTTAAGGCACACCTGGACGTTCGGCGTCCCCTCCACCGGCCGCGTAAACCCTTTGTCATCAACTTCCAGTCGAATCGGAGTCGTCGGGCACAAATCGGGCCGAATGGCATAGGTCACAGCCACCGGGTCAAACAGCGTAGGCGACAGCGGATGATCCGGATTCCCGCCCATCCATTGGTGGTAGAGCAGCGTCAACTGGTCGGTCAGCGGCGACCCATGAGAAAAAATCGCCTCCCGCTCCTGGTCTCCAGCCGAATCTGCGTCGAATCGAGCGGCATCATGAAAACCGGCACCCCGACAGCCAGCAGCGCCCTCAACCCCGCCGGGTCGCAGCGTATATTCCATTCCGCCGATGGCGGCTGCGCGCGCCCGGACTTGCGTCGTCGTACCCCCGATAGACGCTCCCGCCCATAATGCACTACCCGCTTGAGCTTTCTAAATGTCGCCGGGTCCCGCTCAATCGCCGCCTCGATATTGCTCAGCGGCCCAATCGCAATCAGCGTAATCTCCCCCGGATGCTCCCGAATCTGCCCCAGCAGAAACTCCACCCCATCGGCGTGCTTCCGCTCCGGGGCCTGCAGTGCATAAGCGGCCTGGCGTCAAATGTTGCTGCTCGGCGTCGCAACCCCGGCCGCCACAGGAATATCGCTCCGTCCCACCGCGCCCAGGTACCGGTCCACCAGCCGCGCCCGCAGCTCCGTATCGCCGTAAGCCGTAGTAACCCCCAGCAGCCGCAGCTCCGGACTATGCAGCGCCAGCGCCAGCGCAAAAGCATCGTCAATGTCATCGCCTATATCGGTATCGAGAATCGCCAGTTGAGGTGCAGTCGCAACGGCTGCCCAGCAGGCGCAGACTGTCCAACTATTCGAACAACCATCAATCCAAGCGCCGCAAACGCCACCAATAATCGCAGGATTTTCATATCCACACTCTAACTGAATTGATACTCGACAGGATCACTTCACCCGAACCAAATCCTCCAGCCTGCGATCTCGCGACGATCCCCCCACCCAGATCCTCCGCTTTCCCGCCGGAGTCACCCACTTTTTCTCCGCCGCAGACCAGTACTGAAACTCCCCGAGCGGCACGTGAATCACAACCTCTTTGCTCTCACCCGCCCCCAGCGGAACGCGCTCAAACCCGCCGAGAATATCGTCGGCAAACTGCACTCCCTGCGGCGCGTGCTCCGGCTTCTCCACGTAAACCTGCGCCACCTCATCCCCGGCCACGGCCCCCGTGTTCTTGACCTGCGCCACCACATCCACTCCGCCATCGGCCGCCACGCTCGACTTCATCCCCGAGTACGCAAAGCTGGTATACGAAAGCCCAAACCCAAACGGAAACTCCGGCTCAATCTTCTTACGATCAAACCACCGGTACCCCACCAGAACACCTTCGCTGAAGGTCGTCTTTCCATCCACGCCCTTATACGAGCGCTCAGGGTGCGCCGGATCGTTTGCCGGCGTATCTTCCACCCGCTTCGGCCATGTAAACGGCAGCCGCCCTCCCGCATTCGCCTGCCCCAGCAGCACCTTCGCCGTGGCCCATCCGCCCAAATCGCCCGTCCAGCCCATATCGAGCACTGCCTTCACATCGTTCAGCCACGGCAGCCTCACCGCCTGGCTCACGTTCAGCACCACAATCGTATTCGGGTTCACCGCGGCCACATCGCGAATCAGCTTCTCCTGGTCCCCCGGCAGCTCGAAAACCGGCCACGTCCTGCTCCACGCAAACACAACCGCTGTCTTCGCCTGCTTCGCCGCCACAATCGCCGCGCGATAATTCTCTTCCTGCTGCCGCGGAGTCACCCAGCTCACCCTCACCTGCACCGGATTATTTGAGCTATCCGGACTCACCTCCACATAAATCTTGTGCGGCCCTGCGCTCAGTTTCATATCCGCGCGCATATTGTCGAGCCCGTCGGTGGTCGGAAAAATGCCATCCTGCCCCGCCTGCACCAGCTCCCCGTGAATGAAGTTGAACCAGTTCTTATCCACCACCTGGTCGTCGATCTTCAGCTTGCCGTAGCAGCCCAGCAGTTGCAGATGAAGGCGGTACTTGCCGCTCTCCGGCACCGTCAGCGTCCCCGTCCACACAATGCTCTGATTCGCAGGCAGCGCCGTCCCGGCCGCGGTCGTAAAGTTGATGGCCCCATCGACCGTAACAAAATCCTCGTTCCAAACCCGCCGCTCCAGTCCGGGCTCGCCAAAGTGCGACAGCAGCTCCGCCGGAATCGCCGTCCCATCCATCTCGTCGGCCACGGCATAAGTCACGTGCGCATTCTCTCCCGCCAGCTTTTTCAACGCAGCCAGCGGTCCGACTTCCAGCGCCGGCAGCCCCACGGCTTTTTCGCCCGTCAGTCCCACGGCAACAATCTGTCCCGCCCCCGGCCCAATCATCGCCAGGTTGTTCAGGTCCTCCGCCTTCAACGGCAACGCCCCGCCCTCGTTTTTCAGCAGCACCGCCGCATCGATCGCCGTCTTCTCGATGATCTTCGCGTCCTCGGTATTGTCTGAAGGCGTAACCTCCAGCTTTTCCTTCCCGTCCAGATAGCCAAACTTATCCATCTGCAGCAGCACTCTTCCCGCCGCCCTGGTGATTGTGTCTTCTAAAACCACCCCGCTCGCTACCAGCTTCTTCAGGTCGGTGGACGGCCACGGCTCCTCAAATGGCGAATCGTCTCCATGCCTTTTTTCCGTTGCCTCTTCAGGCAACCCATCCGCGCTCAGCGCCCGTCCCTCTCGATTTCCGCAATTGCAATCCTGCTCAGGGCGCTTGGGCCCGTTTACAAAATACGAGACGCCCGCAAAGCTCACCGGGAGCGGTCCACTCATCTCCATATCCAGGCCAGCATTGATGAAGTCTGTCGCGTGCGTAGCGCCCCAGTCCGAGGTCACAAACCCTTCAAACCCCACCTCGCCCTTCAAAATCCTCTTCAAGGTGTCGGCATTCCCGCACGAATAAGGTCCGTTGACCTTGTTATACGAGCACATAATCGACGAAACTCCCGCCCGGCTGGCCGCCGCAAAGGGAGCCACATAGACCTCATGCAGCGTCTGCTCGTCCACCGACACGTTCGTCGCATCCGTGTCGTATGCAACGTAGTGCTTAGCCTGCGACATCACCCCCTGCGCCTGAATCCCGCGAATCTCCGCCGCGCCCATCTCCCCGGTCAAAAACGGATCCTCGCCAAACGTGTTATACCCGCGCCCATAATTCAAATCCCTATCTATATTGATGAACGGCTGCAACGCCACGTTGATCCCGCGCGCACGTGCCTCGCGCCCAATCACCGCTCCATTCAGCCGCGCGTCCTCCCGGCTGAAAGTCCCCGCCAGCCCCATCGTCGAAGTCGGCGCAATCGACGGCACCCGCGTCAACACTCCCGGCGGCCCATCGGCAAACCGCATCGGCGGAATCCCCAGCCGCTTAACCCCCGGCAAATACCCGGCCTGTCCCTGGTAAGTCGAGTTATCCTCGCCCGTCCCGTGAATCATCGCGATCTTCTCATCCAGCGTCATCTGCCCTAGCAGATGATCCACGCGAGCGTTGCCGGTCACCTTCGCGTCCTGAGCGCCCGCAACCGCCAACCCCATCGTCAGGCAACAAAAACCAATCGCAAAAATCGAAATAAGACTCTTCCCGCGCATATTCGTCAATCCTCTTAGAGATTTCCAGCCGTCTAATCTGCCGTTTCTAATGCAAAACAATTTTACACTCGGTATTTGATGCGTTTTCCAGAACAGTCGGAGTGTTCCGTTGCGCTTTTCGCGAAAAGTGGGATTTATGCAGTCGGTCCAACTATATAAAAGCTCAAAGCCGCATCTCCCTGCTCCAGCAACCGAGTCCGTCCCAATTCCCCGTATTGCTCCCCAAGCCGCTCATTGCGCCGATGCTCCGCAATAACCAATGCACCCGGCGCGATCATTGCCGCAGACCCGCCACCCAGCAACCCCAGCGTAGCTGCATACTCCTCGGCAGCCTCATAAGGCGGATCGAGAAAAACCAAATCGAACACCTGCGGCAATCCCGGCTTATGCTCCGAACCGGGGCCCCCACGGACAGGTCCTGGTCCGTGGGGTGGTGAAGCAGCTCTCCTCGCAAGCCTCCTCAGCCAAGCCCCCACGCTTACGGTGTGCACCCGGAACCCCTCTGTGATCTCCAACCTGGCCAGATTTTTCCGCAGCACGACGACCGCCGTCGAATCCCGCTCCACAAATTCCACGCTCGCCGCGCCTCTGCTCAAAGCCTCAATCCCCACCGCTCCCGAACCGGCATACAAATCAAGAAAAACCGCCCCCTCCATCCGTGGCGCCAGTACGTTGAAAAGCGTCTCCCGCAGCCGATCGCTGGTAGGCCGGGTAGCCAGTCCAGCCGGAGCCTCAAGCGTTCGTGATCGGTACTCGCCGGCAATGATGCGCATCGCACTCCAGCATACTCGACCGCAACCAACTACAATTCAAATATGAGAGGCTGGTCAATCCCGATGGGCCGCTGGATGGGCGTCGAAATGCGCATCCACGCATTCTTCCCTTTGCTGGCTCTCGTCTGCCTGGGGATCAGTATCCCTGACGGCGTAGCCCGCGGCCTGGCCATGTTCTTCGTTTTGGTAGCCGCGGTCGTGGTCCGCGAGACCGCTCGCATTCTGGTCGCAGCCTGGCTCGGCCTGCGCCTGCGCGCCATTCTCCTGCTTCCCATTGGCGGCCTCTTCGCCTACGCCAATCCTGAAAGCCAGGAAAACGCCAACAGCGGCAGCGGCCAGTTTGCCATGGCGCTCGCAGGTCCCCTGGCCAACTGTGCCACCGCGCTGGTTCTGGCGGCCACGTTCCTGGGCGCAAGCGGCGATTTCCGCCTCATCGCACAGCCCTTCATCTCGTCGGCTTATCTGCTTCGCAGCATGGTATGGATGCAGGCCGGCCTCGGCCTCCTTCACCTGCTGCCCGCTTATCCGCTCGATTGCGGCCGCCTCATCCGCGGCAACTTCGCCCGCAAGCACGGTTTCGCACTCGCCGGACGCGCCGCCTCCGGCCTCGGCCAGGCAATCGCACTCATTCTTATGCTTTCTTATATGCCGCTCCGCGATCCATGGCTTGTGCTCGCCGGCTTCTTCATCATGATCGGCGCGCAAATTGAGGACCAGGGCGTCTTCTTCCAGTCCGTCGTCGATACGGTCCGCATGCGCGAAGTCATGCTCACCGATTTCTCCACCCTCTCGCCCTCTGATACTTTGTCCGATGCGCTCGTCCGCTGCGTCCACTCATTGCAGGAGGAGTTCCCCGTAGTTCGCGGCCCTCAGTTAGTCGGCATCGTCAGCCGCCAGCGCATCGTCGACGCCCTGCGCAACGACGGCAACGGCTACGTGCAGGCGGTCATGTCCCGCGCCTTTCAGGTTGCGCGCCCTGAAGACACGCTCGGCACCACCATCCGCCGCCTCACCGCCGGCCACGGCCTTTCGCTCATTCCCATTACCGACAGCGGCCGCGTAGTTGGCATTGTCAGTGTACAAAACCTGATGAGTTCCATGGCTCTGCTGGCCGAGCAGCGCCGCATCGAGCGCCAGGAAACCGAAGACTGAACGCGCTCGCATTGTTCCGGCGAACGAACAACTCTACTCGCTCCCGGCCTCTACCTGGTAGCCACCCCCATCGGCAACCTGGGCGACATCACCCTCCGCGCCCTTGACATCCTCAGGCAAGTGGACCGAATCGCCTGCGAAGATACCCGCCAGACCCAAAAGCTCCTCAATCATTTCCAGATCGCAACCCCCACCGTAAGCTGTCACCAGCACAACGAGCGCCCCGCGCCACCGAACTGATCCACGCTCAAGGCCGGCGGGCCATCGCCCTCGTCTCCGACGCCGGAATGCCCGGCATCAGCGACCCCGGCAGGTGGCTGACGGCTGAAGCCATCGCCGCCGGCATCCCGGTAATTCCCATTCCCGGCGCCAATGCCGCCCTCAGCGCGCTGGTTGCCTCCGGCCTGCCCACCAACGAATTTTTATTTTGTGGGTTTTCTGCCGGAAAAAGCCGGCGCCCGCCGGACCCGGCTTGAAGCCTGGCCGCCGAAGCCGCAGCGCACTTCGGCGCAGCGCACGCACCCTATCTTCTACGAGGCCCCGCACCGAATTCTGGAAACGCTGGCCGATCTTGAATCCGTCTGGGGACCGGACCTCCCCGTAGTCGTAGCCCGCGAACTGACCAAGATTCACGAGGAGTTCTTACGCGGAACCGTAGCCAGATGTCCGCCGCGAACTGGCCGTCCGCGACCGCATGCGCGGCGAAATCACCCTGCTCATCCAGCCGCTCCCCCCAAAACCGCCGCAACACACCATTGCGCCATTGACGATCGCCGACCGAATCGCGCAAATCCAGACCGAAAATAAAGTGGAAGAGAGGGAAGCCCTCAAGCGCCTGGCGCGAGAGCTGGGCCAATCGAAAAGCGAGCTCTATCGCGAGTTGCAGCGTGAGCGATCGCGGATCGTGGCGGGCTCCAGGGGAACCCGCAAGACAGTTTGAAATACCAGCAGAATAATCGTCACTAGTACGATTGTCATTGTGCGCTCGCCTCGGAATCACGCGATAAAATCAGCATCTCCTTCAGCATGGGCATGGCGCTGCCGAAACGCGGAAACATTTCCGCTGAGTGCGGCGCAAACCGCCCCTGACGTTGTTCGGGTCGCCATCGGCTCCGCCTCCTCCACCTCCGCCAAAACCGCGTGCTGCTGAATCCGGTACGGATAAACTCTTACCCTGGCCAGAAAAAACCACGGATATTGAGTCAGCTCGATTCGCTCCACTTCCGCGGCGTTAAACCGCTCGCTCACGTGGCGAAGCGCAAGCTTGAGCGCGCCGTTAATAGCTTCTTGCGATGTATCCCCCACTCCGCTCCTCAGCGACCCATCCCAACCCTGATGAAGTTCCACCCTGCGCCTGAATCTTCTCTTTCAGCCGGGCCACATCTCCAGAACACACAATCTTCCAGCCCTCGTGAAACTCGTCGGTCGCGAGCTTCATTCCTTCGGGCAATTCAATCTGCTCGCGTAAAAGTACATTCAGTTTTGCTATGGTACGCATCTATTGCCTCTCTTTCTCTTCAGTAGTTGACTGTGCCGCGCTGCCGGGCGGTTGTTCCTTCCGGCGCGATTGAAAAGTATCCTGCCGCCCGCCCGTCTATCTGTGCAGTTCCCGTTCCACTGGGCAAAGCTTCCAGAATTCTCAGCAGCCAGCCCATGCTGCTGCCTTTTTGGTAGAAAGCATCGGCTGCCACTCCTGAAGGCACCTCATCGCCGGTAAAGCAATACGTAATCTGTCCAGGCATGACATAACACAAC
>CAWIVA010000066.1:0-27719 GCA_963839225.1 uncultured Acidobacteriaceae bacterium
CAAAGCGTGCGCCCAATTCGAAATAGGCGGCCAGGCGTTCGCACAACCCATCCAGGCCTTCGGTGACTTTTTCGCCGGGGTGCAGGGCCAGATCCTTCGCACCCTCGTCTACCTTGATACCGGGAACAATCCCCGCATCCTGAAGTATCTTCACAAAAGGCGTGCCTGCGGCGGTCTGCTGATAAATGGTCTCGTCAAAGAGAATTGCGCCGCCGATGCTCTCGCCCAGCCCCGGAGCGGTCACAATCAATTCGCGATAGGCTCTTCGGCGCTTCCACGGTCTGCGGAATTCCGACTTTCTCGAAGCGCTTGTCGCACGTGCCGGTGCTCTCATCCATCGCCAGCAGGCCTTTGTTATCGGCGAAGAGCTGCTTCACGGTTTCACTCAGCAATTGTGTATTCATCTGGGACGGCTCCTTTTCAGTTCCAGTTCAGAATATCCTAACCTCTCCGTCGAAGAGCATTTAAGCTCGATTGACCGGTGAGGCGGATTGCCCTCTGGAGCGGCCTATAATGTCTGTCAGTCGATATGCCGAACAATCAGTTGAGCTATTCTCCTCCGGCGCCTCAAAGAAAGAATTTCCGCATAGGGATTCTCGGCAGCGGATTTATCGTCAACGATTGCCATCTCGTCAGCTACCGGCGTTTGGGACTCAATCCCGGTGCCATCGCATCGCGGAGCCGGGAGAAAGCCGCCCAGGTGGCGGCTCGCCACTCCATCCCCCGCGTCTGCGATGGTTACCAGGAATTGCTGGACGATCCGGCCATCGAAGTTCTGGACATTGCCGTTCCCCCGCAGCATCAGCTTGAGCTGATTCGAGCCGCATGCGCGCGCGGCACAGTGAAAGGCATCCTGGCTCAGAAACCACTGGCGCTCAGCTACAGTGAAGCCGCGGAGGCCGTCCGCTGCTGCGAGCAGGCAGGGATCATGCTCGCGGTGAACCAGAACATGCGCTACGATCCAACGGTTTACGCCGCCAATACCCTGCTCCGGCGAAGGTTTTCTCGGAGCTCCGGTCTTTGCCACCATCGATATGCGCGCCATCCCACACTGGCAGCCGTGGCAGGCAGACATCGGATCGGCCACGCTGTGGATCATGTCGATTCACCATCTGGATTGCATGCGCTCCTGGTTCGGAGAGCCGGAGCGGGTCTTTACAAGCACCCGCCCCGATCCGCGCACGAAATTCCCCATACCGACGGAATCTGCACCACGATTCTGGAATATGAAAGCGGCCTTCGCTGCGTGATGATCGACGATGTCTGGACCGGCCCCGCCAAGGAAGGATGTCCCGGCGACATCCGCATCGAGTGGCGGATCGAAGGCCTGGACGGCATGGCTATCGGGAAGATCGGCTGGTGCCAGGATCCCTTCACGACCCCTTCGACAATGCGCTACGCACGCAAAGGCGACGCGGGTTTCATCATTTCGAACCGGCGCGAAAGCTGGTTCCCCGACGCCTTCGGCGCCACCATGAGCCAATTGCTGATCGCTCTTGAAACCGGCATGACGCCGGCACATCAGCGGCAGGGACAATCTGAAAACCATCGCTCTGGTCGAGGCCGCTGCCTTGAGCGCCGCGGAACACCGCATGGTCTCTCCGCAGGAAATTGTTGCAGCGAATCAAACCAGGAGTGAATCATGAAACTCGGCATCATCAATAGCGCCTTCGCCAGGTGGGCGTGGATACCGCTACCGGCCTCCAACACATTGCACGCATCGGTTTCGACTGCGTAGACATCTTCACCGAGGCAATGACCATTTCAGCCGAAGAGAAACGCCTCATCGCCTCCACCTGCGAAAGACAGGCCTGCCCATCATCTCGCTGCCTGTGGTTGCCACCGGGCTTATCGATTTCAACGAGCCGGTGCGCGACTTTCACGTAACGCGCTGCAAGCGTTACATCGATCTGGCTGCCGAATTCGGGGCCAAGAACGTATTAGTGGTCCTGGGCGAGTATCTGTGGCAGCGCGAAGTGATCCCGGCCGCGGACCAATGGGGGTGGGCGATCGAGACCTGCCGCAAGCTGGGCGACTACGCCGACGGCAAAAACCTGGATATTGCGCTCGAACTTGAGCCCTTCAGCATGAGCTTGCTCAACAGCGTCGGCGAAATGGCGCGCTTCATCGACGAGTGCGCCCATCCCCGCGTGCGAGCCAACATCGATATCAGCCACTGCGTCCTGTCCGACAGCGGGCCGGAGCGAATCCGGCGCGCTAAAGGGCAAAGCCATCCACGTTCACATCAGCGACTGCGACGGCAAAGTACATGGCGATCTTCCGCCGGGCAGGGGCATCGTGAAGTTCGGCCCTTATCTCCAGGCGATCAAGGAACTCTCCATCGACGGGAGTGGTCTCCATCGAATTGGAGTACTCGCCCGATCCTGCCCGCATCGTGGAATGGGTGGAAGAGGCGTACCGGGAAACCGACGCCTGATGAACCTGGCCGGTTTGCGCGGATAAGAAAATTCAGAGCAAGCCCGGCCGCGCGACTCATCTCACCAGCCGAAGACGGTCTTAACGTAATCCTGCTTTTCTTCCAGTCCTCGGCCAGCGGATTCCTGGGCACAAAGTTCTCCGGGAAGGCCAGCTCAATAGCGGCCCTTCCTTTGAAGTCAACACTCCGCAGCGCTGCCGCGATCCCCGGAAAATCTGTTACTCCCTGCCCCACATACTCTGTCCAGGTGCCATCCTGGTACTGATCCCGTATGTGCATGTATACCATCTGATGTCCGTAGGTTTTGATAAACCAGACCGGATCGACCCCGGCGCGGACCAGCCAATTCAGGTCGGGCCCCAGCTTGATATCGGGAATCCTGGCCAGCGTCCCCTTCAAATCGTGCAACCCGTTTCCCACCTCATACGTATGGTTGTGCAGATTCAGAACCACCCCGAATCGCCGCAGACGGCCATGAATCTTTTTCAATAATTGGGCCTGCACATCGAGCTCGGATTCTGTCTTGACCCTGCGAGCGTCGCCCACCGAGATGCCCAGCGTCTTGGCCTCCAAGCTGGCCAAGGCGCTTTACCACCAGGGTCGCATCGGCCAATATCTCCGCCTGCTTCGCAGCGTCCCACATAGCCGCTCCGTAGGAAGCGCCAGTGACCGGCAGATGGTATTGCTTTTGCAGCTTGCCCAGGTGTTCCACGGCATCGTCGTGCCTCAGAATCACCTCCATCAGCTCCACGCCGTCCAGTCCCGCCTGGTGCAGATCGCTGAAGATCCTCTCCAAATCCGGAGTCGCATCCCAGTTGGGCGGATGAGCGCTTGCGTAGACCCAGATATGTGCGCTGATCTTCGCCTTGAATGGGAGCGGGCTCTCGGCCAGGACCTGATTTGCAGATTTTCCCGGGAGGATCATTGCAGTGAGACACAGAGCAGAGTTCCTGAGAAACCCTCTGCGAGAAGGCAGGTCGAAAGCTTTCATCGAACTCTCATGTTGTTACTACTTTATAGCGTTTTGTGTTGATTGACTGATTGTATTGTATATATCTCAAGAAGTTTTGGTAGCGCTACCGGGAATTGAACCCGGGTTTTAAGATTGAGAATCTCACGTCCTAACCCCTAGACGATAGCGCCACACTTTATGCGGGAGCCGTCTCCGGCCGCACTTTTACTTTAACAAATATTCTGCATACAGCAAAGATAGATTCGGGCGCGGCCGCACCCGTCAGATCCCCAGCTTCCGTACCTCGTCGTTGTAATACTTGCGGTACAGAATCTCCCACTCCTGCGAGCCTTCCAGGATGATCTTGCGCTGATTGGCGATCTTCAGCCGCGCCGCCGTGTCGATCCTGGCCTCTTCGCCGAGCAGCTCTTCCAGCGCCTTGCGCGCCTCCTGGCGAATGGTGTTCCGGTCCTCAAGGAAGCCCACCTCTTCGATATCGGCCAGCGTATCGGCCACCGTGTGGGCCAGCTTGTTCAGCTTGTCGCGGTTGATCCTCATAGAACCGCCTTGTACTTCTTGGTCAGCTCGTTCTTTACCTTCTTGAACATTTCGGCATATTGAGCGCCGCTCTTGCGCATTTCCTCCGAGTACGCCTCCAGAATCACGCGCACCTCTTCGTTGATGCGGTCTTCAAGAGATAGTTCCTCGATCAAGCTGTCGTGGACGCGCGCTTCCACCACCTTTAAGTCTGTGGTGGTGATCATCTTGGCGTCGATGAGGTGCTTGACAGTCCGGCGGGCCAGATACCCGATGTAATCGCGGGAAAAAATCATGGATTAATCTTCAGGATAACTCATCAAGCCGCAATCTGTACAACGGCATCCTCGCTGAGTTCAAAGCGGAATCCTGGTTCCGCAGCCCGCTCTTCCCCGAGTAATCGTCAAGGCGGCTCAGCAGGCTGCGGAATAGTTTGCTTCCGATTGAGGCTGGGACATGCGTCCCTGCAGAATGCTCCTTGTCCTTAGTCCGTACCCTTAAAACGATACGGTGACAGCGATTGGATAATCAGGGTAGTTCCGGTCATACAGGTAGTACCCGTCTCCGGTGTTATCAAGATAAACGTCGTCGGTTTCGTACCAGTTCGGTCCCCAGGATCCAGGCCATGGATCGACGATCGTGACCCAATATCCGTCGTACTGGAAGCGCGGCTGTCCGCCCACAAAAACCAGGGGAAGGCCATAGATGCGGAAGAAGTGATCCCGGCCGAAATAGAGCCTGAACCGAGCATCTGGAATCCGGTAGCCGTTATAGCCGCCACGCTGGCTCCATGTTTGGTGTTCGTTGTTCCACGAACCGGCGCGAGACTGAACAAAGCCGTCGCGTACCTGGCCCGGATGTTGAGGAACGCCACTGGCGTGCACTCCGCCGTATGTTGGACCGTTCCGCTGCACGCCGCCGTGATAAGCGCCGCCATAAGTCTGTTGCGGTCTTGCCTGGCTTTGCGCCGGTCTGGAAGCCTGCTGCGCGGGCTGCGTTTGATGAGATTGCGTTGACGGTTTCGATTGGCCGCGTTGCTGCGTTCCCTGCGCATCGCGTTGGTGTTGAGCGATGGCTGCGGTTGCGCAGAACAGGGAAAGAATTGCTGCACAAATGACTTGGGATTGTTTCATTTGGGAATACTCCAGGTGAGCGCGATTGGAGTACGGCGCTTACTCTTTCTGTCTATGGAAGACAGGACAGAATATACCCCTGTTGTGGCAGTGCGCTGCAAGAATATTTTTATCAACGTCCTTGAAATCGCCTTGCATCCCGGCTGTCAAGGTCTGAGAGCCGCGTTGAGGCCGCCCGGCTTTGTATGCGAGTTGTGCAATCGATACTTACCCGCGGTGCGGGCAGCTTTTGGTATTCAGGCACCCCTCGGCCAGCCGCAGCCGTTCCACAGGCCGTCCGCCCACCAGGTGTTCTTCCACAATCGCCGCCGCATCCTCAGGCTGCACATGGCCGTACCAGACGGCATCGGGGTAAACCACCACCGTGGGGCCGTGCTCGCACTGGTCCAGGCACCCCGACTTGTTGACCCGCACCTTACCCGCGAGTCCGGCCTCCTTGACCAGTTGCTGCAGACGGGTGTGGAATTCGCTCTTTCCGTCGGCAGTGCAGGAGGGTCGCGGCGCATCGGCAGGCCGTGTGTTGTGGCAGACAAAAACGTGGCGTTCAAAAGCAGGCAAGCGGCGTTCCTCCTCAACCGGATAATTCCAGACTAATTCATCGTCTTCAGTCCCTGCCCTAAGCCCCAGTCCCTATTCCGTATTCCCTGCTCTTTCCACACGCCCACCCGGTCCCATCTGCGAGAATGATTACTGGACAATGAGCATCGATAATCTACTCTCACTGAAAGACGACATGGTGGCCTTTATTGAGGGCCACGGAATGCGCCGCCTTCCCGGTTATGTCACCGAGGACATTCCTTCCATCCTCTGGGAAGGAAATGGCAACCCCGACTCATGGAAAGACTTTGTGGAGATGGCCAAGCACGTGGGCGCTCCCTTTGTCACCTTCAGCGAAATGAGCCTGGAGCGAGAAGAGCTGGACGCGCTCATCGATGAAGCCAGCGAGATGAACTTCCCTGACGAAGAAGCCACCGAACTGGTGGAAGCGCAGTGGCTGCGCAAGTATGCCGGCAATGCTCGGCTACATTCAGCTGGGCTTTGTCTACCAGGGGCTGGTCTTTCTGCACGAAACCACCACCGAGTGGTATGAGCGCTTCCAGATGCTGCTTGAAGAGATTGAAGGCTTCCAGGACATCGTCATCGACGATGCCCATGGACGACGAGACGAGTAAGCCGGAGTGAGCCAAGTGGGCACGGCAGTTAACGTTTCGGCTCCCCCCCGTGATCCGCTCCGCCGCCCCCCCAGCGTTGGCAAGTCGCCGAACCGCATCCCGAAGAAGCCGTCGCGCTGGCCACCTCAGCCCGTCTGCCTCAGGTGCTCGCCGAACTGCTGGTCGCCCGCGGCATCACCCAGCCCGCTGAAGCCTTCGCATTCCTCAATCCCGAGCCCGCCCAGCTCCACGATCCATTTCTCATGCTCGGCATGACGGCTGCAGTCGAGCGCCTGGAGCGCGCCATTGCCGCCCGTGAGCCGGTGCTGCTCTATGGCGACTACGACGTGGATGGCACTACTGCCGTCGTTCTGCTGAAGACCGCGATCGAGATGCTCGGCGGCGTTGCTCGCTTTCACGTTCCTCATCGCCTCAACGAAGGGTACGGTCTGCAATCGAGCGTCCTTGAAGCAGCCTATGCCGACGGCGTCCGCCTGGTCATCACAGTCGATACCGGCATGCGAGCCTTTGCCGAAGCTGAAACTGCCCGCAAGCTGGGCCTCGATCTCATCATCACCGACCACCATCTTCTGGAGGCCGGGACGCCGTTCCCATCGCGCTGGCAATCCTGAACCCCAACCAGCCCGGCTGCCCATATCCTGAGAAATTTCTCTGCGGCGCGGCAATTGCGCTCAAGCTCGCCCAGGCTGTTCTTGAACGCCGCGATCAGGCCCGCACCCGCGAAAAAACTCTGCCCAGCTTTCTCAAGATGGCTGCCATCGCCACCATTGCCGATGCGGTCCCCCTGCACGGCGAAAACCGCGCCATCGCCGCGCTCGGCCTGCGCGAACTGCGCCGCCCTGTCGGCGCCGGACTGCGCGCCCTCTTCGCTGCCGCCGCCCTCGATCCCGCCGCCAGGCAGCTCACCGGCTTCGACGTTGCCTTTCGCCTGGCGCCTCGCATCAACGCCGCCGGCCGCATGGACGTTGCCTCCGAGGTGATCGAACTCTTCACCACCCGCGACTCGCACTCGCGCCGCCGAACTGGCCGCCAAGCTGGAGCGCCTGAACCGCGAGCGCCGCGACGTCGAAGCCGCCGCCCTCACGCGCCATCGAGGCTCTGCTGGCCAGCGACGCCGAAATCGCCGCCGACCGCCTGCTGTTGATCGACGGCGAAGGCTGGCATCGCGGCGTCATCGGCATCCTCGCCTCGCGCGTCGTCGAGCGCACCGCCAAACCCGCCATCGTTGTCAGCGTCGAAGACGGCGTGGCCTACGGCTCCGGCCGCTCCGTCGACGGCTTCCAGCTCCTCAACGCCATCGAGAGCTGCGCCGATCTCTTCACCCGCTTCGGCGGCCACGCCTTCGCCATCGGCTTTGCCCTGCCCGCCGCTCCGCTGCCCGAGCTCAAGCGCCGCCTGCGCCTCTACGCCGAGGAGCATCTCGCCGCCCGCGAGCCCGAGCACCTCCTCCGCATTCACGCCGAGCTGCCTCTCGACCGCATCACTCCCGTGCTGGCCGGATGGCTGCGCAAGCTCGAACCCTTCGGCCACGGCAATCCCGAGCCGGTCTTTGTCGCCCGCAACGCCCGCCTGCTCGCCGCGCCCCGCATCATGAAGGAGCGCCACATCCGCCTCGAGCTGGCCCAGGAACCGGCTGCAGGCCGGCCCAGCCGCGAACTCAGGCCCGTCCGCGCCGGCTCCAGCTCCGCCATTCGTGCCGTGGGCTGGCGCCTCGCCGCGCGAACTGCCGCACTTGGCCTCGCTCAGGGCATCCCTCATCGACCTCGCCTACCGCATCCGCGAAAACGACCACCCCGAATACGGCGGCATTGAAGTGGAGATCGCCGGAATCGAGCCGGCCGGATCGAGAGAATCAGCTTCCGGACGCAGCGAAGCCCACGGCTGACCATGGGCTTCGCTGCCTTTCGCTCGGAATTATGCGCTGAACTGACTTCAGCCCCAGCCGTAATCTACTTAGACGACTGCCAATCATCCGTCGCCGATTTGCCCTTGGGAGTCCCGGTAGCGGGCTGCGGCGCTGCCGAAGCAGGCGCCTGCCAGTCGTCCGTTGCCGGTTTACCGCCGGACTTCGGCTTCGGCGAAATCGAAGCCGGCGCATTCCAATCGCCACGCATGGTCTTGCCGCCCTCAGTCCAGGTCGCCTGCTTCGGTGCTTGCTTTTGAGTGCTCCAGTTATCCGCCGCCGACTTCGATTTCATTCTTTCATCGCCGTTTTTGCCGCTGCCCGCACCACGATTGGGGTTTGTGGCCCTTAGCTCACTGGCTTGGCCCTTGGCCGCGCCGTCGCTCATATTCTTATCCGCTTTACCGGCTTTCTGCCCCTGCGGATGGGGTGCGGCTTGCGTAGGCGCATTCCAGTCGTCGTGCGCCGATTTGCTTTTTTCGCCGGCAGGGGGACTCTGCGCCAACAACGGAATCGCTGTGACCAGTGAAAGCAGCAGTGAGGGAACCGTTTTGAATGCCGAGTGGGAAACTCGCATGAAAAGACCTCCTGTTTTTTTGCGCCCTTGGGACTAAAACGCAAATCTGCGTACAGTCTATGCCTCCGCATACCCCCGCGCCAGAGCAAGTTGTATAAATCGGGAGAAACGTTTGGCTCCGTGCCAGGCATGCAAGTCAAGCCCTCCGCCTTTGCGTCCGTGCTCGAAACAGCCGCAGAGCGCAAGAAGCCCACGGCTTGCCGTGGGCTTCAATACGGATGGCTCTTTTGACGTTACCTCTTCTCTCTCTCCGGAGCCGCGCGCTGCTGTGGTGCGGGAGCCGAACGCGGTTGCGGTGCAGGCCGGGACTGAGGCTGCGGCGCGGGCCGCGATTCCGTTCGTGGTGCAGGACGGGACTGAGGCTGTGCAACTGGCCTGGATTCTGTCCGCGGGGCAGGATGCGATTCAGACCGGGGCGCAGGACTCGATTCGGGTTTTGTCGCGGGCCGCGATTCCGCCCGGGGCGCAGGCCTTGACTGAGGCTGTGCAGCTGGCCTGGATTCCGTCCGCGGCGCGGTACGCGACTCGGGCATTGTCGCGGGCCGCGATTCCGTCCGGGGCGCGGTACGCGACTCGGGCTTTGTCGCAGGCCGCGATTCGGTCCGGGGCGCTGAACGGGATTCAGCCGGCGTATGCTGAGCCGTATGCTGCTGGGCCTGCGATTGAGGATGCGCCTGCGTATTGCGCGCGGGCTGATTTTGCTTCGTCCCCTGAGACGCACCGTTGTTTCTCGCGCTCAGAGGCCTTGCCGCAGCTGCCATTTGCGGATGCCCGCCATTTGCCTTGGAGAACGAAGCCTTGTTCGATCTGGCTGCCGTTACGTGCTCCCTTTGTATGTTGGTTGGAGGCGTGTGCTTTTCGCGCGAGGCTGCCTGCTCAGCCGCTGTGGGGGCGTGTTGAATACCTCCCGGTCCACCGTTGTATGAAACATGGCGGTCGTTGGCAATCGTGTTTTGCTGCACAATCGTGCGGTTCACGTAGGTGTTGTGAATAATGGTCGTATTCACATTCATGACCGCGGTGTTGTAAGCAAAGTTGCCGCCGCGCCACTCCCCGCCGACAAACCCGATGCCCCCATATCCGAACCCGTAGTTCACCCCCCCGTAGTAGCCCACGTGGAGTCCCCAATAGCCATCATGGAAGAAGAACCGGCCGTTTTCCCAGCCCCACCAGGCGGGCGTCCACAGGCCTCCCACAAACGGAGCAGCGACCCACGTGCCGGGAACCCAATAGTAGTCCCCGTAGTCATTGTCATAGGCCCAGTAGCCCGGAACCCACATCAAATTCGGCTCCGGGCAAATCGGCTGCTCATACACCGGCAACACCGGCGGAGCGAAACCTACACTTATCGTCAGTTGTGCGTGAGAGTGCGCCGGAATTAGCGCGAGAAACAGTGCCGGCAGCAGCCAGCGCGTAATGCTGAAAGGTCGCATAACGAAATCCTCCTGGCCAGTTCACGCCTGCGCCGCGAAAGAATCTCGTTTCCCTGTGCAGAGCGAGGCCGGAAGTGATGCTAATCCGGCCCCGTTTTGGCTATCTGTTCAATTCTATACAGGTTAGTTCTATCTTTGCGCCTTCTCTAACTCGCAAATCAGTAGCGGTAACTTAATCCCATGCCGACAACGCTGCGCGCCTGCAGGTTCACGGGTGTAGGAACAACCGGCGGCCCGGTCAGGGGGTTGACGGGATTGAAGAATGGGTTTGGAACGTAGATGGATCCAATGTTTCCGGCCACCTGTCCCACGCCAATGTCAAATGCAAAGTGCGGCTTGTTCCTCTGCGTCACGCGCACGGCGTAGTCCAGTGTTGTGGGTATATGTGCACTCATCAGCGGGTAGGACACAGGATTGCAGACCGTTAAGGCCTCGCACTCATAGAGCGCCGCGTTCAGTAGTGTGTTCAAATTGACCGAAGTCTTGGGCTCCTGCGTGAATCCGGCCGAGGGTACCGCCACGATCCCATGACCAAGGGGCAGCGGAATGCCCAAACCGCCGAAGAATCGCCCGCCAAAGCGAGTGCTCTGGCCACCTATACCGAAGATTGTGCCGTTGGTGGCCTTCCATCCCAGGTTCAGCAAGAACGGAACAGGAGGTTTCGCCCAGGTCTTTGTCACGGCAATGTAGGCGTCGCCGTTGGTGTATGATTTGTCCGTTCCCGTCAGGATTTTGTTGGCCGCGCCCGAGACAAAGTGGTCGCTGGTGCGGACGATGCCGCCGACCGCAATACCCGGCATCCATGCGCCGAACTGACCGTCCTTGATAGCGACGACCTTGCCGTGGAAGACGTTCATGCCGGAGTAGTTCCACAGATTGCTCAGACCGAGCGGGGTGGCGGTCGTGGCGGGCTGGTCTCCATACTGGTGCACGCTGCGCGTGTAACCGACTTCGGCCCGGCTGTAAAAGGACTCCGTGATGCTGAAGGTCTCGATATTGCCGATAACCTTGGAGGCGTCGATGAAGTGGAAGCCTACCGCCGGATGGGACAATGTCTGGCCCTTATCCGTGTAGACAACGTAAGCTGTGGGCGTCAGAAACCCGCCGGTTTGGCCCTCCAGCGTAAGGTTTTGAGCGTTCAACCGGCCAGAAAGCAGCATCGCCGCGGCAAGCAGGCCACAGACGGAAAGTGTGTAAAATGTCCGTATTTTCATCATTAGATTCACTCCAGGTGGAGATGGCCCGCTACGGCGGATTGCACTCCAGTCACGTTAGGAAATTTAACCACTTGTAACACAATTTAATCCTATTCGTCAGTGTTTTTATTCAAGTGGTAAACTCGCCTCATGCCGCGCGGTCTGTTTATCACTCTCGAAGGTCTCGACGGATCCGGTAAAACCACCCAAATCAATCGTTTGGCCGCCTGGCTCAAAAAACACGCCGCGGATACGCCACAAAACGCGGGTACCTCATCTCTTCGACGTTCTTCAGGCCAAAGGGCTGGAAGCAACGGCCTCGTCCTGACCCGCCAACCCGGCGGAACTCCCACCGGCGACCGCATCCGGGCGCTTCTCCTTGACTCCCGCGCCACCGCACTCTCCCCCATGACAGAGATGGCCCTGATGTTCGCAGACCGCGCCCAGACCATAGCTGAGGTCATTGAACCCGCCCTCAAAGCCGGCAAGATCGTTGTCTGCGATCGCTTTACCGATTCCACCGAGGCCTACCAGGGCGGCGGCCGCCGGCTGGGCTCAGCAACCGTCCTCGAACTCCACCGCCTTCTCTGTTCCAACCTCCAGCCCGACCTCACCCTCATGCTTCTGCCTTCTCTTGAAGCCTCGCTGGCCCGCGCCCGCCGCCGCAACCAGCGCACTGAAGCAGAGACCGGCCAGAATGAAAACCGCTTTGAGCAGGAGCAGGACGAGTTCTATCGCCGAGTCTGGGAAAAGTACAAAGAGATCGCTGCCCGCGAGCCCCAGCGTGTGGTCCTGATTGAGGGCGACCTGAGCATCGATGCGATTCACGAAAAAATCGTCGCCGCCGTCTCTGAGCTGCTGTCGAAAACAAGCCAACCAGGCTGAATCTCCACAGATGAGTTCGTCGCTTCCGGCAAATTCTGCCGCCCTTATCCGACGCAATTTTTGTCAATATTTACTATCCCATTCCCCGCGAGCCCGCAGCCCGGCGATCTCGTGGCGAGCCATCTCCTGCGCCTTACCATAATCCGGCTTGACCACCCGGTTCAACGGCATCTGCCCGGGCTCCAGAATGATCCAATGCCGCGGCCGCATATAAGACGGTAACGAGCGCGCATGGCGGTCCAGTTCCTGCGCACTCAGTTCTACCTCGGGCTTTTTTTCCACCAGCGCCACTACGGCTTCTGAAATCACCTGGTGCGCCACGCCCACCGCCACGCAGCTAGCCACCTTCTCCTTGAGGGTGCAAATATGCGCCTCCACATCGCCGGGAAAGATCTGGTAGCCGAACGACTTAATCACCCACTTCTCCCGCCCGGTCAGATGCAGTCCGGCGGCATCCTTGAAGCCCAGGTCGCCGGTATACAAATATCCGTCGCGCGAAATCGCCTTCGCAGTAGCTTCGGGATCGTTGACGTACCCAAGAAAAGTCTGAGGCCCCCGGAAACATAACTGCCCAATTTCGCCCAAAGGCAGCTCATCACCGGCATTGCCGTCGTCGCACATAGGCTTGCGAATCGTGCAGGGATAAACCGGCATATCCGCTCCGAGCCCGGTGAGGATCGTCTCCCGGTCGTCGCCGGCGGCCTGGATATAAGTGCAGAACCCGGCAGCTTCAGTGAGTCCCAGCCCGGTGCCAATCACCGGCGCCATAGCGGCCAATTGGTCCACAAACGGTCGCGAGACCCCATGCCCGCCATAAGCGGCAAATCGCAAGCTGGAGAGATCGTAGCCCGCGTAGTCCTTCAGCATCCACTCCAGGTTGAACATCGCCGGAATCTGGCCCAGTATCTGTACACGATGCTCTTGAATGGCGCGCAACGAACGGCCTGCATCGAAGATCTCCAGCATCACCGCCGTTCCTCCGCCGAAGAAGGTGCTCATCATCGCCTCCGTTTGACCGCCCACGTGCGACGGAGGCAGATTGACCAGTGTGCGTGAGCCGTTATCCCCGCCAAAAAACGCGCCGCACATGCACATGTTCTGCACCGTAATATTGCGGTGCGAGAGAAGTGCCGGCTTGGGCGAGCCGGTCGAGCCGGTGGTAAAAATGACCAGCGCTCCATCGTTTTCGCTAACGCCGCAATCGATTTCACCCTACGCTCGCCTCCGCAGCAGCGCGCCCCGCAGCCTCGGCAATCGATGCAAATGAAATCGTGCCCTGAATCTCAACGTCCGAATCCACCACAATCAAATGCTTAATCCAATCGCATTTTGCCTGTACGGCGCTCCACAGCGGACGAAGATCGAGCGGACCTTTCACGCCTAGCCCCGCAAACCCGCGCGGCCGCAAAATCTCCAGCGACCGAATAATCTCTGCGGCGGTCAAACGCAGATCGAGCGGCGCAACAATCACGCCGATTTTGAAGCAGCCATACTCCAGCAGCACATGATCCACGGAGAACAGCAGAAGCGTAACCAGGAAATCGCCCTTGACGAAGCCCATGCGCAACAGTTCCCTCGCCAGCGCCGTAGTAACGAGATCGAATTCGCTCCAGGTAATGGTGCGATCGCCCTCCGCGCTAATCATTGCAGGAGTTTCAGGACGAGCCTTCGCCCACTTCGCCACCACCGCGTGAAGCAAATGCCGATCAGCAAATGTTTTTTCGTAATCGTCGAGGGTAAATTGAGGCACGCGCATCGTTTCGCTCAGTAGTCTTCCTGAACCAGTCCACCATTCACGGCTTCGAGCGTCAAGGGCCGTGTTCGATTTTTCAGGCCATTCTAGCTCTCGTCCAAAAAGATCGTCTCGATGGTGGTCTCAAACAAGCGCGCCAGTTTGAAGGCCAGGGGAAGGCTGGGATCGAACTTCCCCGTCTCGATTGCGTTAACTGACTGCCGCGAGACCTCCAGCCTCTGAGCCAGATCGGCCTGCGACCAGTCCCGCTCCGCGCGCAGTACACGCAGCCGGTTCTTCATCTGTACCTCGCTTTGACCAGCCCGTACGAGATGCCCACGAATATAAGGTAGAGCGGCCAAATCATAAGAATGTTCAGCCGCTGAAAGTGAGCGTAATTCTCCAGGAAACCCCACGCCGTGGTCACCACAAGAGTCGCTCCAATCCCTCCGAGCAATGCCTGAACCAGCACAGCGCTCTGGAAATCATCCTTTTCTTCACCGATGTACCGTCCGGTGAGAACCACTGCCCCACCGATGGGAAGCGCGGGGAGGAGAGCTGACAGCCAGATCACGATGCTGGTTGGGTGCAAGCGGAGAAGCACCCAAGTAGACAGGACCGAAAAGACGGCGAACAGCAGCATGAGAACGATAAAACGACACGTGAAGCGCCAGACGGCAGGGTTGTTGGTCTTGCAATCCATGATTGGTCTCCTTTACATAATGACAATTATACTTTACACTTTCGATCATAATATGTCAAGTGTCCTTGTCAAACTATTTTCATACCGGATTTCCGAGAATCAGCTTATTTCTGTTGTGATTCCATGTCGACCACCGTTTTTGCAAATGCACTAGACTCATACCGTGAGTTTCCAGAACATTCTCGGCAACGCGCAAACCGTCCCCCATCTCCGCGAGAGCATTCGCTCGGGGCGATTCATCCTCGCCGGCCTTCCCAGAGCAACTAAGTACGCACTGGCCCTCATAATTCTTGCCACACTGCTTTGCGGCTCTGCACTCTGCGCCCAATTGCCTAAGGTCGCACAAAACCCGGCGGCACCGAAACAACCGCTCGCCGTCGAGCAGTGGTTCGTCGGAGACTGGATCTGCTCCGGGACCATGCATCTCTCGCCCACGTCACCTGCAGTCAAGTTTACGGATAAGTTCAGTTTTGGCTTGATCCTTGACGGCTCCTGGCTCACTTACCGGCTCCATCAACTCGAAGGACCGCACAAGGGCCAGCTCACTCTCATTGGAAATATCACATGGGACGCGAATGCCCGCCTCCACGTTCGCCGGGATATGAACATCGGCGGCTCGCGCATGGATATGACCACTCCTGGATGGGACGGCGGCAAGATCACCTGGACGGGCTTCATGGTCACAGGCGATCAGAAAATGCCCGCCACACAAATCTTCGTCAAGAAGAGCAATACCGCGACATACAACACCCTCCAGATCAGCGGTCCCGACGGCAAGCCTGACTCATGGGAAGAGGAATACTGCAGAAAAATACACTAGAAGCAATCAACATTCACCTGTCTCCCCAAGCATGCTCCACCATCCCCTGCAAATGCACTAGACTCAACTCGTGGGCTTCCAGGATTTCCTCGGCAACGCGCAAACCGTCACCCATCTCCGCGAGAGCATTCGCTCCGGGCGATTTCCTCATTCGCTGATCCTCGCCGGCCCCCGCGGCGCGGGCAAATATACGCTGGCCCTCATGCTGGCCCAGGCCGTCAACTGCCTGGACCCTACTGAATCGGATGGCCTGCCTGACTTCTGCGGCAAGTGCTCCAACTGCATCCGCATCGCCGGCTCCGCCAATCTTGAAGCCCTGGTCGCCGAAGCCGTCGAAGCCCGCGAAGACATGCGGGACGCCGACAAGCGCGACACCCGCATCCTCATCCAGACCCACCCCGACGTGCTCATCGTCCCTCCCGACCCGCCGCAGTTGCTCATCAAGGTCGGCCAGGTCCGCCAGGTCATCCACGTGGCTTATTACCGTCCGCCGGTTGAGGCCGCGCGGACCTTCACCATCTTCACCTCCTCGGCATTTATGAAAGAGGCCGCCAACTCCCTGCTCAAGGTCCTCGAAGAGCCGCCCGAGCACACTTCTCTCATCCTGCTAACCGAAAACCCCCAGGAACTGTTGCCCACCATCCGCTCCCGTGCCGTTCTTCACCGTCTGGGCGCGCTTCCGGCCGCCGATCTCGAATCCCTCCTCGTCAGCCGACGTCCCGAGCTCAAGCCACAGGATCGCGCTCTTGCCGCCCGCCTTGCCGAAGGCGCCGTAGGCCGCGCTCTGACTATCGATCTGGGCCTTTACCTGGCCAGCCGCCAGGATGCCCTCATCCTGCTGCGCTCAGCCCTCCGTGATCCAGACTATTCGCAGCTCTTCCATGCAACGGAGAGCTACCGCGCCGGCGCCGACGGCCAGGAAAAAACAATCAATCTCCTCCGCGCTCTGGGCAGCCTGCTTGAAGACCTGCTCCTCGTCCACGCCGGCACTCCGCAGCTCATTCGCAACCTCGACCTCGCTCCCGAACTGAACCGTCTGGAGCAGGATTTGACCGTCGACTGGATCGATTCCGCTGCCCGGGCTCTAGTCCAGGTCGAGCAGGGCATGCGCCGCAACCTCCTCCGCTCCCTATCGCTCGACTCGATGGCCGTGGGCCTGGAAAGATACTGAATCTTCCTCTAGATCCGTCCACAAAATATGAGAGCAACCCGCGCTCTGCCTCATGCATCTTTATGGATACCTGTTTCCCCGTTATTGCGCGGAAGAGCTATCAGTGCCATACTCTCTAGACCATCTCCTCCATCGTATTTTGTTCGCTGTTTCAAGAGAAAGGTGCTTTTAATGCCCAGCATGCCGGGTAAAGCTATTCTTTCCGCCATTGGCAACCAGAAGAACGGGGCGGCGTCTAACAGGCCGCTTCCCCGCGCCCGCAGAAACTCGATCCCGCCGGCTCCATTTGTTTTCCCCGCCCGCGCCGTCGATGAGCCAGTCCCCTACCACCAGGCCGAACTCTTCTACCTGCAAAAGCAGATCCAAACCCAAACCCCCATGGTCGTTGTGCTCGAAGATGGCGAACATCTCGAAGGTTGCATCGAGTGGTATGACCGCTACTCGCTGAAAGTGCGCGGCCGCCAGAAATCCCTCATCTACAAAGCCGCAGTCAAATATATGTACAAGTATGCCGAAAACGGGCAGTGATAACTGGAGGGACCAGGGAATAGGGAATAGTCACTAGTCCCTATTCCCTGCCTTCCCCAGCCTATCCCGAATCGCAGCCTCGATCCCCTCTCCTTGCGGAACCGGGCAAACAATCACCGTGCAACCGGCGGCATCCAGCGCCCGAAGCCCGGAATAAAGCTCCCGCGCCATCTCTTCCGGAGCAGCCCACCGCCCCCAGTTGAATTCCACTGCGCCTGAATTCAACCCGTCAAAATCGGCCGGCAGCATCACACCCACGCGCTCGCCGGGCCAGCACATTACCGCCTCGGCCAGCCGCACCCGCATCTCCGCCGCCGGAACCTCCTCCACCAGCACCAGCCTCGCCCTTGGCGCATAGTGCCGCAACCCCAGTCCCGGCGACGGCATCGCCTCCCGCGGGCTCTCCATCAACTCCCCACCGCTGAAAACCTCAACCTCCCCCGCGACCGCCCCAATCTGCTCCGCCGTCACCGCTCCGGGCCGGTAGATCGTCATGGGACTTCGGCCGGCGTCCAGCACCGTCGATTCCACCCCATATCCCGTCGCCCCCGCATCCACTACCGCATCGATCCGCCCGTCCAGATCCTCCAGCACGTGCGTCGCGGTCGTAGGACTCGTCCGTCCAAAGAGATTCGCGCTCGGAGCGGCCACCGGTATCCCCGCTCTCCGAATCAATTCCAGCGCCACCGGATGCGCCGGCATCCGTATCCCCACCAGCGGCCGTCCCGCGGTCACCGCATCTGGAATTGCCGCGCTCCGTTTCAGCAGCAGCGTCATAGGGCCCGGCCAAAAGGATTCCATTAGACGCCGCGCCGCCGCCGGAACCTCCTCCACCAGCCCGTCCAGCATTGCCAGGCTCGCAATATGCACAATCACCGGGTCCCAGGCCGGCCTTTGCTTGGCCGCAAAAATCCGCTTCACTGCTCCCGCATCCAGCGCATTCGCTCCCAACCCATAAACCGTCTCCGTAGGCAGGGCCACCAGCCCGCCGGCGCGCAAAATCTTCGCTCCGCACTCCAGCGCATCTTGAGCCTCGGCCGTATCCAGATGCGCCGGGTCAACACCCAATCTCAAAGTCTTCACACTCTTATTCTCACCCCACACAGCCCGGGGCCCCAACCGCCCGCCCCCCTGCCGTATACTCACCCTGATAGCCTGCAGCTACCAGCTTCCAGCCTCTGGCTTGTTTCTACGGTAGCTATTTTGAAAAAATGATGCTGCACAAGCCAACCCAACCAGAAGCTGAAAGCTAGAAGCTGCCTTTCCCCATGCCCGTCGAAACCGAGATCAAATTCCGCATCGACGATCTGGACGGCCTCACCCACCGCCTCAAGGCCGCCGGCTTCACTCTTAAGACCCCCCGCTCCTTTGAGTCCAATGTCCTCTATGACACTCCCGCCCGCCATTTGCGTTCCCGCACCGAAATCCTTCGCATACGCAACTATGCCGGTCGCTGCCTGCTCACCCACAAGCGACTGCCCGACCCGGGGACTCCCGGCGAAGATACCCACAAGCACCGCATCGAAACCGAAACCGAAATCTCCAACGGCCAGGCCCTCACTCAGGTTTTCCACTCCATCGGCCTCGAGCCGGCCTTCCGCTATGAAAAATGGCGCACACAATGGACCGACGGGCAGGGTCATTGCGATGTCGATGAAACTCCCATCGGCAACTTTGCCGAACTCGAAGGCTCTCCCCAATGGATCGATGCAACCGCCGCCCGCCTCGGCATCGAGCCATCCCAATACATCATTTTCAGCTACGGGCGCCTCTTCGACATCTGGTGCGAGCAACACAACTCCTCCGCCCAGCACATGACCTTTGCCGAATGCTCCCATTGAGCTGACACCCAAGCAACGTCTACAGTCTCCAAAAATGAATTCTAAAAATACTCTAATGGCTGATTTTCTGTCTTCCGTAATCAGATTCTGAAAATGTGCTAACGCAACTCCCCTGCAGCCGATAAGAAAATAAGCAGTTTTTGAGCTAAGGAGGACCAATGAATAAGATCGCTCCAAAATCAACTCCCATCGCCTCCCCCTCGCAGGGAGCATGCTCTTCCAGGCAGCCTATTGGCGCTCGGTTTGGCACTGGCCATCCCGGCCAGGGCGGCGGACGTGCGCGCCGTCAAGACGCGCATTGCCCCCGTCTATCCTGAAATCGCCAAACGCATGAAAATTGAAGGGGTCGGTAACGGTCGAAGTCAAGGTGGATGCCGACGGTAAGGTCAACGAGGCTAAAACGCTCAGCGGCAATCGCGTCCTCTCATCCGCCGCCGAAGAGGCCGTACGCCACTGGAAATTCGAATCCGGCCCCGGCCCGTCTACGGTTGACGTATCGATCAACTTCAGCCTCGCGCAGTAGCAACTGCCCCCTCTTCGCGGAGGGGTGGTTACAAGGGTGCCCCGTGCATCTTTCTTTGACGGAATGGATTCGGCAGCTTACCCCGCTAAACAAAAAAGGATAGACTGAATGGTGCTGAACCCTCTTGGAGCAGCAGGAGTTCGATGCGGCCCATTCAAAAGATAACAGGCGCCAAAGGCGCCGGCGACTTGTCAATTGCACTCATCGGCCCGGAAGAACGGCGCCGGAAGACTGTGGCAGACGCTCTCGCTGAATACCAGATGAGCCAAAAGCGGGATCAAAAAGGTCTCGGCCGGGAGACAAGGGCCAGCGGCTCTTCTTTGCCTGCCGGGGATGGCAGACACGCCGCCGCGGTCGGCATCGAGATCTGGGAGTTTCCTGCCTACCCGCGAGAGCGTTGACGATCTGCCCCGCATGCTGCAGCAGCATTTCGACATCGTCATCGTCGACCTGGACTCCAATCCGGAATACGCCCTTGAAATCGTTGAGGGCATCTGCTCCTTAAGCTCCGCCGCCGTCATGGTCTACTCCGAGCAGGCCGACCTGCATTTGGCGGTCCGCTTCATGCGCGCCGGCGCTCGCGAGTTCCTCACTCTGCCCCTGGCCCACGACGACATTGCCGGCGCCCTGGCCCGCGTTTCCGTCCGCCAGCCGTGCCCACGCTCGACCAAAAAGCCACCGGCAGCCTCTTCGTGTTTCTGGGCGCCAAAGGCGGCTGCGGCGTCACTACCATCGCTTCCAACTTTGCCCTCGCGCTGGCCCAGGAGTCCGGCCAGAACACACTGCTCATTGACTTCGGCCTGCCGCTCGGCGACGCCGCCATCAACCTCGGCATGGCCACCGAATACTCCACCGCCAACGCTCTGCAGGATTTCAACCGGCTCGACGCCAACTTCCTCTCCGGCCTGCTGGCCAAGCACAGCTCCGGATTGAACGTGCTTGCCGCTCCAAGTGAATTCATCCAGATCCACGAGCTCCAAGGAAGCCGTCGACAAACTGCTCGCCGTCGCGCGCGCAAACTTCGATTACGTGGTGGTCGACTTCGGCTCCCGCCTCGATCTCAAGGACTCCAGCCCTCTTTGCCGATTCCGCAATGATCTATCTCATCACCCAGGTCGGCGTCTCAGAACTGCGCAACGCCAATCGCCTCATCTCCCATTTCTTCGCTAACCGCGGCCGCGATCTCCAAATCGTGCTCAACCGCTATATTCCCCACTCCCTGGCCTCGACGATAAGCACATCTCCAAGGCCCTCACCCGTCCCGCACAGTGGACAATCCCCGACGATTACGCCACCGCCCGCCGCACAAGGAACACTGCCAATCCCATCGTGCTGGAAGACTCGCCCATCTCCAGGGCAATCACGAAAGATGGCCAGAACAGCCTGCGGCCTCCCTGCGGAAGCCCCCGGCAAAAAGCGCTTCAGTCTATTCTCCTAACCACTCCGCGTCTTTCACTAATTCACTAATTCACTAATTCACTCGTCCCTACGTGTCCTTCCCGTGGCACTTCTTATATTTCTTCCCGCTTCCGCAGGGGCAAGGATCGTTGCGCCCCACTTTTTCTCCCGTCCGCCGCTGCACCGGCTGGCTGTCCCCGGCTCCAGCCCTGGTAGCCGCATCCAGATCCCGCTGTTTCTTGCGGTGAAACTCTTTTTCCAGCGCATCGATCGTCGTCGAGGGCTGCCGCGAAGCGGCAAATGCAAACTCGCGCGGTTCTTCATCCAGTGTCAACGGTCCGGCGGCGCTGGCCACCGGCGGCGCCTTGGGAACTTCACCCCTCGGCCTTGGCGCCGCATCAACAGGCTGCCCGTCCGGGCCCAGGATCTGCATCCGGAACAGGAACCGGACCGTATCCTCCTGGAACTTGAACATCATGGCCTCGAACATGTCGTAGGATTCGCGCTTGTAGGCCACCAGCGGATCCTGCTGCGCATATCCCCGCAGCCCGATCCCCTCCTTCAGGTGATCCATTGAGAGCAGGTGATCCTTCCACAATCCGTCAATCACGCTCAGCATCACCATCCGCTCGTGGTAGCGCATAGTCGAGCTGCTCAGCACCTTCTCCTTGGCCTCATATTCCTGCTTCAATCTTTCGAAGATCGCGTCGCCCAGCTCATGGCGGCTGAGTTCGTGCGGATTGATTCCCGTCGCGCCAATATTCAGCGAAGAAAGCTTCAGCCCGAAATGGTCGACGAGCTTCTCTTCGAGCCCCTTCATATTCCACTGATCGGGACGCACCTTCTCGCCGGCAAACTCGTCCATCAGGTTGCTCAGAATACCGCCGACATAATCCTCCAGAATCAGTTCCTTCTGCTCCACGCCCTCCAGCAGTTGCCGACGCAGCCCATAAACCGCCTCGCGCTGCTTGTTCATGACGTCGTCGTACTCGAGCAGATGTTTGCGGCTCTCGAAGTTCTGTGACTCCACCGCCTTCTGTGCCGCCTCAATGCGATTGGACATCATCTTCCCTTCGATCGGCACTCCCTCTTCCATTCCCAGCCGCTCCAGCAGCGTGCTCACCCACTGCTTGGCGAAGATGCGCATCAAATCGTCTTCGAGCGACAGAAAAAACTTCGACTCGCCCGGATCGCCCTGCCGCCCTGCCCGCCCTCTTAGCTGGTTATCGATGCGACGCGACTCGTGCCGCTCCGTTCCCAGAATGAACAGCCCGCCGGCATCGATCACCTGCTCGTGCTCGTTCTGCGCGGTTTCCGCATGTCCCTTGTGCGTCTCCGCCCAATCCGGCTCCGCCACCTCGAATTCCTGCCCCTGGTAGTAGAAGCGCAAAAATCCCGCCGGCGCCATGGGGTTGATTGCTCCCTCATTGGCGCTGATGGCTCGCGCCCGATTCTTCTTCACCAGCTCCTGCCGCGCCATGAACTCCGGATTTCCGCCCAGCAGAATATCTGTTCCGCGCCCGGCCATATTGGTCGAGATGGTCACCATCCCCACACGCCCCGCCTGCGCAACAATCTCGGCCTCGCGCTCGTGAAACTTCGCGTTCAGAACGGCGTGATTTACGCCTTTCTTTTTCAAGATCGCCGACAGCCGCTCGCTCTTCTCCACTGAAACCGTACCCACCAGCACCGGCTGCTTGCGCTCATGCAAAGCCGCAATCTGGTCGGCAACCGCCTTGAACTTTTCCTTCTCCGTCCGGTAAATCACGTCCGGATTTTCAAGCCGCAACATCGGCTTGTTGGTCGGAATCACCACGATCTCCAGCTTGTAGATCTTCTCGAACTCCGCCGCTTCCGTCTCCGCCGTGCCCGTCATGCCGCTCAGTTTTTTGTAGAGCCTGAAGTAATTCTGGAAAGTAATCGTGGCCAGCGTCTGGTCTTCCTTGCGGATCTTCACGCCTTCCTTGGCCTCGATCGACTGATGCAGCCCATCGCTCCAACGCCGCCCCGGCATCAGCCGGCCGGTAAACGTATCCACGATGATCACCTCGCCGTCCTTCACCACGTACTCCACGTCGCGGTGGTAAAGCGCGTGCGCCTTGATCGCCGTCTCCACGTAGTGCTTCAGTTCCCAGTTCTCCGCGTCGGCAATGTTCCCGATCCCAAGCAGCTTCTCGATCGTCTCCCACCCCTGGTCGGTCACTCCGATCGTCCGCTGCTTCTCGTCCACAATGTAATCGCCGGAGAGGTACTTCTGGCCCTCCGCAAGCTGGATTCCCAACTCCTCCTGGCGCTTGTGATCGTGCGATTCAATCTCCTCGCCCAGCTCCAGTTGCGGAATAATCTTCACCACCCGCGCATATTTGTCCGTCGTCTGATCCGTCGGTCCAGAGATAATCAGCGGCGTCCGCGCCTCGTCGATCAAAATCGAGTCCACTTCGTCCACAATCGCGTAGTAGTGTCCCCGCTGCACGCAATCTTTTATCTCGAATTTCATGTTGTCGCGCAGGTAGTCGAAACCGAATTCATTATTTGTGCCGTAAGTTATGTCCGCACCGTAGGCCGCCCGCCGCTCGTCGTCGCTCAGGTCATGAACGATAACTCCTACCGTCAGCCCCAGAAACTCATAGATCTTGCCCATCCACTCCGCATCGCGCTTGGCCAGATAGTCATTCACCGTAACGACGTGAACCCCGTGCCCGGCCAAAGCGTTCAGATAGCAGGCCAGCGTTGCCACCAGCGTCTTGCCCTCGCCGGTCTTCATCTCGGCAATCTTGCCCTGGTGCAGCACCATTCCGCCGATCAGCTGAACGTCAAAGTGCCGCATCTGCACCGCGCGCCAGCCCGCCTCCCGCACCACGGCAAAGGCCTCTGGCAAAATCTCGTCCAGCGCCTCCCGCTCAGCCGTCATCTGCGCCTTTTCGAGTTCTTCCTTGTCCTCGATCCCCTTAGTGGCTTCGCTCACCCGCGCTGCAACCAGTGCCTTGAACTCCGCAGTCTTAGCCCGCAGCCCCTCATCAGACAATCCCTTGACCGCCGGCTCCAGATCGTTGATAGTAGCCACAACCGGCCACATCTTCTTCAAGATCCGCTCGTTCGCAGTTCCAAAAACTTTCGTAAGTACGCTATCAAAAAACACAGTATTCTCCGTCTACCAGTGTAAATGGTTGAAGCCGCGCAGAAATTCCATGACTGTCGTGGTATCCACAAGATACCGAGTGCCCCATCCGTTCGCCGCATCTTTGTTTTTGTCGCTAGGGTGGAAATCCACGAACACTATCCGCTCCAAGCCGGAATACCAGCCTCTCGACCGGCTCGCCGCGACGAATCTTTTTGAGTTGGCGGTCGAGTTGCTTCTTCAGGTTTTCCGGATCTCCCTCGTCATCCTCGCCCGCGTCTTCATCCCGTTTTACCGCGATGACATCTTTCACGCTTGGTCGATAAAACACCTGCATGAACAGAAGCGCCATTCCCAGTGCGGCCGAAGACGGACAAAAAACCAGATTTTTCTTTCCCCGCCGTTTATCGCGCCGCCAGCAGGCCCGCCGCAGAAAGTAATAAACAAGAGTCACTGCAATCGCCAGAAATGGCGCATTCATCGCAAGCATACCCAAGGCATAAAGAGCATCGACGTGCATAAGCACCCTCGCGGATCGCAGGCAAGATTTCGAAATAACTTGGCCCAGGGCGCAAATCAGACGGAGCTGCCTTGCAAACCTGAACTATTCCTGATTTTTTGAAGAATTATGCGAGCGCGAAGGGTGGAGGGCGCTGGAAGAGATTGGGAAGTGCAGGAGCATCTGGCACACGGCTTCGGTATTCATCGGCCAGAGGTGCAAGCAGGCTGAGAGGCGAAATGAATCCGGCAAAGAGAAGCGGCAGAATCGCCAGCCAATCCGCACCGTCCCCGGAATGGGAGTGTGGAATCAGCAGGCAAACCAAGGCTAATCCGATCGCGAAGGCCGCAATCAGGAGCCATGAACGCCGATGCCGGTTTGGAATCATCACTGACCTTCTCTCCTCAAATATACAGCCCTGGATCTGTACTGTGGCCGATTACTTCTTCTGCACGTATACCAGCAGGAAATTGGGAAGGTGGAATTAGGGCATCATTAACCCCATCTCCGCTACAATTCATAAAAAGCACACCCCAGCCGAAAAATCCGCCCCGGCGGACGGCATGGAGCTATAGCCCGGCCTATTTTTTCCCATCGGAGATTGCCGACCATGGCAAGCAAATCCCGCCAGCGCAAATTCCAGGCAAAGCATCTGCCGGCCGGCAAAACCGCACCCATCTCCAACCCAACCCACAAGCCCTGGCAAATAGCAGCCGTCTGCATCCTCCTCGCGCTGGTTACTGCCTTCGCCTACCGCGGCGTCCGTAATAACGACTTCCTCTCCATGGACGACAACAACTACGTCTCTGAGAATCTCCATGTGCAGCAGGGCGTGACCGCGCAGAGCCTTGCCTGGGCATTCACCACCTATCAGGAAGGTAACTGGCACCCCCTCACCTGGATCTCCCACATGATCGACTGGACGCTCTACGGCAAAGATCCCGCCGGTTACCACGTAGCCAATGTTTGCCTCCACGCTGTCAACGCCATCCTCCTCTTCCTTCTGTTCCTATCCATCACCGGCTTCCTGACCGTTCCGCGATGGTTGCTTTTCTCTTCGCGCTGCATCCGGCTCACGTTGAATCCGTAGCCTGGATCGCCGAACGCAAGGACCTCCTGTGCGCGTTCTTCTTCCTTTCCACCCTGCTCGGCTATGTGTGGTACGTGCGCAGCCCCTCATGGAAGCGTCTCATCTGGGTCATGCTGGCCTTCGCCTGCGCTTTGATGTCGAAGCCCATGGCCGTCACGCTCCCCTTCACTTTGCTGCTGCTCGACTATTGGCCCTTGCGCAGAATGACCTTTGCCCCGATTCCAGGCGCGCACCGCTTTTCATCCCCCTGGAAGCTATGCCTTGAAAAATGGCCGCTCTTCCTCATGTCCGCCGCATCAGGCGTAGTGACGGTCCGTGCGCAGAGTTCCGTCGGCGCGGTGATAAGGCTCCAATCTATGTCTGTGCTGGCAGAGAATCGGCAACGCGGCCATTAGTTACTTCCGATATATACGCATCCTCTTCTGGCCCAACCCCCTCACCGCCTTCTATTATCGCGACGTAAATCACATCGCAGTGGCAGCGGCGATGTTATCGATAGTTGGCCTTCTTCTCATAACTACCCTTTGTTGGAAACTCCGCAAAGACAGACCCTACTGCATCACCGGCTGGTTATGGTTCCTGGGAACCCTGGTCCCTGCAATCGGCATCGTGCAGGTTGGCAACCAGGCCATGGCCGAGCGTTATACCTACATTCCATATATTGGCCTCTTTGTAGCCCTCGTCTGGCTTGCCGGCGATGTTGTGGCCAAATTCCCCCAGCTCAAGATCGCCGTGCAAGTGCTGGCGGTCGCCGTTCTTATCGCATGCGCAGTCAGAACTGAAGCGCAGGTCCCGGTCTGGAGAGATTCCATAACTCTGCTAAGTCACGCTCTCGAAGTCGACCCGCGCGGGGAGTTTCCAAACTCATTTCTCGGCATCGCCTACATGCGCCAGGGAAAACTTGACGAGGCGCAGAGATACTTCGAACGTGCGTTGACCTATAACTCCTCCGTGGTATCTCCCTTTGTCTTCCTCAGCTTACTGCATCATGCAAACCGCACTCCAAACCCACGATCAGAGCAAACTACCTCTCGCCCACCAGCGCCTCGAATTGGCCCTCCGCGACGCGCCCAACGATCCTTTTGTCCTAACTGACTTTGCGTTATGGTCGGTGATCGTGGGCAACCCGCGGGATGAGGAGGTGTACAGCAGAAAGGCCATCGCCGCGAATCCAGATTTCGTCCCGGCGCGTCTTTATCTTGCCCTGGCTCTCGATGCGCAAGGAAAATTTGACCAGTCGGTTCAGGCTTACAATCAGGCGCTGGCCATCGCGCCGAATAACGTCGACGCACATAACTACTTCGGCCTGGCCCTGCTTCGACAAGGAGAGTTTGATCAAGCTGCCGAGCAGTTCCGCTATGTGCTAAGTTTGAATCCGGCCGATGCCGGCGCACGGCAAAATCTTGCCCTGGCTCAAGCCCGGATGAAAAAGTAAGACGTCCAGTTGCACTCGACTAGCCGGAGACAGGCAATCATGCGGGGAAAATCGCAGCAGAACAAATCCCAGCGCAGGCGCCCGGGAGCGGCGCAGCCCCAAAAGACCGCGCCTGCTGATCCCCGCGCCCATCAGCCGTGGCAAATCGCCGCCATCTGTCTCCTGCTTGCCGTGGTTACGCTCTCGACTTATTGGGGAGTGCGCAACAACGATTTCCTCTCCTACGACGATAACTACTACGTCTGGCAAAACCAGCACATTCAGCACGGATTAACCGCTCAGAGCGTAGCATGGGCTTTCACAACATTTGAGCGGTCAAACTGGCATCCGCTGGCGTGGATTTCGCACACCATCGATTGGAGCTTGTATGGCAACAATCCCATCGTCCATCATCTAACCAATGTCTTTATCCACACCGCCAACGCAATTCTGCTCTTTCTTTTTCTTTTATATTTGACCGGCTGCTTAGGCCGATCCGCCCTGGTTGCTTTTCTGTTTGCCTTGCATCCAGCGCACGTTGAATCCGTTGCCTGGCTCTCCGAACGCAAAGACGTGTTGTGCACATTTTTCTGGTTCGACGACCTTTCTCCTCTATGCATGGTACGTTCGCAAACCATCTTGGCGGCGCTTCGCCTG
>CAWIVA010000067.1:0-16100 GCA_963839225.1 uncultured Acidobacteriaceae bacterium
TCTTGTATTACCTTGCATTGTCGCTCGCTGTCGCCTTCGCCTTCTGGATGTACGGGGGTGGATGGCCACTTGCTCTCGTCTGGCCGTTACTCGTTTATCTGCAGAATACCCCACCTCTGTTTCACATCTTGATGAAATTCCCAAATTATATTGCGCTAAGCCACTTCTGGAGTCTGGCGGTCGAAGAGCAGTTCTATCTCATCTGGCCGTTTCTGCTGGTCTGGAGGCGCGGAAGCAATACCAAGACTAGGCGGATGTGTCTTTTGCTTTGGGCATTGTCGCTCGGTTTTCGAGTTTCAACTTACTTTCTGGGAATGAGGGATGCCTGGGCAATAGGCTTTTTGGCGGCACGAGCAGGCGAGTTGGCGATGGAGCGTACCTGGCGCTGGCCATCCGGGATGCGGATATGAAGGCGATCGTGTTTAAGTACGCGCGCCTCTTTCCCGGCTTCGCTGGTCGCGATCCTCGCGGTGATCATTTGGGCAAGGAGCACTGACGTCCGGACGTTTCCAATGGCTACATTTGGAATTGCGATCAATGGAATTCTGTTTACCTCCATCATCGCGCTTGCCTGCAACGCGGAATCGTTGCCTCACTCTTTAGCGTGCGATGGCTCCGTTGGCTGGGAAAGATAAGCTATGGGATTTACGTTTACCACCCTTGCTCAAATCGTTATTCGAATGGGCCGTATTTCGCGCCTTTCCTGGTCTGGGACACAATGGCCACTTCTCGGCCTTGACCGGAGTTGCGCGATGGAACCGGATGATTGCCAGGGCTTGTTTATTATGGATTCGATGGTGACGCTCTTGAGGCTGAAACAGCCTTTGGGCAACACTGCTCTCGCTTGCAGACACGCCAATGTCCAGCCGAGATGCCACGCTTGCATAAGAGCAGAATCGCACCCCCTGAAGGAATTTCAATCGGCTTGATCCTGAAGAGGCCATCTGATTCGGTGCCGGTCGGATCGGCCATGTGAATTGTTCGGTGTGCCAGTATCCTTGCGGTCGGATGCCGGGCGTATGCCGCCGAAGCGGCGGCGATGATCAAGAGAATGGCCTCGGCGGCGGACCAGTGATGTCAGGAGACTAATGGGCAACGAAGGGCTAGGGAGACGAAGAAAATTGATTGGAAAACCGGTGGAAGACAATGCGTGTTCAGGGCATCGCCATTATAGTTGTTCTCTACCAATCATTTAATTGAAAGCGCGGCTGCAGTAAGTCTAGTGAGCAGACGCAGTCAGCATCTTCAGTGTGCTAGGTGTTTGATTTGCATCTGGCCTCAGTTGGATCTGATAAGATTTGTTGCAGAAAACTTATTTCCACAAAGTTGCAGCGCTTCACGAGTTGCTTTCAGGCGTGAGCCGTGATGTGAGTCATAGTGGGACAGCATGCCACCTCTCCAAGGTTGTAGACTTGTCCACCACAACCAATATCAGTTCTGCATTGGAAAGTGTTGATGCTTTTAGAAGTACCTTGTTCATTATATTGCAGTGTGTATACTGATGTTCTGTTTGCCATCAGCCAACACCCATTGCTGCTTCATCTTCTCATTGGACAGGGCTGCTGGATTATCAGGAACACCACCGAGCCGCAAATGTATTTTCATTTTTGGCTTCAGATACTATTCGGGACCATCTTGTTCCAGGCCCTTCGTTTGTTTCTTCAAACCTAGGCGATGTAAGAAAGGCATTTAGTGCTGCTGCTGCTGCGTGTTGAGCTCATACCTTCGTTTGCTTGGTTGTACTTCAGTGGTATTGTTCTGAGAACCGTTAGAACAAACCCACACAAGTGGTTGGCCCAATGCTGCTAGATCATGAAGTTGTCAGAACATATCCAAGGCCGAGATGCATACACCTTTGCCATATCGGGCCCCATAGCTCCTCCCATAGCCCATGATCTAGCCTCACCAAGGCCTCTTTCATTCACATGATGCCGCCGCAGCACCACACCCAGATGCAATGAATCAATGACATCAATCATGACACCGACGTCATTAAGCTCTTGAAGCTCACCCAGACAAACTTGATTTTGTAGCGCTTTTCAATTGATATCCACCTATTTGATATGCGCGAGCGAGTCCCAGCCGTAACGTTGCTTGCATTCAATGCGCGCGTAAGGACGAGGTCGGGCTGGTCGAGAATGTCGCGGAAGATGAGCTGCAGTTCTTCGAGGATATTATCCACGTATTGGCTCCAGGATGCGAATGTGTTGATTGCGCGGGGTGTAAGACGGAATATCGAGGATCCAGACGGAGTTCTTGCTGTCTGGATCGGTCGAAATGTTCTGAAATCCAAGTTTCTCATAGTGATCGGCAACCATGGCATTTTTTGAGGTCGGCAGGTAGTACCCTCGCAGGCTGACGAGATTTGCGGCCGTTGCATGCTCCACCAAAGCATCCAGCATAGCCAACTCCATGTCTCGTTTGAGCACGCGGCAGCTCATGAGCCACAAATCGATGTGGAGCACATCCTGTTCGCGCCGGCCAATCACAACGGAGATCAAGCCGTTGTCACCAAAGCGGTCGCTGAGTTTGCCGTAAAGGCCAATGTAGCGCTCATCCTGCGAGATCGATTCCATCTCCGCCAGGGTGTAGCGTCGCGTGGTGAGGTTGAACTGATTCGACTTATTTGTCAGCTGTGTGATGCGTTCCAGATAGAGCGGCTTGAACCTTTCGATCTCAGCGGACATGTTGAGGGAATCCAGGTACTCGCCGTAATTGGCGAAGGCGGCTCGAATTTGGTCCGCTCGGAGTTCGAACGATAGAGAGCGGCGCGCGATAGATCCTCCTGAGATATTGAAACCGGTTCAAAGTAGCGACCTTCTTCAATGATTGCTGCGTATCGCGAAACTTCATTTCCTATGTTTGGGACGGCGATCCCGGCGATCTGCGCTTCCACGATTGCGCGCTCGGCCGGATTGTCGTCCACAAAGACGAAGCTATCCGCGCCCAGGTTTAGCTCCCGGGCGATTGCAAGGATGTTCTCATGCTTCGGTTCCCAGTTAGCTTTGAAGCAGGAGATGTATTCAAGTTTGAGGACGGAATCCGGATGTTCGAATCCCTGCTTTGCAATCTCCTCATCGTTCTTGGAGCAGACTGCCAATAGAATGCCGCGCTTGTAAAGCGAGAGACAGTACTCCTGAAATGCGGTGTAGGCTTCTGCGACGGGGGTCTCGCGCCCTATTTGAATCTTCTCGATTCCGTCATCTCCAATTACGCCCCCCCAAAGGGTGTTATCAAGGTCGAGTACGAGGACTTTGCGGCTCTTGCCGTAGATGGCCCGCACCAGCGAAGCGAGAGAGCGAGCGACGGCGGCGCTGCCCTCGGGCGTCGTGAGGATCTTGTAGCTGAAGTAGCGATCCCAATCGAACCAATGGTTCAAGCCGATTCTGGCCGATAGGCTGTGAATGTCTTGAACAAGGAGCCTTGGATCGCCAGCGGCCGCCAGGGCGAATTGCGCGTTTAACGCGAGAAAGAAGCGGGAGGCCCCGCCGCAGGAGACAGCGTCGATGTTGCCCAGAACTGCAAACGCCGGGAGTTCGAAGTTATTCTGGATGATCTGGGCGGAGAGGTTTCGCTCGACGGATTGCCAAATTTGCCTGTAGCGGCCGGCTTCCGCTTCAACATAGTCGTGGAACTCATCCTCGGAACAGTGGACGGGAGGCACCCCCTGCACGTTCATATATGAGGTGTGAATGTAGACGATATCCGGTGCGAAAGCCACCAAGTCTCCGGGGTCGATGACAGAATCCTCGTAGTAGCGGCCGTACTCCGACTGATGGATCACCGGTCGAAATCCGGAGGCGAGTAGGAATAGCTCAAGCAAATTGGCTACTTCATTGGTGGTCGACCCGCCTAGAATCGCGATACGAATGGGTTGTAAACCTTCACGGGCCGAGAGCTCCCGGCGCAGGCTCTTGCCCTTGAGGATAAGATCGCTGACTGTGTATTTATCGAGATTCATCGCCGTTCACAGCGTAGTCATACCATAACAAAAAACGAAGACAGAGGGTGACGCAAGAATTGAGTTTTAAATTAGATAGCATGGTATGGAAATCCCTTTGATCTCATCTCCCAAATGGCTAAAACGAATGAATGTTGCGCTGATCGGATTTGGACACGATACAATTCCAAGGAACCGGTGCTGAAAAATGAGATTCCGGTTATCACAGGAGTACAAAGGCTATGGCAGACGGAGAAATGACTCAGATGGGCGTAATTCCCCAACTACGATCGGATTCTGGATCTGTCCTTGGAAGCGACGCCGTGGTTGTGCGCCGGCCCCATTTCCGATTGCAGGGAGATTCGTTGTTTTTCCTGATCTCTAAGCGCCCATTTGCGGTTTTATCCCCCGCAGAACAGAACCTATGGAATGCGTTGGAGAAGGAGGCAACGGTCGGGGATCTGGAAGCGCGGCTGGATGGTCCGGTAGAGGAAGCCGTACGCAGCCTTCTGGCGCTAGGTGTTGCCGAAGTGCTGACGCCTCCTCCGCCAGGGAAACGGCGGCGCGTGATGGTGATCGAACCGCACATGGACGATGCGGCGTTGAGCGTTGGCGGACTGATGTTGCAGCGGCGGGCGGAATGCGAATTCCTTCTTGTGACGGTGGCTACCCAGAGCGTAGCAACTTCTTACCGCGGGATCGACCGCGATTTCTTCGATATGCAAACCATCTCGAATCTCCGCAAGGCTGAATCCGAGATTGTGGCCCGGCTGGTGTGGGGACGCCACATTCCCCTCGGCTTGGTTGAGGCCACTTTGCGCTACTACCCGCATCAATGGACGCTCGACTGGTTTCGCCGGCACGAACAGGCCGTTTGGGCATATTTGGAACATGGCGCCGGACAAGGCGAACTGGAACTGTGGACCTCCACCATCGCCAAAGCAATCGAGGATTTTCACCCGGAGGAGATTTGGATGCCACTGGGCATCGGGGTGCACGTGGACCATCAGTTGACCCGCCATGCGTGTCTTAATATCTTGCGCACCAAGCCGAAACTTGTGGAGCAATGCGTATGCCGTTTTTTCCAGGACGTGCCCTATGCGGCAAACTTTCCCAACCACACAGCGGCGTTGGTGGAAACGCTTCGGGGGACCGGCCTCAAACTCGAAGAGGAATGCATGGACGTGACGGACGTAAAGCAGGAAAAGATGCACCTGCTCTCTGTCTACTTGTCGCAATGGAAGACCGAGGTCATCAAAGTGAGGGTGGAGGCGTGTTCGAAGGCTCTTGGCGGCCCGACGGAGAGTTTTAACGAATTGTGGTACCGGGTCACGGCCGCTCCCACGAAGAATGTCGACATGATCGATACCTCGGCGATGAAGGAGTCAGTTTATCGCGTTGCACGGGACGTTGCGCCATGGTTGCGCCGCAATCGAAATGCCCGGAGAATCGGCATACTGCTCGCTGCGCCCATGGGCCGCTGGGCTGATGATCTGCAATATCTGCTCGATTACTTCCCGAACGCGCGGTTCGAAGTGCACATGCAGGCCAAGTTCGCGGGGCACGCGGAGATGTTTACGTCGCCCAGAGTCGAGGTCCGGCTGGGGGGTGATCGCTGGCGTTGGATGCTTGGCGACGCGCTAGTGACCATCTTCGGGCGGCGGCTACCGCTGGTGTTTATTACGGGACGGGAAAGAGAGAAGCATGGGCGGCGGCTGGCCCGCTTCGGCCTTATCTCGGACACTGTTGTTGCGGCGACAATGAGCGATTTTGTTCAGGCGCTTCAATACGTGGCCAAGAAGGGCGAGTAGTTTTCGCGAACGCATTTTCACACAACGGGAGCTGCAAGGTTACAACGGGTTGATCAATGATAGACATTGTCGCCAAAATTCCGGAACCACAAAGTATTGAGAGTACATTGCAGGGCGAACTGCCCCACGTCTTGTTTGTTGTCGATCAGTTCAACAGGACTCTGGGTGGGGGGGAACGGATCGTTCTAAAGATTGCGGCACTATTGCCGCGCTATGGATTCAGGGCGTCTATCCTCACCTTTTTCGTCCATCCCGAGAGCGCGGCCTTGAAGTCGCCGCCATGTCCCATCTATTTGCTGCCCTTGCAGGACACCTATGGCTTGACAGCGATTCGAGCTGCGTTTGAGTTCAGACGGTTCCTAAAAGACCAAAAGATTCAGATCGTCCACACATTCTTTGAGAGGCTCTGACATCTGGGCGGGATTGGTGACGAAGACACTGTCAAAGTCGAAGCTGGTTTGGGCACGCAGAGACATGGGAATTCTCAGGAGCCGGAAGCATCGCATTGCCTATCGGCTTATGGCCGGGATGCCTGATGCTGTTTTTGCCGTCTCAGAACAGGTCAGTCGGCATTCGATCGAGGTGGATCGAATCGATCCGGCTCGCATTCAGACCATCTTCAATGGTTTGAACCTTGAGGAGTGGGAATGACAGATACCCAGGCCCGCCAAAAGCTCAGGATGAATTCTGGTGACCACCGTGGGCAATATTCGACGGGTGAAGGGGCACGATGTACTCATCAAGGCGGCAGCGGCCGTGGTAAAGCGGTTTTCCAAGGTCACCTTCAGCATCGCCGGTGAAGTGCTGGAGCCGGGCTATTTCTCAGAACTGCAAACTCTAGTCAACGATTTGAACCTGGAAAATCATTTCCGATTCGATGGCGGAGTCACAAACCTGCATCAACATCTCTCCGCAGCCGATATTTTCGTTCTTCCTTCGCGCAGCGAGGGTTTTTCCAATGCGATTGTGGAGGCGATGGCCGCATCTCTTCCGGTTGTTGCGACCGACGTGGGCGGGAACGCGGAGGCTGTGAAAGATGGAATTAGCGGACTCGTCGTCCCCCCGGATGACCCTGACGCCCTTTCAGCGGCCATCCTTAGACTGCTCTTGGATCCGTCTCAAGCAGGAGCGATGGGGGCAGAGGGAAGGAAGTTGGCTGCAGAGAAATTTACGGTTGAGGCGATGATGAATCGAACCGCGAGCGCCTACAGGACCCTGCTCTGCAGAAAATGACACGGCCCCTTGACCAGCGGGCCAGCTCTGAGAACGCGGCTCCGGGAGATTTTGGTGAGAGCGTCGTGAACTACCAAATGAAAACTCTAAATCGCGAGTCTTGACCATGCTTGACGATCGACTTCTGCATCGCTTATAGTAAGATTTTTAGTGGTGAAGGAGTTCACCCTTAACTGCTGTCCATCCAATCGGCCGACAGATGATAACTCCTGACAGGGATCCCTGTTGCGGAGTTATATCCCCGGCTGAGTCCCTGATCTAAGAACTTAGGAGTTTGCATTGATGACGAACACTTGGGCTTTGTCTGCGCTCTGGGTGGGTCTGGCTCTGGCTGCGACGCTGCTGGCGATTTGGTTCAAGGTCTCCACCGCGCTTTCTGAAATCGTGGTGGGCACTGTGGCCCAACTGATTGTCGTCTCGTTTTTCATGCAGGGAGGGCTGCTCGGCAATACGGAGTGGATCAAATTTCTGGCGGGAACCGGGGCCATCGTGCTGACGTTTTTGGCCGGCGCGGAACTCGACCCTGTCATCTTCAAAACCAAATGGCGCGAATCTATGGTGATTGGACTGGCGGGATTCTTCGGCCCATTCTTAGGTTGCACCGCGGTCGCGTATTACCTGCTGCACTGGTCCGTCATGTCCAGTTGGCTCTGCGGTGTCGCTCTTTCCACCACTTCGGTTGCCGTTGTCTATGCCGTGATGCTGGAACTGGGCTTTAACGTCACTGAATACGGCAAAGCGATCCTCGCCGCCTGCTTCATTAACGACATTGGAACCGTAGTTGCGCTGGGCCTGATCTTCTCACCCTTCACCATCAAAACGCTGATCTTTATCGTAGTTTCTGTCGCGGCTTTGATCGTGCTTCCCGTTCTTACGCCGCGGTTTTTCCGAAAATATGGCGGGCGCGTCTCTGAACTCGAAGCCAAATACCTGCTCTTTGTCCTCTTCTCCTTGGGCGCACTCGCCGTCTGGTCCGGCAGCGAAGCGGTGCTCCCGGCTTACCTGATCGGGATGTTCCTGGCGGGAACAGTGGGCAAGGATCACGTGCTGATTCGCCGCCTGCGCACGCTCACTTTCGGGTTGCTCACGCCGTTCTACTTCATTCGCGCCGGATCGTTTGTCTCGGTGCAAGCGCTTCTCGCCGCTCCCGTCCTGCTGCTCATCCTGTTTATGGCCAAATCGTTGAGCAAGGCCATCGCTGTGTATCCAGCTGTTCGTGTGCACCGCTACGATGGCAAGGCCGGAGCCTATTACACGTTGATGATGTCGACCGGCCTCACCTTCGGCACTATCTCGGCGCTCTTCGGCCTCAATCATCAGATCATCACGCCGGCGCAGTACTCTTACATCGTGGGCACAGTCATCGCCAGCGCCGTGATTCCCACCATGATTGCAAACTCGTTCTTTTTGCCGCGGCATCTTCTTCCCCACGCTGCAACAAGCAAGAAACCGGAACAAGCAACGCAGCGGCCAATGGCCGCAGAAGAGGTATAGTCAAACTCATGGGAAGCTCAGTGTTTGTTGGAATTCAAAGGATACTGGTGGCATTCGATGCGTCTCCGCATGCCGAACACGCATTGGATGTTGCCCTGTCGCTGGCCGGGGATTTGAAGGCCAAACTGTTCGTCGTCTCCGTGATCCGGCCGCCGGAACCGGCCGAGAGCGCGGAGTTCAACGCCGTCCTGGAAGACGGGCGCGAGGACTATGAGCGCAGCTTCGCCCAGCTCCGCGAACGCGCCCGGCAAAAAGAGATTGAACTCGAGACGGAGATTGTTGTGGGCCATCCGGCAGAGCAGATCATCCACCGCGCTGAAACTATCCAGGCAAGCATCATCGTGATGGGCAAACGTAGTCATACCATTCTTCATCGCTGGATGCTCGGCTCCAACACGGAGCGCGTTCTCAAATACGCTCATTGCCCGGTGATGATCGTTCATTGATGGGGAATTCCGGCTGCGAAGGCTGAATAACCTGGAGGAGCCATGCCAGAATCGGACCCGGCGATTGAAGAGACGAGATTCCCGGGGAAACTGAACGAGCCCCAGCAGCGGCGACTGATCATTACCTGCAAATACATCGACAGTCTACTCTGCGACATTGAGAACGCTCTCCACTCCTCGGCATCGCAATCTCCGTTTCCCCGTTATGTAGTCGACGTCTCTCCCGCGCAGGCGCAGGAGATCGAAGACCATATTCGCCGGATCCGGGCCCAGTTGCTGCGCACTTTGGACTGGCAGCGCATGAAGCCTGAGCCGCCGGAGATTGAAGTCACACGCCTAATTACAACCGACCTGGCATTTGTCGATATTGCGCTTGAGGAACTAAAACCCAAACATCTGCGTGGATGCGGGTCGGTCCGAGAGCATGCTGTCGATGAGCTTAATCGGGTAATCCTTGAACTTAGCTCCAAGGTCAAGAGCATGGATCGTTATGTTCGCCATGAAATGGGCGCTGATCCTGAAACGAAGGCCAGGCCATGACAGACTTCGCGGATGGCGCTTCCCGACTGTTGCGGCTCGGCACACTGGCTCAGGAACTTCGTGCTGAATCTGTCGCAGAGGAAGTGCGTGGACTCGCAGCGCGGATTTCCGAAGGGCGTTTCTATGTAGCTTGTGTCGGTCAATTTAAGCGCGGCAAATCCACCCTGCTCAATGCCCTCGTCGGCCACGCAGTTGTCCCGACAGGGTTTGTTCCGGTCACAGCGGTGCCTACCGTGATTCGATTTGGAGACGAACTTCACGCCCGCATTCGCATGCGAGACGGGGCATGGCGGGATGTCCCGATGACCGACTTGAAGGAGTACGTAACCGAAGAACTAAACCCCGAAAACAAAAAGGCCGTGGAAGGCGCGGAAGTATTCGTACCCGGCCCCTTGTTGTCCTCGGGCATGTGTTTTGTTGACACGCCTGGCTTGGGCTCAGTCTTCACCGGAAATACAGCAACTACGCAGGCATTTATTCCTCACATTGATGCGGCATTGGTGGTGGTGGGTGCCGATCCGCCAATTGCCGGCGAAGAGCTGGCGCTGGCGGAATCAATCGGCAAGCAGGTTAAGGATTTAATCCTGGTCATCAACAAAGCCGACCGCACCAGCGATCCGGAGCGTGCGGCAGCGGCTAAATTCACGCGCGAGATTCTAGCTAGGCGGCTGCATCGCCCCATGGGCGAGGTTTTTGAAGTAAGTGCAGCCGACCGAATGGAACGGCGCGGTCCGCTGCGGGATTGGGAAAAACTGTTGGCGAGTTTGCATCGCCTGGTTCAAGACTCGGGCAGAACTCTCGTTCTCGCCGCTTGCGACCGAGGCCTGCAGCGCTTGAGCGAGCAACTGCTGGTAATGATCAGTGAGGACCATGACGCGCTTCTGCGGCCCATCGAAGAATCCGAACGGCGCATCAAGCTGATGAAGGAAACCATCAACGAGGCTGAGCGTTCCATGCGCGAGCTGGATTACTTGTTTATGGCCGAGCAGCACCGGATTTCGGACCTCTTCGTTGAAAGGCACAAGCGGTTCTTCCGTTCCGCATGGACGGAATCTGAAAAAGAATTTAGTGAGGAGCTACAATCCGTGCCCTTCGGCTTTGGTCCACGCTATCGGCGCAGAGTGATGCGCCTTGCCCAGGAGATCTCGCGCCGCAAGGTTATGCCCTGGCTCAAACCTGAACAGGAAGAGGGTGAGCGCCAATATAATGCTGTGGCCCTTCGATTTGTGGAGATGGGAAACAACTTTCTGAAAAAGCTCGCCGCTACGGGCCTTAGCGAGCTGACGCGGATGCCCCATGCGCTCGACCCGGAGAAAGGCCTCCGCGTGCGTTCCAGGTTTATCTATGAGGACTTCATCGGAACAGCGCAGCCCCCATCCCCGCTGCGCTGGCTCGCTGACGTCTTTTTGCCGTTTATAGGTGGACGCAAACTTATCGCCAACGATGCCCGGGAATTTCTGCGGCACCTTTTGGAAGTGAACAGCTCGCGCGTGCAGAACGACATTCTCAATCGCGTTCAGGAAAGCCGGGGGTGCCTGGAGGTAGAGATCCGCAAGCTGCTGCACGAAGTCAGCCGAATTGCCGAACAGGCGCTTGACCGGGCGCGGAAAGCGAAAGAAGAAGGAACTCCCGCCGTACAGTCGGCAATCGAACGGCTCAACCGATTGGAACGGGACGTTTCGGCACTCGTCTAATCCCGTGCTGCGGAGTTCGTTAGCTAGTTCGGAGCGAGGGCTACGGAGCCTGCGAGGTCAGTTGGGACTTAGTTTGGTCTCATCATCGCCAGCGCTCCGCGTTGACGGCCAGGCAGCTGGTTTCTCGCTGACAGGGAGGTTAAGCCGCAATGCCTTTTTATTCCGCACAACGCGAGCCGACCCGCGAATACCTGATGTGCGTGGAGCGAGAAGAAGAATTGGGCCATCTTCGGAGCCAGGCGAATATACGCAAGCCGCTGCTGGTATTCGGGCCCGAAGGTGTAGGCAAATCGCGTTTGCTGCGCACCTTCGTTGAGAGCCAGCCACTGGCGCTCTACGTCGATAAGATGCAATCCCCACGCCAATTCCTTCTCGCCTTACTGAACGCGTTGCATGCTGCTGACGTGAGAATCGAAGTTCCTGGAAGCATTACCGATCTATCGTCATCTTCATTGAAGGGCATAGTGCACAGGGCTCTCGATGCTCAGCCTTTTTTCATGGTGCTCGACCATCTCGATGCTCCGTCCCGCGTTGTCACCGGCATGATCAAGGATCTGCACTATTACGGACGCACGCCTGTCATTTTTGCATCCCGGTCTCCGCATATGGAAGATATCGGCGCGCTGCGAGCACTGTGCGCGAACAAGTCGGAACGTCTTGAACTGAAGAACTGGCCGCACCAGGTTGCACTGGAATTCGCGCAGCGCGAGGCGGAGAAAAATCAACTCCGGGCCTCAAATCTGGAAGCGGTTCTGCAGTCCCTAGTCGAGTGGAGCGATGGAAACCCCGGCGCTATAATTCACTTGATAAAGATGGCGCAACTCCCACAATACAGAGCAGTTGACCAAATTAAAGCTCATATACTCTATGTGGATTATCGTATGGGCCGCAGATAGCGAGATTCATTCCGCACACAATCTCTGGTGGCAAAGCAGGTAAGGACTGGTGCGCGCCAATAGCCGGTGACAGCGCTACTGTGGAGTTCCGGGGAGGCGGAAGTCAACCCCTGCATCGTGATTGACCTTCGCTGTCGCGACCAAATCCAGTTGACTGGTTGGAATAATCCGATGAGTTGGCTCGGTGACATAAAGCGCGGTTTGCGTGAGCAGGTAGTTGTGAATCTGCTCAGGAGGTCTTCCGTCTTTGAAGATGAGCGTAACCGCCTCCTGGCTGTCGGGATTCGAAGGAGGGTGCGGGATGACTGAGTCGGGCTGCCATGGCGGGAGAGCGGGTGGCTGGTAGGACTCAAGAGGCGGCTGGGCATCGGATCCGTCGGGAGCGGAACTTGCTGAGGCCTGGGAATCGTCGCTGTCCGTGGAGGCACCGTATCCATAAGGATAATCACCGATCCATCCGGGAACCCCATAATAAGGCACTCCAGTTCCGTAAACCGATATATATGGCCTGCGAGAGCGCCTGACGCCGGCGTAAGGCAGCCGGGCGACGGAATTGCCGCCACCAGCTCTAAAAGGGCCGCGGGCTACGCTGCCGGAAGAACGGGGAGAGCCTGCGTATCGACTAGGTGCGGAAGCTCTGAAGCCTCCATGAGATGCCGGTGCGGAGTGGCCCGAGAAGCCACCGTGAAATCCCGATGAGGAGTGGCCGGAAAAGCCGCCGCGCGAACCAGACCGCTGGGCGCAAACCGGGAGCGCAACCGCTACTACGATGAATGCAACCGCAGCGAGACGCTTCATAGTCACATATTACGCCTGTTTTGAAGATTGCGGATTGGCAGGACCGCGACCGCTGCCGGGCGAGGGATTGAACCTGCAGGACGAATTGCTGGTTCAAAATTAGATTATTGCGGTAGAGCAAACGCAACGTATACCCCGCCCGTACCTCCCTTGCGGTTCATCCATGAGCCGCCGGAGGCGATGACTACATATTCCCGCCCGTTCACTTCGTAAACGGCTGGAGTTGCATTGCCGGCAAAAGGCAGCGGCGCTTCCCAGAGCAACTTGCCCGTTGTCTTGTCAAATGCGCGAATCTTGTGGTCGTAGTTTGTAGCGGCGATAAAGATAAGGCCTCCAGCGGTTACAACGGGGCCGCCGTAATTCTCGCTGCCCGTATCAGGCATGCCTTTGGCGACTAACTCCGGGTACTGCCCCAGAGGAACCCTCCAAAGGTACTTGCCCGTCTTTAGATCGATTGCATTCAGGGTGCCCCAGGGAGGCGCGGTGGCCGGGTAACCGTCGGGATCAAGGAATCTGCGGTATCCGGTCATCGTATATTGCCCGGCACTTCGCGCTGGTGGTCCCGGCGCAGGTGGACGGAGAAAGCGCAACAGGGCTTGGGTCTGCTCGTCGGTGAGCGTGGTAATTGCCGGCATGCGTCCCTTGCCGGTGTGAATCAGATCGAGAATCTGTTTATCGGAGTAGCGATTTCCAACACCCAGCAAGGCCGGGAAGGATGGTGGATTGCCTTCGAGCTTATCGCCGTGGCAAAGCGCACAATTATCCTGGTAGACCGCTGCTCCCGCCTGATCTCTGTTCTGGAGAGATTGTCCTGGTTGCGCGGGACTTTTCATACCTTCAGCGGATTGTTCTTCATTTTCCTGAACGTTGCCCGATGGAGAATCCTTTTCAGTGGCCAGATAGTCGAGCAGGTCCTTCAACTCGGTGCCGACAATCGGTAAAGCGGGCATCCGTCCCTTGCCGCCGTGGATGGTCGCGGCAATCTGTTCTGGGGTGAGCCTATGGGTGATATTGAGCAGGGAAGGGAATTCAGACGAACCCTGGCGATGCTCACCGTGACAAATGCTGCACTGGGCCAGGTAGACAGTCTGCCCTGGCGAGCTTCCGCTGTCGAAGGCCAGCGCTCCCATGGAAGCATAGTTGTTTGCGTTCACATAGAGAACGTCGGTCTCCGGATCAAAAGCCGGACCACCCCACTCAGCGCCGCCTTCAAAGCTTGGATCGACGAGCGTATCTTTGCCCACACTGAGTGGGACGAACTGCCCATCGTGGCGAATCTCGCGCAACCGTTTTACAGCCCAATCATGCGCCTCCGGGGTCCGGTTGGTCAGGTCGGTCTCCGTGATGGTCTGCCGCGCAAAAGGCTCCGGAACCAGAGGGTAGGGCTGCGTTTGCGAGGCGACTTCTCCAGGAGTTGCGCTGGGGCTGGCGGGCTTATTCTCAATGGGAAACAGCGGCGCGCCAGTAACCCGGTCAAAGACAAACAGAAACCCCTGCTTTGAAGTTTGCGCCACCGCTGGAATCGTTTTGCCGTCGTGGAGGACGGAGACCAGGACAGGCGGTGCGGGCAGGTCTCTATCCCACATATCGTGATGAACTGCCTGGAAGTGCCAGATCCGTTTGCCGGTAACAGCATCGAGCGCGAGCAAGGTGTTGGCGAAGAGATCATCGCCGAGGCGCGTGTTCCCGTAAAAATCGGGCGCCGCGGAGCCGGTGGGAGCATAAACAATGCCGCGATCCGGATCGACCGCCATACCGGCCCAATTGTTCGCCGCCCCGCTGGTTTCCCATGCATCCTTAGGCCAGGTCTCGTAGCCGAATTCTCCGGGATGAGGAATGGTATGGAACGACCAACGCAGCGCGCCGGTTCGCACGTCGTAGGCGCGAATGTCTCCTGGAGGCGCGGGCAAGGTCTCAGGATTGCGGCCGCCCACAATTAGCAGGTCCTTGTAAATGGCTCCGGGGCTGGTGATTGCCCAGGACTGCAGCTCGGGATCGCGTCCCAGATTCTCGCGCAGGTCGATTCTTCCGCTCTTGCCGAAGGTGGGGATTACCTTGCCAGTGTGCGGATCGAGTGCGTAAACGAAATTCATCACGCCGACGAAGAGCCGCTTTTCACGGCCGTCGCTCCAGTACGTGATTCCGCGGTCGGGCTCGCTGCCTTCTATCTTGGAGTCGAAGGTCCAGAGAAGCTTCCCGGTTGCCGCGTCGAGAGCAATCGTCTGCAGTTTGGGTGTGAGCGCATAAAGAACCCCATCCACAACGATGGGCGTAGTCTCGATTCCCCCTGATTGGCCGGTATCGAACTTCCACGCCACTTGGAGCTTCGCCACGTTGGAGCGGTTGATCTGTCTCAGGCTGGAGTAATGCGAGTTTCCTGGAGTGCCACCGATCACGGGCCAGTTGGCGGAGGATTTCTTCGTTCCATCCTGACCCGGTCCTGCGAGGCAAAGAGCAAACACGCAAATCGAAATCAGCGTGGCAAGCCACGCTTTATTCATGGTCTTCAGGACTTGCATCCCAGCCTCCCGCACTTCACCCTAGTCTGACCATTTGACCTCTTATAGTGCAATTTCATCATGAACTACTGCATCACTGTTGCGCCAGCCAGGTTGCTGCGCTGATTCCGTTGGACTGAAACATCCCATTGGCACTCATTCTGTTCAATGACAGCAACCATTCAACCGGCCTGGAATCAGCCCCTCATGCCTCCCGTTTCTTATGTAAATCAATATATAAGTGACCTAAAAGAATGTGTACTGCTGATGATTTTCCTGGTTGCAAATAAAGATTGACAATTCACATTCCTGGGAATATTTTGTTGGCGCTGTCTAATCAATCCAATCCGATTGTCGGTAAATCTCAAAGCGAGATTGAGAGGAGCATTATGACATCCACACAGTCCAGGTTGGTCTCCGTTTGCGCCTGTCTGTCAATCAAGGCGCTTTACGCTTTAACCTTCGGCTTCCTCTTAATCGCTTCGTCCGCGTCGGGCGCACCCATCATGACGGTTCAACACACCAGCGGAGTTGTCTCGAACGCTACCTCTCTTGCGGTTCCGTTTAACAGCAATGTAACATCCGGCAACCTGATTCTGGTGGCTGAGAGTTCCTACGATGGAGTGACGCTGGTGACGCCCACCGACTCGGAAAGCAATAGCTTTACTCAACTCGCAGTAACCTCGGTGGGCACCACAGGGAACGACGTTGAGGCTATCTATGCCGCCACTGCGAGCGCCTCCGGCGCCG
>CAWIVA010000068.1:0-13981 GCA_963839225.1 uncultured Acidobacteriaceae bacterium
CGCCGCTCGCGCATTCGCCGATCTCGCCGATCTCAACGTGCAAGCATCGTTATGGTGCAACGGCCAGGCCGCCGATCGTATCTGCCCAGCTGATCGCGATCTGCGCGTTCGACAAGCTTTCGCGCAAGAGCAGTTGCAACTTCTCCCGCTGCCCGACAATCCGTTCGTCGCCGATGCCGCCGGCTCGGCTGGGCGTCCGCCGGCGCAATCGAAAAAACCCTTCTCAATCTCTCCCAGTTGGGCGCGAATCCCCAGATCCACCGATCCCAACTCCGCCTCAATCTTGCAATCGCCCAGCCGCATTTCTTCGCCGACAACTACGGCAGGCTTCAGCGCCAAATTGGGCAGCAAAGCGATTGCCTCGGTCCACAACTTAAGCTCGGCCTGGGGCACGCGCAGTCGCACCTGGGTTGAATCGGAAAGCTGCCCCAGAGCCACTCGCACCGCTCCGGTAAGCAGCAGCGGGTCCATCTGCGCCTCGCGACGCAGAATGCGGGCCGCCACAGCCCGCGCCAACTTCACCACCTCATGCTCCACCGCGCGCAAATACCGGTCGCGCTCATGAACCAAATTCTCCGTTAGCTCTGCCGCATGCCGCATTCGCCGCTCTTCGGCCGCCGCCCGAGCCGTTGCTTGCGCCTCGCGTTCGATTTGGCGCCCCTCCTGCCTTCCCTTCTCTCGCCCAGCCTCAAATCCCTTGCGATTCTCCTCCGCCAGCCGCGCGTCGAGCCTGCCGGGCCCCGCAACTGCCTCCGCTCCGGTAACCCCAGCTTCTCGCGGCTCGTCATCGGAATCGAAGCCTGCCGAAATCCCCGCGTTGCTCCAGAGCTCAGAAACCGGTGTCACAATCGCGCGGGGATCGGCCGGGTACTCGAATGCCTTCACCCGCTCCGCCGCGCCATTTCCAGTTGCCGATACCGTCTGCTGCAAGGAAATCTCCTAAAGAGCAGTGATCACTATCCATTGTTCACTGACCACTGTTACGCCAGCATCTCATCCCCAGTCTCCAACTTGAGCACGACCTTGCCCTCAGCCTCCAATCGCCGGGCCAGGTTGAGGATCTCCTGCTGCGCCTGCGCTACCTCGCGCGAGCGGACCGGGCCCAGCACTTCCATATCTTCCTTCAGCATCTCCACGGCTCTCGAACTCATCGACTTGAAGATCTGGGCGCGCAATTCCTCGTTGGCCCCGCGCAGGGCCAGCGCCAGTTGCCGCTTATCCACCCCGGAGACGATCTCGCGGATGGTGGCCGGCGGCACCGTGACCAGGTCCTCAAAGGTGAACATCAGGTTGCGTATCGCCAGCGCCAACTCCGGCTGACCGTCCTCAATGGCTTCCAGAATCTTTTTTGACTCCTCGGCATTGAGCCGGTTCAGCAGGTCGGCAACCGCCCTGAACCCGGAGTAGCTCTTTCGCCCGTTGTCGCCCACGCTCTCCAGCCGGCGGTGCAGTATATGAGCCACCTTCTGTGCCATCTCCGGCGAAAACTGGCGCATCTCGGCCAGCCGCTGCACGGAGACTACCTTGTGCTCCTCGCTCAGGTTGTCCAGCACCATCGAGGCCCGCTTGGGATCAGGTGCGCCAGCACCAGCGCGATGGTCTGCGGATGCTCGGTATCGAGCAGCTTGCCCAGCTGCTGGGGATCGGTGCGCTGCAGCTTGGCCAGATTGCCCTGCGCGGCCTCCTGTGAGCGCCGCACCAGCATCAGCAGATCGTCTGCACGCTCCTTGCCGAAGGTATCGAGCAGCAGGCGGCTGGCGTAATCCAGGCCGCCGTGGACCATGAAGTTTTGCGTCTCCAGCAGCTCCCAGAACTCCTCCAGAATCTCCGCCGAGAGCTCGGGCGTGATGCCTCGCAGCTCCGCTAGCTCTTCAGTGAGCCGTTGCACATCTACTTCCGGCAGAGCGCGCAGAATCTCCTTGGCCAGCTCCTCGCCCACGGCGACCAGCAGCACCGCCGCCTTGCGTACGCCCGAGAGCTGCGCCGACTGGCGGTGCCGTACTGAACCGCTCTCCTGTCCCTGCTCGACCAAGATCCCGTTCCTTTCCCTGAATGCGCGTTTCTCACGATTCCTATTGCGTTTCCAATCGACTCGTGCGCAGGCTAGTCGGAGTGAATCCAGCTCTGCAACAGGCGCGAGCTTTGCGTCGGTTCGCGCTTGAGGTGATCGGAGACCTCCTCGAAGATCTGCTGCGTTTTCGCCCGCTCCGGATCAACTTCGGCCGGCTCTGGAGGCTTTAGTGCCACGGGCGCAAAAGCCGTGCGGCCGGGCAATTCTCTGGCCGCTCCGTTGGTTGCCTTGGGCGCGGAACCGGCGTGGCGCAGGGCCGGTCGCACTCCGAAGGCCACCACCAGCAGCAGGCCTGCCAGCAGAGCCGCATACTTTACCAGCAGCGGCGAATTCTCTGCCGTCTTCAGCACCTGGCTCGGCAAAGATTCCGGCGGCGCAGAACGATTCTCATCAAAGGCCAGATCCTGAACTGTGAGCAGATCGCCGCGCGCCAGGTTATATCCCACTGCCGCCTGCGCCAGCGCAGTCAGGTTGCTCAGCTCGTCGGCCGTGCGGGGTTTCCATTCCGCCGCCTTGCCCTTGACGGCGGACTGCGTTAGGCGGTCGTTGACCACGATCGCCGCGGTCATCCGCCGCACCTGGCCGGGATTCTCGATCACATGGCGCACCGTCTTCGACGCCCCGTAGGTTCCGGACTCCGCTTTTGCCGACTGCGGCGCCGTGCTCTGCTGAGGGTAGACCGGTAGCGCTTGGGCGTTGGGAGCATTCGAGGCCGAGCCGGGAACTCCAGCGGCTATCGGCTGGCCTCCTGCCGTCTGCTCGCTGCGCTGCATGGACAGGGTTACCGTCTGCTCAGGGTCATAGCTCTCCTCGGTCTCCTCGGTCGCCGCCGCGTCGTAGTCGAGAGTCACTGAGGCGCGCACATTGCCCGCTCCCGTCACAGGCTCCAGGGTGGAAACCAGCTTCTCCTCCAGAATCTGCTCGGCGCTTAGCCGCATGGCCTCGGCCGTCTTCGGCCCCAATGGCAGATGCCCCGCCGCATCCACCAGCACCACGCGCTCCGGGCTCAGCCCATCCACCGCCGATGCCACCAAATTACGAATAGCCTCCGGCTCGCCGTCAGCCAGCGAGCGATGGCGCAGCTTGATCACTACCGAGGCCTTGGCCGGGCGTTCCTGATCGCGAAAGAGCGAATCGTGAGGCATCACCAGGTGAACTCGCGCCGACTCGATGTCGGTCAGCGTTCCCACCGTGTGCTCCAGCTCGCCTTCCAGGGCCCGCTGATAATTGACCTGCTCGTCAAACTCCGAGCCCACCCAGTTGGGCTTGTCGAAGATCTCAAATCCCATTCGCCCGCTTTTGACGCCGCCTTTTGCGGCGGTGACGAGCCGCGCCTTGTCCAATTGCGCGGCCGGCACCTCGATGCCTGATCCGTTGGCGGTGGGCTGATAGGAGATCTGCGCCTGCGTCAGCACCTGGCCTGTCTGCCGCGCATCCTCGGGCTCAAGATCGGCGTATAAAATGCGCCAGTCCGTGCGCAGGCCGTACCAAAGAAGGCCTCCCACCAGCACTACCAGCACCGCCGCCGCGGCTAGCGCCCAGCCCCGTTGCGCCGGCTGCATTCCCGCCCAGCGAATCCGTCCCATGCCCCACAGCCCGACCAGCCGGTCCGCCAACGCGGGCTGACCCAGCTTTACCGGCGCGCTCTTCTCCAACTGTGTTCCGGTAGCCATGGTCTCGCTCTGAGTGGTCAGTTTTCAGTTACTCGCCTCATCGTGTATTACTGGCAACTGAAAACTGACCACTAACCACTGCTCTTAAAACTGCATTCCAATTACCGACTGGTAAGCCTGGACCGCCTTGTTGCGCACTGCCAGCGCCAGTTCAAAGGTCATGCTCGCCTTCTGGGTCGCGATCATCGCCTGATGCACATCCACGCCGGGGCCGCTCATTAACCCGGTAACGGCGGCTCGGGCCTGCGACTCCAACTGGTTCACTTGGCCCATCGCATCGGTCAGCAGATCGGCAAACGGCGGCGGTCCGGCGGCTGAATCACCGCCTGGCGACGGGTTCGTCTGCGCCCCCAAGCCGGTCAGTCCCGGCAATGTCCCTGTTCCTGCGGTCATCGCATTGATTGCGGTCAACATCGTCTCTTCTCTGCTCCTTCAGCCAACAATTTCAGTCCTTCGCACCCACTCCCTGCTGCCCATCCAGACCATGGCGCGTCTACGACTTGGCAATCTCCAAGGCCGACGTGATCATGCCCTTCTCGGCCTGTACGGCGGAACTGTTCAGACCATAGGCACGTGTTGCCCCCATCAAGTCCACCATCTCTGTGAGGGGATTAATGTCTGGATAGGATACATATCCGTCCGGTCCCGCATCCGGATGGCCGGGATCGTAACGCCGGAGCGGAGGAGATGGGTCCTCGACCACGCCCGCGATATGAACGCCCGGCGCAATCGATCCGGATCCATTCAACGAACCTGGCAGATTCAGCGGAAGCAGTGGAGGCAATGTCGCCGAGCCAGGTGTTCCCGTTGCCCCGTTCCCCGGAGCCAGCCCTCCTGAAGCCGCATCCAGTGCGCTCGAAAAATCCGGATCACCGGAATTGGCGGCGAAGATCACATGCTGCCGCCGGTAAACCCCGCCGGTAGCCGTCCGCGTAGTCTCAGCGTTGGCCATATTGGCCGCCACTACCTCGGCACGCATCCGCTCGGCCTGCATGGCGCTGCCCGAGGTCTCCATCATGGCAAAGAGATTCATCTTGCTGCCTCCATCCCCGGATGAATCCCTGCACGCCGCGGTCCAGCCTACTTGCTGTCGGAATGAATCGCGTCCAAAACGCGCTGATACTCCTGGCGCAGCAGCGCCACGCCGGTCTTGAACTTCAATTGGGCTTCGGCCAGGTTCAGGCCTTCGCGATCCATGGAGACGTTATTGCCGTCGGGCCGGGTAATCAGCCCATCGACGGCCCTCACCTTCGCCGGCCGCGCCGTCTCGCCCTTCTCCACGCCCGAGATCGCCTGCCGCATCTCGGCTTCAAAGTCCATGCCCACGGTTCGATAGCCGGGAGTATCGATATTGGCCATATTGGTCACGGTCAGTTTGGCTTCGCTGGCGGCCAGATCAAGGTAGCGCGCAATCTGGTCGCTGAGCTGGGTTTCAACCTGTATCTCCATGCGCAATCCTCCTCGTTAATTCACCAGCAGTCCAAAGTCGAGCTCCTGTTCGGTCAGCACCGGCTCCTGGCCGGCGAGAATGGAGCCACGCTCCAAAATGTGCTCGAGCTCGCGGACGTTGCCCGGCCAATCGTGCAGGGCCAGCCTGGCCATTGCCTTCTTGTCCACACGCTTCACTGGCTCCTCGCGGCCCAGCCTTTGCATGAAATGCTCTACCAGCAGCGGCAGGTCCTGGGCATGCTCGGCCAAAGACGGAGTGCGGATCAAAAAAACTGCCAGACGGTAATAGAGGTCGGCGCGGAATTTACCTGACTTGGTGTGTTCGGCCAGCGGACGGTGCGTGGCGGCAATGATGCGCACATCCACCTTGACGGTCTCGTTGTCGCCCACCCGCTGCAGCTCCCCGCTCTCCACAAACCGCAGCAGCTTCGACTGCAGGCCGAGCGGCATCTCGCCGATCTCATCGAGAAACAATGTGCCTCCATCGGCAGACTCGATGCGTCCAACGCGCCCTTTCACCGCGCCGGTAAAGGCGCCGCGCGTATGGCCGAAGAGTCCGCTTCCAGCAGTTCTTCCGGTATGGCTGCGCAGTTGATGGCGGCAAATGGCTTGCGGCTTCGCGGGGAGAGACGGTGCAGCGCCTCGGCCACAATCTCCTTGCCTGAGCCGGTGGGGCCTTCGATGAGCACGGTGGTCATGCGCGGGGCCACCAGGCGCACACGGCGGCTGATTTCGAGCATGCATGGCGCATCGCCGACCAACTCCGGCAGACGGCTGCACGAGGCTGCTTCAATCCCCACAGCGGACGAATCGGTCCGGGCGGGATCCAACAAAGAGGAGTCGGCCGCCGCCGTGGTTGCTGCCGATCGAGGCCACGGCGCAACCTGCATGGGATCGAAGGCCGAAGTGGGCCGATCGAGCACGGGCGCTGTATTCCATGCAGCGGTATCGGTGTCCTGAATGCGCCGCAGGGCATAGAGCAGTTCCTGGCGATACGGCCCACGCGGGCTTTCCTCGGCGGATACGCCGCCGGCGGTGACCAGATCCACCTCCGGAAAACTGCTCCTGAAGTCCTTGAGAAATTCGGCCATTTCGAGATCGGGCAGCCAGGAGTCGACGATAATCGCCTCCGGGGGCGCGGTCTCGGCTTCGGTCCAGGCCTGGGCGCCACCTTCCGCCTCGCGCACCTGCCAGCGCAGACCGGTGAGAATTTCGTTGAGCCGCTGCCGGAAGCTGCGGTCGGCGCTGGCCACCAGAGCCGTGCGTGGCCGTATCCGGGGAGTTGCCGAGGCAAGAACGGAAATTGGAACAGGCTGCATAAATCGTCTCCTCAAAAAATCGAATGAATTAGGAAAAAGCAGTGATTAAACTTCCAGCGGCACACTCAACGCCGCGGGACTGATGGCCAGCACTGGAAGCAGCGCCGGAGCGGTCAGCGCCAGTTCGGTTTCCGCCGGCGCCACGTATCCCTGCCCACGCACGGTCCGGATCAGCTTGCCCGGGGGCGGATCTTTCAGCTTGCGGCGCAGGTAGTTGACATAGACGTCTACGATGTTGGTGGTCTGCGCCGGCTCCAGGTTCCACACCGACTCCAGCAACTCCACCCGCGAGACGCACTGGCCGCGATTCAGCATCAGGTGCTCAAGCAATGCGAATTCCTTATTGGTAAGCACAATCGACTGCCCCGCACGCCGTGCGGTGTGATCCAGCCGGTCCAGCTCCAGGTCGCCGGCGCGCAGCAGCAGCCGTGCCTCGCGCTTGCGGCGCAGCAGGGCCCGGCAGCGCGCCCTTAGCTCGTGCAGGCTGAAGGGCTTCAACATCAGGTCGTCGGCCCCGCGGTCCAGGCAGCGGACCCTCGTGTCCACCTCCTGCCGCGCGGTCAGCACCAGCACCGGCAGGTCGGCGTCCAGGGCGCGAAACTCCGCGAGCACCTGCTCGCCGTCTTTCACCGGCATGTTCAGATCGAGAATCGTCAGATCGGGCATCTCCTGGCGGAATGCCTCCATCGCGGCCCCTCCGTCGTAGACCAACCGAACACGATGCCCGTCGGCCTCCAAGCCACGGCTAAGAAACACTCCCAATGCCCGGTCGTCCTCGGCGATCAATAGCCTCATAATTGCCTTTCTGTCGAGCCGCGTCCTTCGCTCCAACGCCTGCCGGTCTCAGAAACTCTCCCGCCCCGACAGCCGGCTTAGCGCTCGCTAACCGCGGCTACCCCTTCACCTTCCGGCGCGGCGAAAAGAAACTCAAGATTGAAATAAAAAAAGGAAGGGGAGAGATTCCACGATTGGAACCCGCAAAGGATATGTCCCAGTATGGGACATATGTTGGCAGGAAATCGGCGCGCATCTCCGCCCGCTCTATAAACCGCTTTGCCGGATGTAATTGAACTTCGTCTAACCCAGCCTATTGCCGCGAACCCGCTTCCCGGGCGCGAAACTCCGCCTTGTTCCGGTACATTTCGGTGTCGGCCCGGGCGATCAGCTCCGTCATCCTCTCCTCCCGCTGACGCTCGGCCAATCCGAACGAGGCATCTACGCGCAGCAACACCGGCCCTCCGTTTCCCGATACCGTATAGTTGCCGCAAACCCATGCCTGCAGCCGGTCGACCTGAGCATGCGCCTCTGCCAGCGTGCAATCCAGCAGCAGAATGAACTCGTCTCCGCCCAGCCGTCCAATCACGTCTGTCGAACGGCTCGCCGAACGCAACTCCCCGGCAAATTGCTTCAGCAGTTCGTCGCCGATCAGATGCCCATAGCGGTCATTCACCAGCTTGAAACCGTCAATGTCCGCGATGGCAACGCAAAACTTCGCTTCCGCCTCGATTCGCCTCTCGATCTGGCGCTCCACAAAAAGCCGGCTTCGCAGTCCGGTCAGCGAATCGCTCGAGGCAACCTCTTCAGCTTCGTCCAGCTTGGCCTGATAATGCGAAACCTCCACGCGTAGTCGATCGATAGCGGTCTTGCCTTCGGCGGCCATTCGATCGATGGAGCACTTCAACTCCGAGGCGCTCTTCACAATCGAAGCGCGAATCAGGGTCAAGTCGTCGAGCCGCGCAATCTGGTCCAGCCGCGCCGTCACCTCGTTCAGTTGCTGAGCATAGCGCTGGTCCCGCGCTCCCACCGATTCCGCCGTCCGCGCCAGAACCAGCAGCAGCTCCTTCACTTCGCCGGTCTTCTCGAGATAATGCGTGGCCGTGTGCTCGCCCCATTCCTCCAGTTGCTGGCGAACAGTTCTCTCCGCTCCCTCCACCATCTCGCAAGTGAGGTTCGCTGCCATTCGATCACTCAACGTCTGCAGTTCGACCTTCAGCCCCTCGCCCAGCGCCGGGCAGGCCTCCATACTGTACTTGCCCGTCTCCAACAGCGCCGACCGATAGGCGGCGATGGCCACCGTCAGCAGTTCTCTGGCGTTGGGCGCAATCAGCACCTCGAGCCTCTTAGCCGCTCCCGTGGGCAAAGTATTTGTGCCACCCTCAATCGTCTCCGGCGGTTCGTCTTCGACTGCATCCAGGTACTTTTTCAGCGAGATCATTTGTCCTCTGGGGAACGCTTTCCGCGCATGGCTGGCTCACGGAAGGTTCACTTCTCTCCCATCGGCAGATTCTCGATTTCTCATTAGTCCGGCGCGGAAGGTCGCCGCGCGGGAAAGCTCAAAGGAGCGCACGGCCGTTGCAGAGGCTTCCTATGCCGCCCTTTATTTTGTCGGGACCGTTCCGCCCACAATACCCATGCCCGCATAGGGGTCCACTATCCAATCCTTCATCGGATGCTGCTCTCTGCAGTGCAGGCACATCGTCGTGTCGTATTGAACTCCACAGCCGGGGCATTTGGACCGGGTTTCAAAGGTATCGAAAAGTTGCCCGCAATGTCCGCACTTCCATCTGGCTCCCAGCGGTGGCGCCATCAGGCAGCTTGGACAGGCAAATCCCTCCCGGCGCGGTATTCTCTCTTGCCGTAACAGCACCTGCGCCTGCCGCAATCCGTTCCAGCAAACCAGCAATAAATAGATTGAGATCGCGATCAACCACGGGTAATGGATCAAAAAGGCGAGGCCGATAAACCCGACGATGCCCAGAAAGCCAAGAATTGTAGCAATCATCAAACTGCGGCCGCGACCGAATACGAACCACAGCAGCGAACGAAGGATCTGGCCGCCGTCCAGCGGATAGATAGGCAGCAGATTGAAAACCAGCAACGACAAATTGATGTAGAAAACCGCCCGCAGAAAATTATAGGGATCGTGCATGGTTTGAGCCCATCCTTGCGACCGGCTCAACCTGACCGCTGCGACAGCAGCGGGAAAAGCGCAACGTTCACCAGCGGTCCCGCCGCGATGCTCCACAGCATCGCGCCCGGCCGTTGCGGCGGATTTACATATGCCACGCCCCCAAAGGGCCAAAGCAGAATCTGATTTGCCGTTCCCCCTACTTGCCGGCAAGCCAGCGCGTGTCCGAACTCGTGCGTTAGCACAATCGAAAATAGCGCCAGATACTCCAATATGTTCCAGGCGATCGAGGTGTAGTACCCCCTGTGGCGTTCAATCTCATACGCAGCCACCAGAAACCAGGACCAATGCAGAAATAAATCCACACCGGCGAATCGAAATAGATGAATGGAGCCTTGACGTACATTCGGCATGAGGTTAGTTTTCCTTCTTCGGATCGTTCCGGTAAGCTTACCGCGTTTTGTCTCATCTTGAAAGCAGCTCCCGTCCACGGAATTTGGGGACTTGAACGGTGCGGGCTTTCGCCCGCGCAGAAACCCCGCAAAATTCACCTATGGCTTTACAGGATGCGAAAAATAGTCGATTTCGCCGTTGCCTTTTAACAGGGCACGACTTTAGTCGTGCTGCAAATACCTTCGTATGACGATGGCCTTTTGGCCCCGCGGCACGAATCACTGGATTCACACCTCGTCGGTGAAGTCTCCACAGCCTCTTTAGCCGCGGAGGAATCGTATTTTCCGGCGGGTGAATCAGCGATCAGTTCGCCCATTGAAGCGGCATTGCAATTACCCAGGTCCGATTGCGGTATCCTGATCGACGACATCGATTTCGGAGACTCAAAGCCTCGCGAGGTTTGCCGTGAACGAAGAAGAACGTTGTTCGAAGCTGGCCGCCTTGGCCCACTGCAAGGCTAGCGCGGAAAAGGCCTACGACGATATGTACGAAGCACATTCCTTCCGCGACGCCAACGACTGCTACCGCGACGCCAAGGACTACTTCTACGCCGCCATCAACCACGCCAATGACCTTGGAATGGAGGAGGAAGCTGACGCTCTCCTCAGGCGTCTGGGGCATATAAAATCGGTCTTTCGAAGCCAGTTTGTTCAGTAACCGAAAAAAAGACGAAAAAAAGCTTGACACGATTCGCTTTTTATTCGCTATAATGACGCCCATGGCTGTTACACGTAGACAAAAAGAGATTCTGGACTTCCTCGAGTCGTTTGTGACTCGCAATGGCTACTCCCCTTCCTTCGAGGAAATCGCCCGCGGCATGGAGCTGAAAAGCCTGGCCACCGTGCACAAGCACATCACCAACCTGGAAAAGAAGGGCATGCTCGACCGCGTGCATAACCGCAGCCGCTCCATCGACGTGCTGCCCCCCGGCGCACGCACCCGCTCAAGCGAAAAGCTGCCCCTGGCCGGCCGCATCGCTGCCGGTCAGCCCGTCGAGGCCTGCGAGACGGCGGAGACCATCTCGCTGCACGATGTGGTCGGCAACCGCGATGTCTTTGCCCTCGAAGTGCGCGGCGACTCCATGCGCGATGAGCACATCATCAACGGCGACTACGTTCTGGTGGAGCGCGCCCGCACTGCCCGTCAGGGCGAGATTGTCGTAGCACTGGTGCGCGGCGCGGAGACGCGCGTCCGTAGAGCCCGACGAAGATGTCGGTTTGATAAATAACGGAAGGCCATGGTTGCGCTTGAATGCGATCAGGTCCAACGGAGAAGTCAGCGCCTTTTGTGGCGCGACGGAATACCAGCTTGTTCCAAGGTGGCTTTCATCACCCCTTTATTACGATACGCGATCGCACTCTCCAAATTTTGACCGGATATTCCCAACGCTGTCCGTAGTCGGGCCGCCCGAATGACGTCGTCTTCCCCCAGGGCAATCAGGCGATCGAGTCCAATGCGCTCGTGAAGATCGAGCACATCCCCATCGATGGTTCCGTTATTGATGTAATTGGAATAGAGCTTTACCGCACGATATCCTTGGTTACGGATAACCGAAAGATCCCCCTGGTGGATTGGGCATCCTCGTCCGCGATGACGAAGACTTGGTGCGCTTCGCAATCGATCCATTCGTGAATGGGCATGTCCTTGAGATTTTGGTGAGTAAAGACGACGATATTCATTTAAGCGCCCACAGTAAACCTGACTCCTCAAAACTAATTTGGGGGTAGGGGATTCCGGCGACAACGCGAACGATTCACGGGGACACTCCACTTACGTACTGCATCGGCAATGCCACGAAGGACCGAGACGCCCTCGCCGGATTGATCCCTATTTAATGTAAGATGAAAAACCGTAACACGAAAAGCCCTTAAGTCCCCGGAACTCTCCTCCGAGAAAGCTCCATGCAAGATGGAAGACTTTCTCGGAGAGACGCCCGAACGCGAAGTAAGACGATTAGCCTTACCACTTGCCCGCGAAACATTACGCTGCGCGTGCAACCTGCGCCCCAACCCGGGCGCGTCACGAAGATTCTCCATCTGCAGATCCGAGGCCAAAATAAGACAGCCTGATACGACCATCGGCAAGTTCCAAAATGGGAATTTCCGTCGAGAGAGACCCAAACTGGGCTCGTTCGGAGCCCATTCGACGCGATGGCTTCTTCGCTTTGATTCCCGCAACGACGGGGCGCGATCTAATCGTATTCGGCGAGCGCCCATTTCTCGCAGGCGAAACTTCTGCACTTTCCCGGTAATCGTGAGCGAAACGCTTCCACGAACTTCCAGTAGCGCGGAATCTTGAAAGTGGCGATTCGTCCACGACAGAAGGCTTCGAGGTCTTCCGCGCCTACAGCCAAACCAGGCTTAGTTTTGATCCAAGCCATGAGCTCCTCGCCGTACTTTTCGCTGGGAACGCCAACGATCTGTACTTCGGCCACTGCGGGATGGCGCAAAAGATAGTTCTCCACTTCAATCGGAGTAATGTTCTCCCCTTCCGCGAATGATCATGTCCTTCAACCTTCCTAGGATACGAACGTACCCTTCTTGGTTGATAGCCGCGAGATCGCCGGTGTGCATCCACCCTTCGCTATCCAATACCAGAGCGGTCGACGCCGGATCGTTCCAATAGCCCTGCATGACACGATAGCCGCGAGTACATAGCTCGCCTTTGACTCCCCGTGGAACCATCTTTCCCGTAGAAGGATCGATAATTCTCACCTCTAAATGCGGCAACACCCTACCGACGCTATCTACTCTTCTCTCGGGTGGATCCTCCTAGGCGAAGTTTGGGTTGAGACCGGGGAGGTTTCGGTCATTCCGTAACATATCGCAAACTCCCGCATCGACATGCGTTGCTGCAATTGCGTGAGCAACTCCGGGAGGACAAGGAGCCCCCGCCATAATACCGGTACGTAAGGAACTAAGGCGATACTCGGTGAAGCGGGGATGGGCCAAAATTCCAAAAAACATCGTCGGCACGCCGTAAAGCGAAGTGCAGGCTTCTTCCTGAACCGTCTCCAAAACCGCCAAAGCCTCGAAGCCTTCAGAAGGAATCACCATGCAGGCTCCATGGAAAATACAAGCCAGATTTCCCATGACCATGCCGAAGCAGTGATAAAACGGAACTGGGATGCAAACCCTGTCAGTTTCGCAGTACCCCAGACGCTGTCCCACAAAATGACCATTATTGAGGATATTGCGGTGGGTGAGCGTCGCTCCCTTGGGCATTCCGGTAGTACCCGACGTATATTGAATATTGATCGGGTCCACGGGAGCGAGCAACGCCTTGCGATCTTCCAACGCGTTGCGCGAAATCCGACGACCGCTTTGCAGAAAACGCGCCCAGTCCTCTTCCAAAACCAGTGCCACCTTCAGTGCGGGACATTTCGCGATAGCTTCTCGAAGTATCGCCACGAAGTCTGAGTTTCGAAACCGGCGCGCGAGGAAAAGCGCGCGTGCGCCAGATTGCCCCAGGGTAAACTCCAGCTCTTGGGTCTTGTACCCGGGGTTTACATTTACCAAAACGGCGCCCACCCTGGCTGTCGCAAACTGAAGCACTACCCATTCATAACGATTGGGCGCCCAAATGGCGACGCGATCCCCGCGCTCCACCCCAAGCGCCAGCAGTCCCAGCGAGGCTCTCGTGACCTCGTCGAAAAAACTCGCGATAAGTAGCGCGATATCCCTGATGCCGCACTATCAAAGCCTCGCGATCGGGGAAGCGATCGGCAGTGTGTTTTAATCTTGCTCCGATGGTCTCTTCAGGGAGAGCAGGGCTAATATCGCCCCGTACATAGGATGTTTTTTGGGATGGTTGTTGGGATAATGGTTCTTGCCCCGATTTCATGGATTGTCGTCTTGCCCCCAACGATGAAAATAGGATGGGTGAAAGAGTACGGCAAGCCGAAGGTTAGGGAACTAACAATGTCACGATCGGGGAAAGCGAGAATTGCCAAAAGCAGAGTACCATTCCAAAAATCATGCGCCTCGAGAGTTCTCGAAGTGGTGAGACCCTCTGCCGAACTGGTTGGAGTGCCATACTTGACGAAGTATACCGTTTGTCCGGCCACGCTGACATAGTGGACGCTGGAAATCTGAAATTTTGCGTGGTC
>CAWIVA010000069.1:0-15036 GCA_963839225.1 uncultured Acidobacteriaceae bacterium
CAGTTCTCCATCAGCGTCTCGCCGTCGGCCAGCGCGGCGGCCATCAGCAAGTCTTCAGTACCGGTTACGGTGATTTTGTCGAAGACCAGGTGCGCGCCCTTCAATTTGCCGGCTCGCGCCTCCAGGTAACCGTGTTCCTGTGCAATAATGGCGCCCATCTTTTCCAGCCCCCGGATGTGCAGATCGATCGGTCGTCCGCCAATAGCGCATCCGCCCGGCATCGCCACTCGCGCCATCCCGGTGCGGGCCACCAGCGGACCGAGGACAAGCGAACTGGCCCGCATAGTCTTCACAATCTCGTACTTCGCCTCGGGGTCAGAGAGTGTGCGGCAGCTGATGGTGGTGCGATGCTGCGCGCGCCCGTAGCCCAGTTCAACCTCGGCGCCCATCGAGGCCAGCAGCCGCCGTTCGGTCTCGATGTCCCGCACCTGCGGTATGTTTTCGAGAATTACCTCTTCCTCGGTAAGAATCGCCGCGGCCATGCAAGGAAGCGCCGAGTTCTTGGCTCCGGAAATGCGAACCGTGCCCACCAGCGGATTGCCGCCGCGAATGACAAATTTATCCATATTCAGTCCGGGTAACTCCTAGATATCTAGTGTAAATCGACATTCCCGCACGCATCGAAGCAGCTCGTGATCAAGATCACATACAGAAAACGGTTCCAGATTTGACGATGAAGCACAAATTCATGCGCACTCAGACCGGGCATTCTGAACCGACCTCGTACGTACTGAGGGAATTGCAATGTCAGAAATTTTGAATGGCCGCAGGAACTTCCTAAAAACTGCACTAATCTCCGCGGGAGCCTTTGCCGGAGTCTTCGCAGCCAGAACAGTGGCGCACGCGAGGCTCACTCATGATCCCCTGGTGCGGGAGATGGAAGATCGGACCAGGAACGCGTCGATCGGCTCCCATAGCGAGATGGCGGCCGCTCTTTGTCCGAAGGCCTCCTGCAACCCCGGCTGCGAAAGTGGTTGCTCAGGGGGATGCCAGGCCTCCTGCAAACCCGGCAACAAATAGGGCCGCCGGAAAACCGTGCGGAACGCATGGCCCAAAGACCGGGAGAATTGAGCAGAGATGAACCGCGCGGAGGCACGAATCGTATCGCCGTTCACGCGGAATGCATACCCGCGGGTCCTGGCCCCCTGGATGTTGCGCGATAACCGCGACAACCTGCTCCTTTATAAATGCACTTATAGCGAGCTGAAGTTTCGCGTCTTATCCCCCGTGCAGGCCATGATTCTTCCGTTCTTTTCCGGCGAAAGGTCCTATGGGAATATTCAGGCCATTTGGCTGCATCTGACCAAACCTTCCGATAGTGCCGCAAGTCTGGCCGAACTCGACAAGCTGGTCTGGAATCTGATGGCCCCTGACGAGATCATCGGACTGTTTGACCCGCCCAGCGAGTCTTTGAAAGACAACAAGAAAACTCCACTGCCCGACTTCAGTAATTACCGCTGGCCTGCCGAACGAACCAGTGTTTCCGTCTCCGTCCTGGTTGCTCTCACCAACCGCTGCGTGGCGGATTGCCGTTATTGCTACGCCGAAAGAAAGCTGGTCGAGGAACTGAGCCGCGCCGAGTGGATTGCGATCTTTGACAAACTCGCCGGTCAGTCCGTTCGCATCGTCGATCTAGCCGGTGCCGATCCGTTCATGCGGACCGATCTTTTTGATCTGTTGCGCGCAATGGTCGAGCGGGATTTCACGTTCTCGATCTCCACTAAGAGCCACATCTCCCCGGCGTGTGCGCAAAAGCTGGCTGAGTTAGGTATCGGTCTGCCGGGCTCAACCGACCGAGGCGTTCAGGTGAGCGTCGACAGCGCGAACAATGAGCTTGCCTCGTGGCTCACCGGCGTAAAAAACTATCTTGACCGCGCCAGGTCCTCGACCGCCAACTTGATCGCGGCCGGGATCAATCCTCGCATCAAGTGCGTCGTCACGCCATATAACTGGGAGGAACCTGGGGCGATCGTCGAGCTATTCTCCTCAATGGGCGTGCGCCGCTTCCAATTTGTTCAATATGGGCGCAGCATCTATCGCCACACCGACGATCTCTTCCTGAGCAGGGAACAGAAGCTCCAGCTCAGCCGATCGATGCGCTGGCTGGCGGCCAAATACGCCGGATCTCGAGTATCGTCTTTCAGGACGAAACAGGCGAAAATTAAAACCCCCGCCAGACGAGACCCAGGCCGCACTGGCGCAGGCGTGCCGTCTGCACCGGCGGAAGAGCCGCGCTCATACGTGCATCCCAAACGGAGACGTTCTCCTCCTTCGCGAGCAGCTTCCCCATACTTCCCGAGCATGTGTTGGTAATCTTTGCGGCGAGAGCCTGCAGGCGATCTGGAATGGTGCTGCACTGGAGCTTTATCCACCCGGAGCGAAGCAAATTCCAGGGGGCGGTTTGCCGTACTGCCCCGAGTTTCGACCATTGTCACACGGGACTGCGGCTACTGTTACAGAGACTCCCTCTCAGCATTCGGCGGCGTCTATGACGCGTCCTCACCGGCCTGTCCGCGGCAAGAGAAAATCCCTCTGCGGTTAGTCTAGGAGATTCTTAAAGCGCCGGCATATTATCCTCGATAGCCAGCCGCACATTGCCGTCGGATTTCGCCAGCCGCCGAACAGCTTCCGGCTTGTCGACCTTGGCCTTGAGCATCACTATAGCAACCGGCACGCTGCGTCCCGCGCTCTTGATCGTGTTCACCGCGGTGCCCGGTCGACTTGCAGGCTCCCATCAGAATGCGGATCCCGCGCTCGACCAGCTTCGAGTTCTGCATGTGCACGTTGACCATCAGGTTTTCATACACGTAGCCCAGACGCGTCATCGCGCCGGTCGTAATCATGTTCAAGACCATCTTCTGAGCCGTACCGGCCTTCATGCGCGTAGAGCCGAAATCACCTCGGGTCCGACGTCGGTAACAATGGCAATATCGGCAGCGGCGGAAAGAGGAGCTTCGGGTTGCAGCTTACGGCCGCGGTATGCGCTCCGCGAGCCCGCGCATAGGCCACCGCCGCCACCACGTAAGGAGTGCGGCCGGACGCCGAGATCCCCACCACGATGTCCTTGCGCGTGGGCCGCCGGCGGGCCATATCCTGCTGTCCCAGTTCCTCTGAGTCCTCGTTGACCTCAACCGCGGAGGCCAGAGCCTCGGGTCCGCCGGCCATGATGTACTGCACCTGGCCCGGGGCTGTGGAGTAGGTGGGCGGACACTCAAATGCATCCAGCGCGGCAATGCGTCCGCTCGATCCCGCGCCAACGTAAATCAGCCGTCCGCCTTCGCGCAGGCTGCGAGCCACCTGGTCGATCACCAGCGCAATCTCAGGGATCGCCTTCTTCACCGCCCCCGCTACCTTGGCATCCTCATAAATGATGATGCGAGCGATATCAAGCGCGGATTTGGTATCAAAGCCCTGCGAGGCTTCGTTTTGGCTTTCAGTCGTCAGTTGTTGAAGCAGGATGGCCTGATCTTTCCTGACTTCGAGTGGTGCAGCGCCGGCCGACTCTTGAATCGTCGAGCTAGGTAGCATCGCATGAGTCCCCAAGTTTTTATTGTATCTGGAAACCAGTCAACCAAGAAAAAAAATCTCGCGCCCGAAGGCTCTGAAACTGCGGCCTCACGGTGAGGAGCACACGATTTAGATTGTGCGTGCAAGACCATCAATCCACAGGAACTTGGCCTCTGAAGAATGCCTCTGAATTCAGTTGCTCCGTCACCGGAACTCCGATCAATTGACCCTTTCGTGGGAGGCGTGCAAATAAAGAAATATTAAAGCGCCTCACGAACGGCATCGTGAAAAGCCGGCCTGACCTCGCGAATCATTTGGCTCTTCCGGTCGGGCCAGGTTCGGTTGGTGAGCAGGGCAACGGCGACGCCCGCTTCCCGGTCAATCCAAAGCGAGCAACCGCTGTAGCCCAAATGACCGATCGAGTGCGATGAAAAGTGGCGGCCGGAGGAGGAACTCCCCGGCGAGGGCGTATCCCAGCCCAAGGCAAATGAACTGCCCTCAGGTCCCTGCCGCTCGGAAAACATCTCCACAATGCCTTTGTCAAAGAATCTGCGCGTATCTACTGCAGTTCCCGCTCGGCGAGCGCAATTCACTAGCTCGCCGGCCAGGCGCAGCAGATCGGGCACATTGGAGAAGAGTCCCGCATGGCCGCTGATACCTTTCAGCACCCACGCATTTTCGTCCTGCACCTCGCCCTGAATCCGCCGCTTGCGCAGTGCAGTATCCTCTTCGGTCGGCGGTATCGAAGTCCGAGCTGCAGCCAGTGGGCAGAATCCCGTAGCATTCATCCCCAGCGGCGCAAAGATCTCGCGACGAGTCCATGTCGCAAGCGACTCGCGCACGCAAACCTCCAGCGCCTTGCCTAGCAGAATGAATCCCGGATCGGGGTACTCGGCGTGCGTCCCCGGCTAAGCCCGCCAAAGGCAATTCCAGACAGGCGCGCATCAGTTCCCGCGGGCGTAGTTGCGGTACGAAAGAACTCCACGTAGCCTGGCAGACCGGAGCTATGCGCCAACAGATGTCGAAGTCTTACATGACGAGCCCGCTCGCCTCCAGTCCTGCCCACCGCAAACCCCAGCAGCAGCTCGCCCAGAGGAGTATCCACGTCGAGCGAACCTCGCTGAACCAGAGCATCGCCGCGGCCGTCATAGCCGCCACTTTGGTCAAGCTGGCCACATCGAAGACAGTCTCCGTGCTCATCTCGGGCGCACTTTCGTCATAGGTAAACCGCCCCAGCGCATCCTGGAGCACAACCTCGCCTCCAGCCAGCACACCAAAAGCGCATCCAGGAAAAGCGCGACGCCCAATTGCCTCCTTTAGCACCTTGTAAGCAGCCGCAAACCGGTCGCGAGAATTCGCCCGTGAGTTTGCATGTTAACTTCATTGCTGTCTTCGATCGTAACGCGATTCCGCTTCAACCGCATACTTCGCACTGAATTGGAGGCACCGTTTGCAGTACTCTATAAGAGATGAAACCAGTTTTTCAGCCCGGCTACATCTCCAAGCCACCCGCGGGGCAGATCGGCAACCCGGAAGCGGACCCCGTCCCGCAGAGTCCCGACCTGCGCCCGGCAAGCCGCGGGCATGGGTCTTTGGATGCGCGATCTGCTGGTTTCCGCCGCGGCCTCCGTCCTGATTATTACCTTCCTCTACCAGCCCGTCCGCGTAGAAGGCACCAGCATGCTGCCTCGTCTCGAGGATAGCGATCGCCTCTTCATCAACAAGTTCGTCTATCACTTCACCGCCATCGAGCGCGCGACGTGGTCGTCTTCCACTATCCCCGCGACCCGGAGAAGAGTTATATCAAGCGCGTGATCGCCCTTCCCGGAGACCGTTTGCGCATCGATCACGGGCGGGTCTGGCTCAACGGCGAGCCGCTGCGCGAGCATTACGTCCCTGAGGAATACCGCGACAGCCGCTCGATGGCGGAGACCGTCATACCCGAGGACAGCTACTTCATGATGGGCGACCACCGCTCCATCTCCTCTGACAGCCGTGAGTTTGGCCCCGTCGACCGCTCCCTCATCTACGGCAAAGCAGTCTTTGTCTACTGGCCGGCTCGGGACGCAGGCGTAGTGCGCTAGGACACCCAAATTACTCCTGAATTCCACGAATACAGTCCATTCAAAGCCCGTTCGATTCTTCGACGCTCCGACTCTGCTCCGCCGCACCAAAATTAAATTGCACCGCATGGACATTCCTTACATCGAAACAGACGTCAACCATGAGTCGTGTGAACCCCGGCTTTCTGCCAAAAGGAGATTCATGTCATGTTTACGCCCAAAGGAAAGTTCAGCTGGTACGAGCTGATGACCGGCGATACCAATGCCGCAGGCAGATTTTACTCGAGCGTTGTGGGCTGGACGACCCAGGAGATGCCCGCTACGGACAGCCACCCCTACACCATCTTCAACCTTGGCAACGTCGGAATGGCCGGCATGTTGAACATCCCAGGTCACACCGCTTGGGTGGGCTACATCTCGGTCGATGATGTCGACGCTCACGTCGAGAAGATTGTCGAAGCAGGCGGCAAACTATGGAAGCCCGCAACCGATGTTCCCGGGATGCTTCGTTTTGCCGTCTTGTCTGACCCGCAGGGCGCGGCGATTGTTGTCTTCACACCCAACCCAGCCATGCCTTCGCCCCAACGCCCCTCGCCGCCGTCACCCGGCACCATTGGCTGGCACGAACTCTACACAACCGACATTGATGGCGGATTCGATTTCTATAACAAGCTCTTTGGGTGGACCAAAGTCAGCGATATGGACATGGGGCCCATGGGCCTCTATCGCATCTTCGACCAGGGCGACCACAAAGAAATGGGCGACGGCGGGATGATGAACAAAGCGCCGCACATCCCCGTTTCGTGCTGGAACTTCTATTTCCACGTAGACTCGATTAAAGCAGCCATCAAACGCATTGAATCCGGCGGCGGGAAGGTCTTGAATGGTCCGATGCAGGTGCCCGGCGGGGGCTGGATCATCAACGGCCAGGATCCTCAGGGAGCCATGTTCTCCCTTGTAAGCAACCAGGAATAAACCACATCGCAGCTTCCACTTTCCGTGTCTGTCCAGGGCTCCGAAGCTGCATCACGTTCATATCACGTAACGACGCCAGCTACAATAAAACATCTCTGCTTTTTACCGCAGAGCTTTTGTTGGCGGGAACGAAGTATTTTGCGTGAATTCGATGTCTGTTGCCCAGCCATCGCCGGTTTCATCCCCACTCAGCGGCTCCGTTCTGGTGCTCATCCAATTCGATGTGTGCGAACAATTGCTTCTGGATCTTCTTCAGCAAACGATCAGTGCACGAACCGTCCAGTTGCCGAGCCTGAAGCATTCTGTGCCTGCTTACGTCCGATACCAGAGACCGCCGATAGTTGAACCCCTTCAAGCCCTTATTCTTGAGAACGGCGAGCGTCTTGAAGGAGAGATCAAGTACTACGATTATGGCGTCGTCAGCGTCGTCTACCAGCTACCTTTTTCGGGTGATTGGGAAAGTCTCGTCAAACTGGCCAGCCGCTGGGTGTGGGATGTTGATTTCGCTTCGCATGTCGAACCCATCGTCCGGCAGAAGCTGCAGCGTGCTGCAGCTTCCATGGTGAAGCCCTATGCGAGTTGGCTCAGCGAGGATTACTTCATCTTCCATGTGCACGAAGTGGCCGGTGCGCCCACTGCGGACGAAATCATCCGCGATAACACGCTTCGGATTGCCCAGATCGTTCGCGGCGACCGGCTCAACCTTTCGACAGGCGAATGTACTGAGGTGCTCAATCGCGGATCTCCTACTACGCAACCGATATAGCGGTCATTGGTTGGAATGCCGCCTTCATTTACGACAGCGCGGCCGGTGCCGAAACCGCCATCCAACTCCTCGAGTACGCCAACTCTCAGCTTCTTGAATTCCGTCACTACGACGAGCTCTTGTCCGGGATTCTGGACAGCGTCTATGCCTCGTTGGAGCAAAGAAGGGAAGGTTTGCGCGCTGGCGGCTGGCCCGATCCGCAACCAGCCTGCACACGGTACTGCTCGACGTGGCGGAACTAACAGAGCGTGCCGACAACGCGATCAAGTTCCTCAGCGATATGTTCGCCGCCCGGCTCTACAGGCTCGCCGCTTCCAAAGTCGGCGTCCCTGACTACAAGAACTTGGTAGAGCGAAAACTCAAGACCGCCGACGACCTGTACAACTTCATGGTCGAACAGTTTAACCAGAGTCGCGCCTTCTTCCTTGAGGTGACAGTTGTTTTGATCCTCTTGATTGAGCTTTTCTACTTCTTCAGGGGTCGGCCCATTTGAGAGATCGAAGGCGATACTAGGACTCGCGGCACTTATATCGTTTCCAACGATCATTCTGTTTTGGGCAATCCCAGAATGCCGCGCAAAGACTGATATAGTTAATCAGGCAATTGGTTGGGAGTAGTCACAGCCGGGGCTGCCCTCCTGCAATTCTTCAGCGAGACGGCTTTTAAGAAGGCCGAGCTGCTGATAATAAAGAGGATCGTCTCGCTCTGTGTGAATCCATTCAATCCACCTCTTCGGAGAGGCAATGCAGGCAATCTTAGCGCTCGAAGACGGGCGCATCTTCCGTGGCCTTGGGCTTGGCGCCCCTCGTGAATGCCAGGGCGAAGTCGTTTTTAATACTTCTCTTACCGGTTATCAGGAAATCGCCACCGATCCCTCCTATGCCGGTCAAATCGTCGTTCTCACCAACCCCCAGATCGGCAACTACGGCACCAACCAGGCCGACAACGAGTCGGCCAAGCCCTATATCGAGGGCCTGATCGTCCGCGAGTTCTCCGCCATCAGCTCCAACTGGCGCTCCGAGCAGGTCACCGACGAATATATGGAGCGCTATTCGGTCCCCGTCCTGGCCGAGATCGATACCCGCGCCCTGGTTCGCCACCTGCGCACCTTTGGCGTCATGCGCGGCGTAATCTCCACTGAAGCCGTCGATCCCGAAGTCCTGGTCCAAAAGGCCAAACGAATCCGCAAAATGGACGGAACGGATCTAGCTCGCGTGGTCTCCACCAAAGAAGCCTACAAGTTCGATACCGACGACCAGCTCAATCAGGCTGGAGACACCTTGCTTCCGACTGCAGTCGTCCAAGATCAGGAAGCGCGGAAGCGCCTTCATGTGGTGGCTTATGATTTTGGCATCAAGCACAACATTCTGCGCATGTTAACTCGCGAGGGGTGCAGGGTAACAGTTGTCCCAGCCGAGACTACGGCCGAAGACGTAATGGCCCTGAAGCCCAACGGCGTCTTCCTGTCAAACGGCCCCGGCGACCCCGAGCCGGTCGATTATGCGGTTACGGCCATTCGCAACATGATGGGCCGCGTTCCCATCTTTGGAATTTGTCTGGGCCATCAGCTCACCGGCCTGGCCCTCGGCGGCAAGACCTACAAACTCAAGTTCGGCCATCACGGCGGCAACCACCCGGTTCGCAACAACTCCACCGGCAAGGTTGAGATCACAGCCCACAACCACAACTTCGCCGTCGACCCCGACTCCATCAACGCCAACGAGGTCGAACTGACCCACGTAGACCTCAACGATCAGACCCTCGAAGGCCTGCGCCACAAGACGCTTCCGTTGTTCAGCGTCCAGTACCACCCCGAAGCCGCCCCCGGCCCCCACGACTCTCACTATCTCTTTCACGATTTCCGCCGCATGATGGAGAAATGGAAGGGATGAAGAAAATGCCGCTAACGCAGATTCTTTCGATTGCAGCGGGGCCCCGGCTCCGCTGTTTTTTGGGTGCGATGTTAATCGTTCTGGCGGGATGTTTGCTCCTGTCCTCGCAGTTGCATGCGCAATTCGCGCCCGAGGGCCCGCTTCATGTTGCGCGCATTCGAGGCATAGTCGTGAACAGCTACGGGAAGCCAGTCGCCGGCGCGACGGTTACACTCGCACGCGGTGAAGGAGAAAAGGTCTTACACGAAACCGACTCAGACAATTCGGGAAGATTTCGCTTCGATCATGTATCCGGGCAATACTTGCTGCGCGTGGATCGCACTGAATACGCGGGCGCTTCCCGGGAAGTGATTATCGAAGAGATCTTGCCCATCCTGATGCTCAAAAACACAATTTATGTGATCGTGGGGCCTGGCGCCTGCACAGACGACTGCTCCTGGGTCCTTGCAAGCAAGAGTGAATTCGATCGCATCCTCAAACGGAATAACGGACCACACTACTAGGAAGTCGTAAGAATATGCCACGCAGAAATGACATACAAAAGATCCTGGTGATCGGCTCAGGTCCGATTGTGATCGGCCAATCGGCGGAGTTCGATTACTCCGGGACGCAGGCCTGCAAAGCTCTTAAGCAGGAGGGCTACGAGGTGGTGCTGGTCAACTCCAACCCCGCTACCATCATGACCGACCCCGATCTTGCCGACCGCACCTATATCGAGCCTCTGACTCGAGAATATGTCGAAGAGATCATCCGCATTGAGTCGGAGATGCTCACTACGCAACCCGGCTCAGGCAAATTTGCACTGCTTCCCACCGTCGGCGGCCAAACGGCTCTCAATCTCGCCGTCGATCTGGCCGATGCGGGCATCCTCGATCGCTATAACGTCGAACTGATCGGCGCCAAGCTCGAAGCCATCAAGAAAGCCGAAGACCGCCTGCTCTTCAAAGATGCAATGCTCCGCATCGGCCTCGAAGTTTCAAAATCCGCCCTGGTCAACAATCTCCGCGACGGCCTCGACTTCGCCGGCAAGCTCGGTTTCCCGGTCCTCATCCGCCCCAGCTTCACCCTCGGCGGCACTGGCGGCGGCATCGCCTACAACCGCGAAGAGTTGATGGAAATTCTGGCTCGCGGTCTCGACCTTTCCCCGGTCCACGAGTGCCTGATCGAGGAGAGCGTGCTCGGCTGGAAGGAATTCGAGCTTGAGGTGATGCGCGACCTCGCCGACAACGTCATCATTATTTGTTCGATTGAAAACTTCGACCCCATGGGAGTGCACACGGGCGATTCCATCACTGTTGCACCCGCACAAACCCTCACCGACCGCGAGTACCAAAAGATGCGCGACGCCGCCATCGCCATCATGCGCGAAATTGGCGTCGAAACCGGCGGGTCTAACGTGCAGTTCGCCATCAACCCCGTCGACGGCCGCATGACCGTCATTGAGATGAACCCGCGCGTCTCACGTTCTTCCGCACTGGCCTCCAAAGCCACCGGTTTCCCCATCGCCAAGATCGCCGCCAAGCTGGCCGTCGGCTACACGCTCGACGAAATCCCCAACGACATCACGCGCAAAACCCCCGCCTGCTTCGAGCCCACTATCGACTACGTGGTAGTCAAGATTCCCAAGTGGCAGTTTGAAAAGTTTCCCGGCTCTGAAGAAACACTGGGCCCGCAGATGAAGTCTGTAGGCGAAGTCATGGCCATCGGCCGCACCTTCAAGGAAGCGCTGATGAAGGCCTGGCGTGCCCTTGAAACCGGCAAGAAAACCGGCGCAGAAGTCCTTGATCCACGCCGCCTTACCCAGCGCCTGGTCACGCCACAGCCTGAGCGCCTGGGCTATATCCGCTTTGCCTTCGAGCGCGGCATGAGCGTTCGCGAAGTGGCTCGACTCACTGCCATTGACCCTTGGTTCCTCTACCAGCTCCGCGAAATCACGCTGGAGCAGTCGGCCATCGCGCAAACCACCCCAAACGGTATCAGCGAGGACCATCTGCGCCGGCTAAAGCGACTCGGCCTCAGCGACGAGCGCATCGCCATGGAGTGGAAGCTCGAAGGCCACGCCGGCATCCAGCAGGTGAGGGAACTGCGCGAAGCCAAGGGAATCACTCCCGTTTTCAAGCTGGTGGATACCTGCGCCGCTGAGTTCGAATCCATGACGCCCTACCTCTACTCGACCTATGACGAAGAGAACGAGGCGCCCCCCACCAAGACCCATAAAATCATCATTCTCGGTTCCGGCCCCAATCGCATCGGGCAGGGAATTGAATTCGACTATTGCTGTTGCCACGCCGCTTTCGCCCTCAAAGAAGATGGTTTCGAAACCATCATGGTCAACTGCAACCCCGAAACCGTCTCCACCGATTACGACACCAGCGACCGCCTCTACTTTGAGCCGCTGGTGCTTGAAGACGTACTTGCGGTCTACAACCACGAAGCGCAATCCGGCGCAGAGATCGGCATGATCGTCCAGTTCGGCGGCCAAACCCCGCTCAATCTCTCCCAGCGTCTGCGCGCCGCCGGTGTTCCCATCATCGGCACCTCGCCCGAGTCCATCGACCTGGCTGAAGACCGCAAGCGCTTCGGCAAGCTGCTCGACGAGTTGAAGATTCCGCAGCCCGCAGGCGGCACAGCCACCAGTGTGGAAGAAGCTTTAGCCGTCGGCGAGCGTATCGGCTACCCGGTCCTGGTCCGTCCCAGCTACGTGCTCGGCGGCCGGGCAATGGTCATCGCCTACGACGCCGAATCCGTTGCCCGATATATGCGTCAGGCGGTCGAGTACTCGCACGATCGCCCCGTGCTCGTCGATCACTTTCTCGAAAACGCCATCGAGGTCGACGTCGACGCACTTTGCGACTCGGAAGATGTGATCATTGCCGGAATCATGCAGCATATTGAGGAAGCCGGCATCCATTCCGGCGACTCCTCCTGCGTCCTTCCCGCCGTCAGCATCCGCAAAGAGACGTGCGACGTTCTCCGCACTTATACCCGCAAACTCGCCCTCGCGCTTAAAGTCGTCGGCCTGGTCAACCTGCAATTCGCCATCCAACGCGACTCCAAAGGCGAAGACCACGTATACGTGATCGAAGTAAACCCGCGTGCCTCGCGCACCGTCCCCTACGTCTCCAAAGCCACCGGCATCCCCCTGGCCAAGATCGCCGCGCGCCTGATGACCGGCCGCAAGCTGCGCGAGCTCCTCCCTGAAAAACTCGCCACCGGTGGAGACCTTCCAACAGGATCGCACTACTACGTCAAATCGCCCGTCTTCCCCTGGAACAAATTCGCCGGCGTCGATACGGTTCTCGGCCCGGAGATGAAGTCCACCGGAGAAGTAATGGGCGTGGCAGAAAGCTTCGGCGAGGCCTTTGCCAAAGCTCAGCTCTCGGCAGGTCAGGTTTTGCCCACCGGAGGCACGGTCTTCTTCAGCGTCAACGACCACGACAAGCCCGCCGCCGTCGAGCTGGCTCGCCGGTACATCCACCTCGGCTTCAAGATCGTAGCCACCGAAGGTACAGCCAATGTGCTTGAAGGCGCCGGCCTTACCGTCGAGCGTGTCTTCAAAGTCGAAGAAGGTCGCCCCAACGTCGTGGATCTCATCAAGGGCGACCGCATTCAAATGATCGTGAATACCCCGCGCGGCCAGGACGCCATCTTCGACGAAAAAGCCATTCGCAGGGCAGCGGTGCTCAAGCGCATTCCGACCATTACCACCATCGCCGCCGCGCAAGCCGCCGCTGACGGAATTGCGGCCGTACAACAGCATCACACCACGGTTTACGCCCTGCAGCATCTTCACGCCGCCAACGGCGCCTGAGCTTCTAATAAGACGGGGGTTGCCTGCGAAGCGCCAACCGCGCTCCGATTGCGTACCCGATCAGCGCGGCAGCAGGCCACGTTCCCAGGAAGGGCCCGTCATTGTCGATCAGTCCGCTCGGTCCGGGCCAGCTGAATAATGTCCGCGTCAGTTTTTCCGTAGCGTCGCATTGGAAACACTGGCTGGGTGCCGTGGGCATATCGAGGATCCATAAGCTCATGATCAGAATCCAGATCAATCCGATCAGCCAAACCAGCGGACCCAGCTCATCCTGCCGCAGGTGCGTTACCCCGTAGCCCACGACCAGCGGCACGAAGATCGACAGAAGAAGGATCATCATTTGCGGAATCCCTTGTGGATTCAGCGCATACCCGACCATCATGAGTGCAAGCCACGAACCCAGGGCCAGGACAATGTGCAACAAGAACACCAGTGCCTGCCCAGGCAGCGTTGCCGGACTCCCTCCGTCTTCATCCGTTTGCATCAACGACTCCATTCGTGCCGCCCGCCAATTGGATTCGTATTTCCGGCTATTGTTCCTTAACATACGCTTCGGCGCGCAAGAGAACAATTCCCGAGAGTCGAATGGCCCTCTTCAATCGCTGCAGCTGGCTCTACAATGAATCCATGCTGATTGAGGGCGTCTTTGCCGCGGTGCCAACCCCGTTTTACTCCGATGAACGGGTCTATTACCGCAAACTTGAAGCCAATATGGCCCACTACTCGCGCAGCCTGCTGGCGGGAATGCTGCTTCTGGGGTCGACAGGCGAGGCAGTCATGCTGGACGATGCAGAATCTCGCGAAGTTCTGCGCGTAGCCGCCGAAGCCGCATCCCCTGAAAAAGTGCTCATTGCCGGCGTTGGCAAGCAAAGCGTTAAGGGAACTCTCGGACTCGCCGAAGCGGCTGCCCGGTTCAACTACGATGCAGTCCTCGTCCGCACCCCCACTTACTACGCGGGCAGAATGTCCTCGGCTGCCGTGCTCAATTATTTCCGCAGCGTTGCGGACCGTTCACCGCTGCCAGTATTGCTCTATAACATTCCCGTCTGCGTTCCCTACGATATTCCCGTCGAGATTGTTGCGGAGTTGGCCCAGCACCCTAACATCATTGGCATCAAGGACTCCAGCGGCAGCATCGAACGCATTCGCTCGATCATCGCCTCCACCCAGACCGTCGCCCGGCGCAAGGCCACCGTCACCCCGATCTTTGAGGCGGTAACAGCGCGGATGCTGGCGCCCAAAGCTGACGGAAACGGCATATTTGTCTCGTCAGGCGACCTCAAGAGCGGTGCGGCCGCTCGCAAGCGCGCCGCCTCAAACACCCCTCAAGACAAGAACCAAAGAAGTTGGCTTTCAGGTGCTCACAGGCTCCGCCGCAATCCTGCTCGATTCGCTCCAGGCCGGCGCCGCGCGGAGCCATCCGGGTTTTGCCTGCTTCGCCCCTCAAGCCTGCCAGGAGGTTTATCTGGCCTGGAAGGATCACGACCTGAAACTCGCCGCAGAGAAGCAGCAGCGCATCACCGCTCCGGGCCGCCGCATCGTTGGACAATTCGGCATTAGCGGCCTAAAGTACGCCTGCGACATCAACGGCTACTACGGAGGCCGGCCGCGCTCCCCGCTGCTCCCTCTTACAGCGGATGAGAAAACTGAAGTTGAAGGCCTGCTGGCAGAAATCCGGAATTAACCTTGTACCGAAAGCCGGGAAGGGAAGCGCCGTGCTCTCCGCAATCGCGCGCCTTTTGCTGAAAGAGATACCAGCCTATGCTGGATTTCAGACTCCAGCGATTTAGGTTGTCATCCTCACATTGGAAACGGACCAACCTCCGTGGAAGAGAGTGCAGTTTCCGGACTGATCGCACCTGTAGTGAACGCTTGAGAGCGAATCGGCCCAGGGAATCCCGCCGCTTTCGTCCGTCGCCTTGGCTACTGTGAAAGTCTTTCCCTCTGTGTGTTTCGATCATTCCCGCCAACGCATCGTAGTCGGCAACGGTAACGTCCCCTTCGATCATAAAAGTGACTGGC
>CAWIVA010000070.1:0-4449 GCA_963839225.1 uncultured Acidobacteriaceae bacterium
GGGCTAAAATCTCTATTTGGGACGTTTTCCCCGGGTGTCGTCCGCCGTTCGCACGGCGGACTCTACCGGGGCTAATATCCCAGCATCCCTCTGGATGCGTCTTACCTAGCTACAACCCCGGCATCCCTCCGGGATGCGTCGTACCTGGAGCTACTATCCCGGCATCCCTCCGGGATGCGTCGTGCCTGGAGCTACTATCCCGGCATCCTTATAGGATGCGTCGTACCTGGAGCTACAACCTCGGCATCCCTCTGGGATGCTACAACCGAGAACTCCACATAAGTGCGACATGCACACACACGTGCAATATTGAACGTTAAAAATGCCATGCCCCGCAGGGCATGGCCTTTTTGCTTTCGGTTGATCGGGATGCATCCTTGATTTGAGTCGATCGGGTTTACTTTGCCTTTGGTCCGGCGGCGCGAACTGCTTCCGGCGCTTCGAACTGTTGGAAGTTGGTTTCGAAGCGGGCGGCTAATTCGGCGGCGGTGCGGTCATAGTCCTGCTTGTTGACCCAGGCGTTGCGGGGATTCAGGACCTGCGCCGGAACATCGGGGCAGCTTTCCGGGATGTGCAGGCCGAATGCCGGCTCGGTGACAAACTTCACCTTTTCCAATTGCCCGGAGAGCGCGGCACGGACCAGGGCGCGGGAGATCATGATGCTCATGCGTTCTCCGACGCCGTATTTGCCGCCGGACCAGCCAGTGTTCACCAGCCAGCAGGCGGCTTTGTGTTCCTTGAGGCGCTTGCCCAGCATCTCAGCGTAAACGCGCGGGGCCAAGGGCAGGAACGGCGCGCCGAAACAGGCTGAGAACTCGGGAACCGGCTCACGCCCCATGCCGGATTCAGTTCCGGCCAGTTTTGCCGTGTAGCCGGAGAGGAAGTGGTACATGGCCTGCTCGGGGGTGAGACGGGCAATGGGCGGCAACACGCCGAAGGCGTCGGCGGTAAGAAACATCACATGCGCGGATGTCCGCCCACACCGGGAATGACCGCGTTATCGATAAAGTTGACCGGATAGGCCGCGCGGGTGTTCTCAGTGAGCTGAGAGTTGTGTGTAGTCGGGCTCACTGGTGGCGGGATCGAGGATCACGTTTTCAAGCACCGAACCGAAGCGGATAGCGCGGTAGATTTGCGGCTCATTTTTGTCGCTCAGGTTGACGCATTTTGCGTAGCAGCCGCCCTCAAAGTTGAAGATGCCGGTCGGGCTCCAGCCGTGCTCGTCGTCGCCGATCAGGCGGCGGGAGGGATCGGCGGAGAGGGTGGTTTTGCCTGTTCCTGAAAGACCAAAGAATAAAGCAGTTACGCCATCCGCACCCACGTTGGCGGAGCAATGCATGGGCAGCACGTCGCGCTGGGGCACGAGGAAGTTCATGACGCCGAAGATGGACTTTTTCATCTCGCCAGCGTATTTTGTGCCGCCGATGAGAATGATGCGGCGGGTAAAGTCGGCGATGATGAAGGCGCCGGATCGGGTTCCGTCGCGCTCCGGCACGGCTTCGAACTCCGGTGCGGCAATGACAGTGAATGCCGGCTTGTGCTCGGCCAGCTCAGCGGGGTTCGGCCGGACGAAGAGCTGGCGGACAAAGAGGGAGTGCCAGGCGTACTCAGTGATAACGCGGATGGGCAGTCTGTAGGCCGGGTCTGCGCCGCAGTAGAGGTCCTGAATGAACAGGTTGCGCGTGCGCATGTGATCGAGGACCCGGTCAAGCAAGGCCTCAAACCGCGCCGGCGGGAAGGGTTGGTTCACCTTTCCCCAGTGAACCAGGGCGTGGGTTACCTCATCGTCGACTGATGAACTTGTCTTTCGGGCTGCGGCCGGTGCGCGGGGCCGTGTTTGCCACCAAGGCGCCGTTTGCAGCCAGGCGGCCTTCGCCGCACATCAACGCGCTCTCGATGAGCTGCGCAACTGGCATGTTCAGATGCACTTGCGGTCCAGCCGCTAACGCCTGCACCGCTTCTGTGATCGATAGGTTCGCCATGTACAAGAAATCCTTCCGCTTAGGAGAATATGAAAATGACTCTGGGAGTGTCTAGGCTTATTGTGCCATAGGAAGAGGATACAGGGAATAGAAGAAAGACCAGGGAATAGGGAATAGTGAATAGTGAAAAAGTGAGCCGGTGAAAAAGCGAAATGGATCTGCCACCCAGGTGGAAATTTGGAACGGGGACAGAGAAACCACGGCCAACCTGGAGGCTGGCCGTCAAGCGATTCTTCATTTTTGGCAATTACTGCTTGTGGTCTTTGGGGTGAGATTCTCCCTGGAGAGGACTTCCAAGTCAACTCTTCGCGGTCCCAGGCTTGATCATCGCCAGTTTCTCCGCAGCGGTGTAGGAGAGGTCGAGTATCCGGCCACGGAGAAGGTAGCCGCGGTCTGTGATGCGGACCACCACCGACCGATTGTTATCGCGGTTGATTACGCGGACAATGGTGCCGAACGGCAAAGTGGGATGGCAGGCCGTCATGGCATACATATCAAAGTGCTCACCGCTGGCGGTGTGCCGTCCGTTGAATACCCCACCGTACCAGGAGGCAACGCCGTGGAGAATATCAGGATGCTTGGTGGAAGTGATTTTCGGAGCCAGCGAAGCTGGCGTCGGGGCCAGAATCGGGGGTCCCGGAGGCGGGGTTGAGATCGGTCGGGGAGTAGCGCATCCGCCTGGACAACAGGCGTGTAGAGCATCAACCCCACTGCGGCTAGCGCGACGGAAAAAGTTCCCGCGAGCAGCCAAATCAGAAGAGGCGTTCTGATGTTCAAGTTGCGTGTTTTCCTTCTTTTACCCATCTGCCCATTCTACTAAATCGGCCCGATCTATCGGAAAGAATAGTGGGAATTCAAGGCTTCTTTTGCACCATAAATGATGCAATTTTGGGGCTTTTCCTGGTAATCCATTCGCCCTCTGCAAGATGCGAATCGTTAATAAAACGGGTACCAAATTGGGAAACTTGGACGTTTTCGATTTGATTTGGGATTTTGGAGGCATTCGGCGAACATAGAGCGAATCCGCGACTCTCGAGTTGCCGCCCCGGCGAGAGCATAAATACTTCCTGATCGGTTGAAATCCGCTCAGCTGCGTCACTCTTTTGAAGTCTGGCGGGAGGGGTCCGCAGCGGGTTTGCAGATTAATTCCCGCATCCTGCTAGCGTCGGTCTCAGGCAATTGATGGCCAGGAGTAGAGGGAGAGATGCAGCTGAGTACGGTAGGGCTGGAATTGTTGAAGAGATCGGAGGGTTTTCGTAGTCGAATTTACTTGGACGTGGCGGGGATTCCTCCATTGGATATGGGCACCGGGTTCTTGCCGGCGAGTCGTTTCCGAACGGGATCGAGGAGCCGGAGGGGGCTGCGCTGCTGGCCAGGGATTGGGCAAGGCCGAGCAGGCTGTCCAGCGACTGGTCAGGGTTGCCCTGACGCAGGGGCAGTTTGATGCGCTGGTGGACTTCTGTTTCAACCTTGGACAGGGCAGACTGGCGGCATCTACGCTGCTGCAGGACTGAATATCGGGCGCTATGACGCGGCGGCCGAGCAGTTGCTGTGCTGGGACCATGCGGGCGCCCGGAGAATGCCGGGTTGAAGGCTCGGCGCGAGGCTGAATTTCATCTTTGGCACAGCGCGGCTTCTTAGTCTTCGACAAGGCGATCTGAAAGCTGAATCTCTCCGGGAGCGGCTATTCGAGTTCCAGCACGAGCCAGACGCTCGCCGGGCTTGCGGTAGCCCTTGCGGCGAAACCAGTCTTCCATGGCGGGCTGAAGGCGATCGAGTGGGACGCGGGCTGCCGGCTTCGAGCAGACCGTCGGCGGCGGGAAGGGTGTCGTCAAAGAGCGCGTCGTTGGTGAAGTTGCGCATGGCGAAGTTATCGATCCAGTGGATGGGGCAGGCTGGGCCTGCGCCGGTGGAATCGATTCGCTGAATGGAGAGGCGGCGCGCAAACATGTTTCCACTGTAACGGATACGATTTGGCCGGCTGCGAATTTCCGGATCAAACAAAAACAAATTGCGCATATCCTCGACAAAAATAGCAGTTAAGGCGTCTAGCAGAGAGAGTGCCTTCTACGATGAAGGTTCTCAGCAGCGGAATCGCACTTCGGTTAAGAGGAGAGCCGGCGGGACTCCCGCGTTGGTCGTGCCGGCCCCCCATGCGGTTACCATTCCATCCGCCGTAAGGGCAAGGCTGTGGAAGTAACCCGCGGCCATTCCCACGACATTGCTTAAACCCGCTGGGACTATTGCCTGCCCCAAGTACAGGACTGGTGCCTTGGTTAGTCTGGCCGGCGCCCCAGGCTGTCACGGTCCCGTCAGTTAACCAGCCCAGGTTGTGGTAGGCGCCACCGGCTACCGCCACGATGTTGCTCAAACCCGCCGGCACCCACTGCCTGCCCCAGGCTCGGGATTGTCCCTGAATTGGTCGTTCCTGCACCCCACGCCAGCAGCGGCCACACGAGCAATACAT
>CAWIVA010000071.1:0-5853 GCA_963839225.1 uncultured Acidobacteriaceae bacterium
ATATCGTGACCGCTAAGTACGCTGCCAAACTTAAGCTGGAACATCGTTGACAGGTCGCTCAGTTAAAATCTCTGCTGCCTTGTCTGCGGGTCAGTTGGCTTACAGCTTCAGCTTGTGCATATACTCGGCATCCAGACGGATGGCGGCGATGGGGTCCATATCGAAATCCTCCTGCTCAATGTAGTAGCGTTTGAGCCCCTTGGCCGCGCGCAGAATCGCCGGGTAATCCACAACTCCCTTGCCCATCACCGTGGAATGGTATTCGCCGTTCGCTCCCTGCACCATGTCTTTCACGTGCAACAGCGGGAAGCGATCAGGCGACTTGATCAGATACTCCACCGGGTTTGCACCGGCCGCGACCACCCACCCGCAATCCATCTCGAAGACCACCAGCCTGGGATCGGTAAGCTTCAGCAGTTCGTCGTAAAAGGCCACGCCGTCCTCTGAGCCGAACTCCGCATCGTGATTGTGATAGCCGAAGATCATGCCGGCAGCCTTCACTTTTTCGCCGACGCGATTCAACTCGTCTGCGGTGAAGCGCCAATCGTCCATGGTCATCGGCCCCTTGGCCGCAGGGCTGCGGTGCGAGGGTGCGGGGCTGACGATGTAGTTCACGCCCAGCTTATGCCCGTACTCGATAAGTTCGTCCAGTCTCGCTCGCAGCATGTCCAGCGGATGGTGTGTGCTGGTGCAGCGCAGTCCGGCCTTATCCATGGCCTGGCGAAACTCCACCGCGGTGCGATCGTAGTAGCCGGCAGCCTCAACTTCCGCGTAGCCCGCCGTCTTGATCTTGCTCAAGGTGCCGTCAAAGTCCTTGGCCAGCAATTGGCGCACGGTGTAGAGTTGCAGCCCTATCGGCAGCTTCAGCCCCACAGGTATCCGTAGCGACTTGCCAGGCAGGCGATAAGCGCCTGCACAAGCCACGGCCGCAACCGCCGCCGGTCTTCAAAAAACTTCTGCGAGAAGTAATGCTCATTTCCCCAGTCCTTTCAGAGAATATCAACCCTTGATCGATTTGGTTGCCGCATCCCACATCGCCACGGTGCGGTGGAAGTAAGAGTAGTTGGCCAGGTGGCAGCCGATGGCCGCGTTGTGGCCGAAGACTTCGTCCTCCACCACGTGCTCCCGCGTCTCCACGGCACGGAAGAAGTTGGCAATGTGATCCACTGTTTCGTCGTAGCCCAGCGGCACCGTGAATCTCTCCACCTCGTCCAACTGCGGCGGGGGCGCTGCATGCGTCGCTTTCCACTCCCCTTGACCCCGCTTCTTCTGCGCTTCCGTCATCCCGTCGCCACCCATATTCTGCAAAGCGCGGCGTCGTATCCTGGGGCGTAAATGTCAAAGTTTTCCCTGAAACCACCAAGGTCCCTCGTGATCCGAAGATGCTGGTCGTGTCGCCTCCATCGTCGTTGTTCTGGTTGCAGTGCACATGCACCTGCATTCCTGGATAGTCGTACACGGTTTCAAGAAGATCAGGAAAATCCCGCCCGTCCTTGTAGTGATAAAGTCCGCCGCTCGAGTAAGCCCGGGTGGCGGGGGCATTCATTCCGGCAATGAAATGGATGCCGGAGATCAGATGGACGAACAAATCTCCGCCCAGCCCCGAACCATAGTCGGCGAACTTTCGCCAGCGGAAGAAGCGCTCCGCGTCGAACGGCCTCTGGGGCGCATCCTGGAGAAATCCATTCCAATCGATGGTCTCCGGGCTCGCGTCCGGCGCAATGGGGTAGACCCATGCCCCGCCCGGCGAATTGCGGTTGAGATGCGCATCGATCGAGTGCACCTCGCCCACTCGCCCCGAAGCATAAATCTCCGCGGCCTTTCTGTAGAGAATCGAGCTGACCCGCTGGCTGCCGGCCTCGAAGATTCGCTTGCCGGTCTGGACAGCTTCCACCATCGCAAGTCCGTCGGCCACATTGTGCGACATCGGCTTCTCGCAATAGACGTCCTTGCCCGCCGCCACGGCATCCAGCGTCACGCGCCGGTGATGATGGTCCGAAGTGGCGACAAAAATTGCTTCCACATCGTTGCGGTCCAGCAGGGTCCGGTAGTCGCTCGTGGTGGGAATATCCTCGCCCCACGCCTCCTTTGCCGCCTGGTGCCGTGTCACATACAGGTCCGCCGCTCCCACGCAAACACCGGTGGGCACATTTCGCGCCGACCGCAGCAGGTCGCACCCGCGAATCCCGGTTCCCACAATCGCAAAACGTATCCTGCGGCCCGTCTCGGCAGCCATCGCCCTAGGCTCCAGCAGCGTCGATTTCACTGCCGTTCCCGCGGCAATGGCGCCCGCGCCCAGCCGCACAAACTCCCGCCGTGTCATAGAAGGTAGCTTCACCATGCTCTCCTTGTGCAAACGCAATTCTCGCTCGCCAGCCTGACTGGTGTCCATAGACCAAACCAGGACCAACCTGGAAGAATTCTCCGCCGCAACGGTGGAACCGGCCGCAGTCTTCGTTCTCAGTAAAGTCCGGGGATAAGCCGCCACGTACGCGCGCAGTAGGCTTCGTACTCGCAGCCGAAATGGCTCCGGAGCAATCGTTCTTCCGCATGAATGCGCGCAACCAGCGGTGGAATGAAGCACGCCATAACTACCAGCCCAGCACCGGCACGAAAAGCAAGCGCCCATCCCATTGAGCCGATCAGCAATCCAAGATAGCTGGGATTGCGAATCGTGTGGTAAACACCAGTGGTGACCAGCGTGTGTCCATGCTGAATGGCCACAAGTCCGCTGAACCGGTTGCCAAGAACAAAAACCGGCCACAGCCGCAATGCGCTGCCGCCAATCAAAAGAGCCACTCCAATCCAGCGGGTGGTATCCCCATCCAAAGTCCAAAAGCCGATTCGGTCAGTGTATGCCGGCAAATAGGCCAGCAGGATCATGAGGAAAGAGAAGGCGCCTATTACCCAGCGATTTCCACGGTCTTCCTGTTCGCCGGTACTGACGTTGCCGCTGCTGAACAAGCTAACGGCAAACAGCGCTAACGAAGCAATCGTAAGCGCAACAAGGGCAGGGTGGGAGAAAAAGGCGAAGAACCCGCCCCAGCCCAGAACAGCCAGCCCTAATTGAAAAAGGACGATTGCCAGACCGGAGATTGCCCATTTCAGTGACATCGTAATGGCCTCTGTTTTTTGAAATCTAACTCTCCGTTATACTCCGTGCGCCTGTTTTAGGAACACTCCGCGTACCCCACTGAAACCCTTGATAAACACCTTTAGCCTGTTGCCTGGGTGCAGTGTACACCCGGTCGAAAACGCCCGCCGTCGAATCATGGGAGAATGGAAGAGTACACAACCATGACCAACGACAGCCTTTCAGAAACTCAGCCCACCCCTGAAGTCACAGCCGAGCACATCGCAGACCCCATCGTGGAAGCCGCTCCCGAGCCTATAGCCGAACTGGAGTCGCTCCAGCTCCCGAGCCAGTTGCTGAGGAGCCCACAGAGTCCTTTGCGGACCTCCTCTCAGCGTTTGAGCGCAGCCACTCGCACAAGGGCGAACCGGGCTCAAGACAGTTGCAGGGCACGGTCGTTTCCGTCTCCGCCGACCAGGTTTTTCTTGATATTGGCTATAAGGCTAAAGGCGTTTTGCCCCGCTCGGCCTTCGATAACAACGCTGAAGGAGTAAAGCCCGGCGACAGCTTCCCGGTCTCCGTCACCGGCCGCAATGAAGAGCATTACTATGTGTTTCACTCTTTAAGGTTGTGCAGCCGCGCGATTGGTCGGCTCTCGAATCGGCATTTGCCGAGAAAGTGGCCGTGGTGGGCACCGTCACTGAGGTCATCAAGGGTGGCCTCAGCGTGGATATCGGCGTTCGCGCCTTCATGCCCGCCAGCCGCAGCGGAACCAAGGACGCCGCCGAGCTCGAAAAACTGGTCGGCACTGAAATCACCTGCCGCATCACAAAGCTTGAAGTCACAGACGAGAATGTGGTTGTCGATCGTCGGGTGGTTCTCGAAGAACAGGCCCGCGGAGCGAGCAAGGCCGCTATGGAGCCATGAGGAGGGAGAAAAAAACAAAGGTACAATTCGCAGCCTCATGCCCTACGGAGCATTCATCACCTGGGGGGCCGGGACGGCCTGCTCCACGTTCCCGATATCTCCCACGCCCGCGTCAGCAAGCCGGAAGATGTTCTGACCGTAGGCAAGAACATCTTCCGGCTTGTGACGCGGGCGTGGGAGATATCGGAAACGTGGAGCAGGCCGTCCAGGCCCCCCTGGTCGATGAAGGCTCCGTAGGGCATGAGGGTGCGAACAGTACCCTTGACGGTTTGTCCCTCCTTCATGGCTTCATAGCGGGCCTTGCTGACTCCGCGGGCCTGCTCTTCGAGAACCACCCGACGATCGACAACCACATTCTCGTCTGTGACTTCAAGCTTTGTGATGCGGCAGGTGATTTCAGTGCCGACCAGTTTTCGAGCTCGGCGGCGTCCTTGGTTCCGCTGCGGCTGGCGGCATGAAGGCGCGAACGCCGATATCCACGCTGAGGCCACCCTTGATGACCAGTGACGGTGCCCACCACGGCCACTTTCTCGGCAAATGCCAACTCGAGAGCCGACCAATCGCGCGGCTGCGCAACCTTAAAGAGTGAAAGCACATAGTGATGCTCTCCGTTGCGGCCGGTGACGGAGACCGGGAAGCTGTCGCCGGGCTTTACTCCTTCAGCGTTGTTATCGAAGGCCGAGCGGGGCGAAACGCCTTCAGCCTTATAGCCAATATCAAGAAAAACCTGGTCGGCGGAGACGGGAAACGACCGTGCCTGCAACTGTCTTGAGCCCCGGTTCGCCCTTGTGCGAGTGGCTGCGCTCAAACGCTGAAGGAGGTCCGCAAAGGACTCTGTGGGCTCCTCAGCAACTGGCTCGGGAGCTGGAGCGGCTCCGGTTCGGCGATAGGCTCGGGAGCGCTTCCACGATGGGGCTGCGATGTGCTCGGCTGTAACTCAGGGGTGGGCTGAGTTTCTGGAAGGCTCGGTTGGTCATGGTTATGTCTTCATTCTCCCATGATTCGACGGCAGGCGGTTCAACCGGGTGCCCTGCAGCCAGGCAACAGGCTAAAGGCGTTTATCAAGGGTTTCAGTGGGGTACGCGGAGTGTTCCTAAAACAGGCGCAGGGGTATAACGGAGAGTTAGATTTCAAAAAACAGAGGCCATTACGATGTCACTGAAATGGGCAATCTCCGGTCTGGCAATCGTCCTTTTTCAATTAGGGCTGGCTGTTCTGGGCTGGGCGGGTTCTTCGCCTTTTTCTCCCACCCTGCCCTTGTTGCGCTTACGATTGCTTCGTTAGCGCTGTTTGCCGTTAGCTTGTTCAGCAGCGGCAACGTAGTACCGGCGAACAGGAAGACCGTGGAAATCGCTGGGTGATAGGCGCCTTCTCTTTCCTCATGATCCGCTGGCCTATTTGCCGGCATACACTGACCGAATCGGCTTTTGGACTTTGGATGGGGATACCACCCGCTGGATTGGAGTGGCTCTTTTGATTGGCGGCGCCGTTGCGGCTGTGGCCGGTTTTTGTTCTTGGCAACCGTTTCAGCGGACTTGTGGCCATTCAGCATCGACACACGCTGGTCACCGGTGTTTACCACACGATTCGCAATCCCGGCTCTCTTGGATTGCTGATCGGCTCAATGGGATGGGCGCTTGCCTTTCGTGCCGGTGCTGGGCCGGTAGTTATGGCGTGCTTCATTCCACCGCTGGTTGCGCATTCATGCGGAAGAACGATGTTCCGGAGCCATTCGGCTGCAAGTAGAAGCCTACTGCGCGCGTACGTCGCGGCGTATCCCCGGACTTTACTGAGAACGAAGACTGCGGCCGGTTCCACCGTTGCGGCGGAGAATTCTTAGGTTTCATATGGTC
>CAWIVA010000072.1:0-7389 GCA_963839225.1 uncultured Acidobacteriaceae bacterium
GCTTGGCTACAATGCCCGCGTCGCATTAGTGGTTAAGCCCGTCTTCCTTGACTCCGGGCAGGCCAACCGCGACGAATGCCCGGTCTCACCGTTCAGGGCGCCGCAACGCCTGGCGCTCCGCTGGCGTTGATCACCATGCCGGAGCCGATCGGAAGCATGATCCCCATTACCACCACGCCCGCGCAGCAAAACGCCTCCGGACTAGCCGGCGAGCTGCAGTTGATCTTCCCGCATCTGGCGCTGGCAGGCGGATACACGCCCTACGGTTTCCTGGTCGCCACCTTCACCGGTCGTGCGCAGTGGAGACCGGGAAACGGCCCGTTCACTTTCAATTTTGTTCGCGACTCGATCAAGGATTCGCAGCTCTCCTACGCCGGGCTGCGCGACCCCGCCGGGAACACACTCGGCAATCAAGGGCAGATCTGGGGCGGCGTGATCGCCAACTCAGGCAATATTCAAGTCGCCAAAGGCAGTGGTGAGTCGGGAATCTACATGGGCGCCGGAGGCCAGTACATCACCGGGTACAACGTCATAAACAACATCCGCGTTGACGGTAACGGGGGAGGGTATTGGCGCCTGAAGACCATGCCCGAGTACGGCAACCTGAGCATCGGCGCGAACTTCTTCGCCATGCATTACTCGCACAACAACGATGCCTTCACTTACGGCATGGGCGGCTACTTCAGTCCTCAGGCCTACTTCCTGGCCAACATACCGCTGACCTGGTCCGGCCACTACCTCACCCGCTGGCACTACAACGTTGTGGCTAGTTTGGGCGTGCAGGCCTTCCAGGAGAATACGACGCCGTTGTATCCGCAGGTCAACCCTCCTTTCAGTTACGAGAACTCATTAACTTATACGATTCCCGGCGGCGCAACCTACGGCGACCTGACCCTCCCCGCCTTGACCAGCGTTGGTCCCAATTACGACATACGCGCCCAGACGGCCTACCAGATCAACTCCCACTGGTTTGCCGGAGGCTTCGTGAGCGCCAACAACACCCGCAACTTTGCGGCAACCTCCGCCGGATTCTATGTGCGCTTCCTCTTCCGCGAGCAGCCCTCCACGGTAGCCGGTCCCACAGGCTTGTTCCCGGTTTTCCCACCCAACGACGGCCTGCGCCCCTTCACGGTGCCGTAACAGGCTGCAAAAAAGGCTGCGGAAAAATTCAATTCGGAGGGAGGCGGGGGCTTTAACCCCCGCATAAAGTCAGCAGAAATAATGTGGGCTTTAGCCCTGGACGTATGCTTTTCTTTCCGATCAGTTTTACTTTTAAGATCGGGGATATCCTGCTCAAACCCGCCGCAACGGCCTGTTCATAGGCACCACCTGCACAGTCACATCGCGAACCTCCGACAAAAAGCGGTTCAGCACCGAGCCGTGCAGAAAAATATCCCAGCGCGACCGCACCGACTGACCAAAGACCACGTGCGAGATGTTCTCCTGCTGCGCAAAGCGGATCAGCGCGTCGGAGACGTTATTCTCGGTCAGCGTAACCACCTTCGCGCCCAGGTCCCTGGCCATGCGCTGATACTCTTCCAGGCGGTGGAAGGCCTCAGGATCGCCGTGTCCTTTGTCGTCTTTGGGCCGAACCACATAAACCGCATACCAGTTCGAGGCCAGCCGCCCAGCCACGCGTGCTCCCACGCGAATCAACCGCTCGGTTCCCGGCCGGGTGCTCAGGCACACCAGTACTTTCTCCGGAATCGGCGCCTGTTCCAGTCCTCTGGTGCGCCGGTACTCTGAGGCGCGGTTGCTAACCTGCTCAGCAGTGGTTCGCAGGGCCAGCTCGCGCAGCATATTCAGGTTGCCGGTGCGGAAGAAGTTGGCAAGCGACTGCTCCACCTTCTCCGGCGCGTAGATCTTTCCCTGGCGCAGGCGCGCCCGCAACTCGTCCACCGTCACGTCAACGTTCACCACTTCGTCGGCGCGCTTCAGGAAGTTGTCCGGCACGGTCTCTCGGATGGTCGTGTTAGCTGATCGGCTGACGGCGTCGTTCAGAGTTTCCAGGTGCTGAATATTCACCGCCGTCATTACGTTGATGCCGGCGTCCAGCAGCTCCAGAACGTCTTCATACCGCTTCTTGTTCTTGCTGCCGGGAACATTAGTGTGGGCCAGCTCGTCCACCACCACTGTGTTGGGATGCCGGGCCAGGATGGCGTCCACATCCATCTCTTTCAGCGTGACGCCGCGGTAGGGAATCTCACGCTGGGGAATAATCTCCAGGTCGCGGATGCGGGCTTCGGTCTCCTTGCGCCCGTGGCTCTCCACCAGGCCGATCACCACGTCAACATCCTGCTGATGGCGCATATTGTAGGCGTCGTTCAGCATGTGGTAGGTCTTGCCCACGCCCGGCGCCGCGCCGATATAGATGCGCAGCCGAGCCGGTTCCTGCGCTTTTTCGAGGACAATCTCAGCCATGCCCTAGCCCACCTCGACTGGATGGCGCTCTGCCTCAACCGCCGCCACGGGAAGTGTAAAACGGAAGGTGGTTCCGTGGCCCAGCCGGCTCTCCACGGCAATCTGTCCGCCCAGCGACTCCACCAGCCGCCGAGCCAGCGCCAGCCCCAGCCCGGAGCCGCTCTCAGAGAATGCATTAAAGCGGTCGAAGATGGTGCTCAGCCGCTCCGCCTCGATGCCGCGCCCCGTATCGCGGACGGTGAACTGGACGAAGTCCTTGATCTCTTCGGCTGCCAGCAGAATCTCGCCCTCCTCCGGCGTATAGCGAATTGCGTTCGACAGCAAATTATTAAGGATCGAGTTAAGCGCCCTGCGATCGGCCTTCACCACCGATAGATCGGCATATGCGCGTATCTCCACCCGGATGTGCTTGTGCGCCGCCTCGTCGCAATAGCGGTCGCGGGCCTCATTCAGAGCCTGCAGCGGGCGCAGCCGCTCAAATTTGAACTCCCGCTTGCCGGTATCCAGCTCGGCCACTTCGATCAAGTCGCCCATCAGATCGTCCAGCTTCTCCGCCTCATGGCTTGCCGCGGTTACCAGTTCCACCTGCAGTGGTTGCAAATCCCCGCCAAATCCCTGGCCCAGGGAATAGAGCCCCCGCCGCAACTGCAACAGCGGATCGCGCAGCTTGCGGCTGGCCACGGTAATGAATTGCGTTTTGAAGCGGTCGGTATCCTGCAGCGTGGTCACATCTTCAAGAGTGGTCACTGTGCCCAGCAGCCGCCCCTCGGAGTCGCGCATCGGCGTGGTTCTCAATCTGTAACTACGTTCCTGTTTGCCGATGCGCATGGGCAGCATTGCCGCTTCGTCCTCCGCGGCCACCGCCTTCTGCATCTGCACCGCGTCGCGGATGGCGCTCAGAATCTTGTCCCCGCCGGGCGTATTGGTCAGCGCCATGCGGTCTCCGGCTGCCTCACCCAGAATCTCCTCCGCAGCTTGGTTCACCTTCAGGATGTGCCCCTTGCCGTCGGTTACGATGATGGGCTCGAAGATCGATTGCAGAACCGCGTCGGAGAGCTGAAACTCCATCTGCCGCCGTCCGGCCTCTGAGTCGCGCAGCTCCCGCAGCCTCACCGCCAACCGGTTTAGCTCCACAGCGATCTTGCCAAAGTCGTCACGGCTGCGCCACTCCACCCGGTGCTCCAGGTTACCCTGCGCAATGCGATGAGCATCGCGGGCCAGCATGCGTATGGGCCGCAACACAAAGTAGACCGTCCCCAATTCAATCAGCAGCGCCGCACCTACAAAGGCCCATGCCAGGCGCGACTGCCCCGCCGCTTCGAGGGCGCGGTGCGTCACCGCCACCAGCCCCACCGTCAGGCCGGCAAGCAGCACACAGCCGAGTATCAATCGCTGCGAGAGGTTCAGCATGGTGCGGTCTCCATACAGGTAAAGGGTAACTCATTCACTCTCGCGGACATCCCCACCAATGTGCAAAAGACAGCAGACAGGATCTAGCCACCGGTATTCTGCAACATGTGTCCAAATCACGCCGGCTCGCTGATGCGTTAGTGATCTCTCTAATCCTGGTTTGTTGGGGACGCAAGCGAACGGGTTCGTTCGGTGAAAGATCCAATCTTGGGCGATCTAACAAGTCAACGGGAGCTACAATGATTTGTGCATTCCATGGAGTGCGGACTCACGCGATTGGTCGGTGCCGTCTCGTTCTTCTGCAGATGATCGAAAGGCCCAGATCATACGGACGACGATCAAGGCAACCGGGAGAGCTAAATGATTTCCAAGTATATCGCCGCAGCGAATGTGGCCGCACTGATTCTGAGCTGGACGGGTTTACAAGCGCAGGTTCCACGGAGCGCGCCACCTCATATTGAGCACGTCAAGGTGGTGTTGGTCGGCGACTCGTCAGTGGCTACGGGGGGAGGGTGGGGGCCAGGATTTTGTGCGCATCTGACAGACGATGCCAGCTGCCTCGATTTGGCTGTGGATGGGCGCTCGACCAAGAGTTTTCTCGATGAAGGTCTTTGGAAGAAGGCCCTGGAGGAGGGCGGGCAGTTTTATTTCATCCAGTTTGGTCATAACGACCAGAAAGATCTGGTGAAACTGCACACAGATCCGGAAACGACGTTCAAGGAAAATCTCCACCGTTACGTTCGTGATGTACGCGATATAGGTGGGACACCCGTGTTGATTACCTCGTTGACGCGACGAAACTTTGACAATGGCAAACTTATCGTCGATCCTTTGCACGAGTATGCTGCCGCGACACGGGAGGTGGCGGCTGAGGATCACGTTGCCTTAATCGATTTGTATCAACTCTCGCGAGCGCTGATAGAGCCGATGACGCAGGAGCAGGCTGATCAGTATGACGCGACAGCCCATGACGATGCAAAGGCCGAGGGCGCCACGGAGACAATCCCTGACCGCACGCACTTGAATGACCTTGGTAAACGCACCTTCGGCGATATCGTGGCTCAAGCTACTTATGACGCGGTGCCGGCGCTCAAGCCTTACCTTCAGTTGACGCCAATGCCCGCCGGGACTATGCCGGAAAATCAGCACTGGCAATCTATGGTATCCGGCAGACCGCCAGGCTCCCATTGTGCCAGCGGCAATCAAGTCCCTCAGGCGGTGGATAATTCACCAGCGCCCAGTCCGCGCCAAACTCCATCTTCAGGCGCTCGAAATCCGCAAGTTTGAAACTGCTCCAGCCCTCCCGCGCCACAACCTGCTGCTTCCATTTCCACGCCAGCGTCGGCTGCTTCGTCACCGTGGATGTATCTTTGTTTGAGTCGGCCATCATCCCCCGCTCAGCCAGCGCCCTGAAGCCGTGGCAGTCCTCGCCAGGGGCGTTTGTGTAATCGGGATCAATTGCAAAGTAAGCGTCTTCAGGAGAGTTTTGCCTGATCCAGTCGAAGGCCTGAAGCCATGGATTGGCTGAGGTCACGTTCGGCAGTTCAATGTGCGGACTGGATGCAAATAGTTGCCGCTGTGCCGCAAACATTCCTCCATTGGCGGCAATCAGAAAGATAGCCCAGCGCCACACGCGAGCTTTCAGCACATACCGGCCCAGATAGGCGCCGCCGATCAATACCAGAAAAACATAAACCAGATGCAGATAGCGCATCGGCTCCAAAGTGGTCATGCCGATGGGCGCCGCCGGACTCAGAATGACCAGGGCTATCGCGAACTGAAAGAAGCTGTAGATGATTACCGCGGTCGCAAAACGGCAGAGGTTGGTTTGGCCACGCTTGCGTGCCGCGCGCGCCACCAGCCAGAACAGCAGCAGAGGCCCGACAGCTCCCAGCCATTCGTACCACTCCCATTCGTAGAGGAGAAACATATGCCGGGTTCGCACCGCTTCCAGCCAGGGTGCGGAGGGTTTGCCGAAGACCCATCCAAAGGGAATGAATGCGGTCACCGGCGCGGTTCCGGTCCGTCCCCAAAAAGAATCGACCCGCGCCCACAGCGGATCCCAAAGAACCAGCGCCAGCACACAACAGAAGCTGATGCCCATAGCCCCCATCAGAGGGTGCAGCAGGAATGCCGCCGCAATCAGCGGCACAGCCTGCCAGCGTTTGCCGGCCATGATTCGCGCAACCGCAAACAGGATGAGCGCCGTTGCCGGGTTGCGCGGGTGCAGATGCTGGTCCATCAGGTAGAGTCCCGTTCCTGAGACCGGCAGCGTCAGCATGGCCGCAACCATGGCCACCCCGGCCCACCGCGCGGAGGCCTCTTCAAAGAGCATCCCCACAATACTCCAGCAGGACCAGATCACCAGGAAGAGACAGACCAATTGCCAGAGCAACTCCGCCCAGGCTACCGTCATTCCGGTTGCCAGAACAAAACGCGCCATCCACACGGCAAAGACGCTGGTCCGCATCTGGAGCTGGAAAAAATCAGCATCGTGAGGGAACAGCGACGGATGGACATCCGCCTTGACGGCCGCGAGATAGAGGCTGTCGTCCTCCGCTCCGGGGTGATAGCCCATCACCAGAAAACCAAGCGCGGTAAGAAGCACAAGAGGTAAAAAGACGTGCAGAAGCTTGGCCGTCCGCAATGGAATTCTTCCTCCCCCAGTTCCGCCAGAATAGCACCGCTACGGGAAAGCGATTTCCAGACGCCGGTTCACCGCAGACATTCCTTCGCATTCGGCGTTACACTACCTCTTCCATCACCAGGAGGAACACGATGCGCTGGAATCGAAGAGATTTTCTTCGCGCCTCCACAGCTGCGGCCGTTACAGTTCGGATGCCGGTGCTTCGGGCGCTAGGCGGCGACGCCAACCGGATGAACTCGTTCCGGCAAGCCAAATTCGGCATGTTCATCCATTGGGGTCCTTACTCGGTGGCGGGCATTGAAGCTTCCTGGCCTATCATGACGCCAATTGGAGAGATCACTGAAGCTGAGTACCGCGCGCTGCCTGCCCGCTTTAACCCAACTAGATTCGATCCTCACGCATGGATCGCGCTTGCTCGTTCCGCCGGACAGCGTTATATGGTCTTCACCACCAAACACCATGATGGCTTTTGCATGTTCGACCCTTCGTCACGCGCTCTTTCGCGGCCCTCACCATCGCCCTCGCCATCTACGCCCTCTTCGAGCAATGGCGCGCCCAATCCTCGCCTCCAGAAGAACTCTCATCGCCCACTTCCTGAAATGTCATCCTGAGCGAATCACAGAACCGAGCCCTCCCACCGCACTGTCATCCTGAGCGAATCACAGAACCGAGCCCTCCCACCGCACTGTCATCCTGAGCGGAGGGGCTTGGGGCCCCACGCAAGTGGGGTAAGCGGAGCGAAGGATCTGCAGTTGCTCTTCGTCCCTTCACCCCGCACAAAACCTGTGTGCCCCATCCCCGGGGCCCTCACAGACAGGTCCTCGTTGGTGAACGTCCCAAGCTTCGCTTGGGTGGGATAGCACGAACTCACATTAAGCAATGTCATCCCGAGTGTTGTTTTTGGATTGCCA
>CAWIVA010000073.1:0-6022 GCA_963839225.1 uncultured Acidobacteriaceae bacterium
AAAAGACCTCAACTTGCCGCCTATCGCCATCAAGGATACCGATGGCCACCAGCAGTCCGAAGATGCCGCCGAAGCATCCATCGAGCGGAACCTGCTTGAGCGCGAAGCCGAGCGTGCCGCCAACCACGTAAAGGGCGGTAGCGGCAGCTGCAGTGCCAAGAACCGAAGCTGCATAGAGGCGGGTGACCCAGCCTGAGCTGTGTGCGCTCTCAAGAAAGCCGGCCATAAACCACAGCGAGAGCACCTCGAGTAGCGGTTCCCAAAGACAGGATGGACGAGGCTGTAGGTGAAAGGTTGCCAGAACCATCCGTGCAAAAATGTGCTGGGAACAAACGACAGTTCGCCTGCCAGCAAATCCGCATTGCGCGCGGACGCGATGTGCAACAGAAGCAGTGCAAAATAGGCGAATAAGTTCCACAGAACCAGCCGGCGCGTGGCGCCGCTGAAGGCGCGAAAGGCAAACGGACTGGAGCCGGTCCTTGGCATTGTAGTCACAGGTTAAACGTTGGAGCGTACAAATGTCATTGGCCGTCTATAATGGCAATCCGGCGCATTTCCGCATTGAGGCCACTCCCGGAAGGATTTCGAATGGGAATTCCCAAAGGTAATCATCGATGAGGTACTTCTACCCTTGATTTCGAGGCCTGTGCCTCTTGACCTGGGGACGGGTTCTCCCTAAAGATAACGATGTTGTATTGGGAGGAGTGTATTCTGCAATGAAATATGCCGTGGAAAGAGAGGAGGCTGTCATGCCCAGCTGCCCTGAATGCGAGAATGTATTAGATATCGAATTGGACGAAGTGGAAGAAGGCGACATCGTTGCCTGTGACGAGTGTGGGGTAGAGTACGAGGTAGTCGGCGTTGAACCGCTGGAGTTGGCGCGGGTGGATGGCGATCTGCTGGAAGACGACGACGATCTCTTAGAAGAGGAAGAGGAAGAAGAGTGAAGATTTGTTCCACGAGATTTGCATCCGGGATGGTGTGTGCCGCCCTCGCGGCGGGGATTTTTTCCATGGGGCCGCGGGCTGGCCAGATCGGATTCGGTCTGGAACCGGCCATGGCACCCGCGCAGAATTTTGGCCAGCGAATAGTGAAGGGAACCGTGGAGACGCAGCCTCAGCTCCAGTCGTTGGCGCCACAGTCTTTCTCAAAGACCTGAAAAGCAAGTCCATCCGCAGCTATACCACCGATGCGGATGGCCATTTCCGCTTCACGCAGGTCTATATGGCGGAAGACCACGAGCTATGGGCTGAAAAAGACGGCAAGAAAAGCGCCACCAAGACCATCAGCACATGGGATACGCGCCAGGAGTATATAAGCGAGCTGAAGTTGAAGTAGAGAGCATTTCATAGCCTAGCTTTGAAATGTCGCGGCTTAAGCCGGTCGCGGCAAGAACAAGAAGCGCCGGCTCCTGGCCGCTGAGGAATGCCCCGGTCAAGGTGACTAATCGGTTCTGAAGCAGCTTCGAGGTAGCTTCACCCGTCCAGCTTTTTCGTCACCAATTCGTTAAGCAGCGCCGGGTTGGCCTGGCCTTTGGTGGCCTTCATCACCTGGCCCACAAAGAATCCGGCCAGCGTCGTCTTGCCGGCGCGGTACTGCTCCACCTGCTTGGGGTTGGCGGCGATAACCTGGTCGATCAAACCCTCAAGAGCCGACGCATCCGTGATCTGCTCGGGCTTCTCGCGTTCATAGACGGCGGCGAAGTCTTCGCCCTTCTCAAAACACACATCGAATAGTTGCTTGAGCTGTTTGGAGCTGATCTTGTCCTCATCCAGCAGATCGGCAGCCTGCACAATGCCGGCCATCGAGACCGGAGACTGCTCCTGCTCCAGGTTCAAAGCCTTCAGCCGGCCGCCAACCTCGCTCAGCAGCACATTGGCCACGCGGCGCGGGTTGCGGGCGGAGCGGGCGGCGGCCTCAAAGCGGTCGGCAAACTCGCGCGATGCGGTCAGCGTGGCGGCGTCCCGAGTGCTCAGCTCATATTCGGCAACCATCCGCGCGCGTCGCGCTTCGGGCAGCTCCGGGAAGTCTTCTCTTCGTCTCGGCCAGAAATTCCGCGCTCACGATCAGCGGCGGCAGATCCGGTTCAGGAAAATAGCGGTAGTCGTGGGCCTGCTCCTTTGAGCGCATGGAGTAGGTGCGTCCCTCGCCCGCATTCCACAACCGGCTCTCCTGGATCACGCGCCCGCCGGATTCGATCACCTCAATCTGGCGCTCGATCTCGTACTCCAGTGCGGCGCGCACAAAGCGGAAGCTGTTCACGTTTTTCACTTCAGCCTTGGTGCCGAAGCGCTCCGCGCCTTTAAGCCGGACGCTGACGTTCGCATCACAACGAAGCGAACCTTCCTCCATATTGCAGTCGGAGACGCCGCAGTAAAGAAGGATCTCCTTGAGCCGGGTCAGGTACTCGAAAGCCTCGTCGGGAGTGCGGATATCCGGCTCGGAGACAATCTCAGCCAGCGGCGTGCCGCAGCGGTTCAGGTCGATATATGTGCGTGCGGCCGAATCGGAAAATCCCTCGTGAAGGCTTTTCCCCGCGTCCTCTTCCAGATGCAGCCTGGTGATGCCAATACGTTTTGTGCCGCCGTCCGCTGTGGGAACCTCGATGAATCCATGCTCTGCGATTGGCTTGTCGTACTGCGAAATCTGGTAGCCCTTGGGCAGGTCGGGATAGAAGTAGTTCTTGCGTGCGAAGATTGAGCGCTCCCGCACCTGGCAGTTGATGGCCAACGAAGCGAGCGTGGCAAACTCGACGGCCTTCTCGTTGAGCACCGGCAAAGAGCCGGGCAGGCCGAGGCAAACCGGACAGATGTTGGTGTTGGGGGTCGACCCGAAATGATTCCGGCAACCGCAAAAAGCCTTGGTTGCGGTGAGCAGTTGCACGTGGACCTCGAGTCCGATGACGGGCTCGTACTTGGCCGAGGATCTCAGGCGAGAGCGCAGCGGCAGGCCATATTGCTTTGATTTTAGCAGCGTGCTTCGATGGTTTCCTAAAGTTGGATCTTCACCGGCCAGGTCTTCCATATATCGGCGCAGTAGTCCCGGATGGAGCGGTCGGAGGAGAACTTGCCGATGCGGGCCACGTTGAGAATACTCATGCGGGTCCACTCTTCCTGGTTCTTGTAGGCCTCGCTCACGCGGTCCTGGCAGTCGATATAAGACTGGTAATCGGCCAGCAGCATATACTCGTCGCCGTTGAGCAGGGAATTGACCAGCGGCTCGAAGAGCGACTTGTCGCCGCGCGAAAACTCGCCGCTCAGCAGCGCGTCAAGCACCTCATGGAGGTTGGGGTTGGCGTCATAGATCGCGCGTGGATTGTAGCCCTGGCGCTTGCGCTGCTCCACCTCCGGCGTGGTCAGCCCGAAGAGGAAAAAGTTTTCCTCGCCCACCTCTTCGCGTATCTCAATGTTGGCCCCGTCGAGGGTGCCGATGGTGAGCGCGCCGTTCATGGCGAACTTCATGTTGCCGGTCCCCGAGGCTTCCTTGCCCGCCAAGGAAATCTGCTCGGATAAATCGGCGGCGGGATAGACGCGCTGGCCCAGCTTCACGTTGTAATCCGGCAAAAAAACCACCTTGAGCCGTCCGCGCACCTGCGGGTCGGCATTGATGGCTTCGCCGGCGGAGTGGATGAGCTTAATGATGAGCTTGGCCATGCGGTAGCCCGGCGCGGCTTTTCCGCCGAAGATAAAGACGCGTGGAACTATCTCGGCATCCGGGTCGTGCTGGATGCGCTTAAAGAGCGTGAGGATGTGCAGAATCTGCAGGTGCTGGCGCTTGTACTCATGCAGGCGCTTGACCAGCACATCGAAGATCGCCTGCGGATCGACGGCGATGCCCAGCCGATCCTGAATGTAGGCCGCGAGCCGAATCTTGTTCTGGTGCTTGATGGCTCTCCACTCCTCATGCAGCGGAGATCGCCGGCCAGCGGCTCCAGCCGCGCAGCTTTTCGAGATCCCTCACCCAGCCGGGTCCAAGCCGCGCGGTCAGCAGCGACGCCAGGCCTGGATTGGCCAGCACCATCCAGCGGCGGGGAGTGACGCCGTTGGTCTTGTTAGAAAATTTTTCCGGGGTAGAGCTCGTAGAAATCGCGCAGCACGTGGGTCTTCAGCAGCTCCGTGTGCAGCTCGGCCACTCCGTTGATGGCGTGGCTGCCCAGTGCGGCCAGGTGCGCCATGCGCACATATTTTTCTCCGCTCTCGTCGATCACTGAGAGCCGTTGCGCGCGCGCATCGTCGCCGGGAAACTTATGCCGCACGTTTTCCAGATGGCGGCGGTTGATCTCGTCCACAATCTCCAGATGCCGTGGCAGAAGGGAACCGAACAGGCCCGCGGCCACTGCTCCAGCGCTTCCGGCAGCAGCGTGTGGTTGGTATAGGAGAGCGCATGTTGCGTCACGTGCCACGCCGCATCCCACTCCATCGCGTGCTCGTCCATCAGCAGCCGCATCAGCTCGGCCACGGCAATGGCCGGATGCGTGTCGTTCATCTGGATGGCGAAGTTGCGATGCAACTCGGCCAGCGGACGTTGTGCTGTACCTGAATCTTCAAAATGTGCTGCAGGCTGCAGGAGACAAAGAAAAACTGCTGCGCCAGCCGCAGTTGCTTGCCCTGAAAGCCTTCGTCGTTGGGATAAAGGATCTTGGAAATATTCTCCGAGGAGACCTTGTCGGCGACCGCGCCAAAAAAATCGCCGGTGTTGAAGGTGCCGAAATCGAAAACTCGCCACAGCCCGCGCCGCCCACAGCCGCATGGTGTTGGCGGTGTTGGTTTTGTAACCCAGAATCGGCGTATCGTGCGGAACTCCGCGGACCACCGCTGCGGAATCCAATCACACGCAGCCGGCCGCTCGGATCGGTGTGCCGTTCCGTCCGTCCGCCCATCTTCACCTCGAAGGCGTCTTCCGGGCGCTCCAGTGCCCACGGATTGCCCAGCCGCAGCCAATTATCGGTGGTCTCCACCTGCCAGCCGTCGCGAATCTGCTGGTCGAAGATTCCATATTCGTAGCGGATGCCGTAGCCGATGGCGGGAACGTCCAGCGTGGCCAGCGAATCCATGAAGCACGAAGCCAGGCGCCCCAATCCGCCGTTGCCCAGCCCCGGCTCTTTTTCCTGCTCGATCAGCACATTCAGATCCAGACCCAGTTGCCGCATGGCCTGCTCGGCTTCTTCATGGATGCCCAGGTTGATCAGGTTATTGGCCAGATGGGGCCCGGTGAGAAACTCCGCCGAAAGATAGCAGACCACGCGCACATCCTGGGCCTGGTAGTTCTTTACCGTGGAGATCCAGCGCTCCACCAGCCGATCGCGCACCGTGTGCGCCAGGGCCATATAAAGATCGTTGACCGTGGCCCGCTCCAGCGACCTGCCCTGCACAAAGAAAAGATTGTCGAGGAAAGAGTGCGCCAGCGCATCGGCGGTCATGCCGGTTTTCCGGTCGATCACAGGCCCTGCTTGTGAAGGAATAACGGCAGAAGAAATGGACATTGGAACCCTCATTCCCCGCACAGACGGAGAGTTCCCTTTGGCTGAAGCGGGTCGTCAACTTTCAAATCGGGTTGTGAAGTGCAGAGGTGAATCATCGGTCGAATATGCCGAGCAAAAAGTGGAATTGTCGATTGCGGTCAAGGCGAGTCGTTTTGGGAAGAATGGAAGCGTCTTCAAGTGCGCTTGTTATCGCCTCACCCTGATGCCTGTTGCATTTACCCTACCGCAGGCACCAGCTTGCCGAAGTGCGTCGCTTCTTCCATGCGGATCAATGCCTCGCGAGCCTGTGACCAATGGAAGTTTTCGCCCACTGGCCGCAGCCGCCCAGCGTGATGGCCTTGTTCAAATCTTTAAAATCCTTGCGCGATCCAACATAAATCCCCTGAATGAGCGCCATTTTATAGCATCAAGCAATCGGCAGCGGGTCAGCCGAAAGCCGCGCCGCTCAGCACCCCGACCTGCGCAATGACCCCGCCTATCCTACCGCCCTCAGCGAAGTGTGGCAGCGTTGCCAGCCCGCCCACCTCCACCACCAGGTCC
>CAWIVA010000074.1:0-18553 GCA_963839225.1 uncultured Acidobacteriaceae bacterium
GCAGGTAAAGCGAGATGAGAATGAAGACCACGACCACGCCCATGATGATGAGGATGGCGGGCTCAATGAGCGCCAGCGATGCGGTGAGCGCGGTGGCCACGTCTTCTTCAAAGAATTCGGCCACCGAGTTGAGCATCTGCGGCAAGGCGCCGGTCTGCTCGCCGACGGTGATCATTTCCGCGGCCAGGTCGGGGAAAACACCGGTCTTGGTGAGCGATTCGGCCAGGCTCTTGCCCTCGCGGACGGTGCCGATGGAAGAGAAGACCGCCTTCGAAATCTTGCGCGAAGAGATGGAGCGCGCTGCTGTTTCAAGCGACGGAACCAGCGGCAAGCCGCCGGTGAGCAGCGTGGAAAGCGTGCGTGAAAAGAGCGCCACCTGGTATTTGAGCCAGATTTTGCCGAAGACCGGCAGGCCTGATGCGGACATTGTCGATAAAGTCCTTGCCCCGCTCGGTGACGGAGAAGCGGTAGAGCCACGAAGCCCAACGTCAGCACCAGAATCAGCCAGATGAAGTTGTGGTTGAGCCACTTGCCAAAGTCCATCAAATCCGCGGTCATGGCGGGCAGCTTGGAGCCCATCTGGTCATAAAGCACGGCAAACTGCGGCACCACCACGGCCAGCAGAAAGACCATCAGGCCGATGACCAGCGATAGCAGCAGCGCCGGATAAATGAGCGAGGCGGTCAGCTTTTTGCGGAAGGTGAGCGAGACTTTCTGGAAGTTTACGTAGCGCTCCAGCACTTCCTGCAGGTTGCCGGAGCGTTCGCCGGCCAGCAGGGTGGTGGTATACATGACGGGAAAGCCGGTCTGGGCCTCGAAGGCCGTCAGAGAGCGAGTCGCCGGTCTTGCACGCGGTTGGATACATCGTCGAGCGAGCCGGAGAGCTGGGCGTTCTTTTGGATCTTGCCCAGCATCTGCAGCGAGCCCAGGATGGGCAGGCCGGCGTTGACCAGGGTGAGGAACTGCTGGTTGAAGATGAGAAACGGCTCCAGCTTGACCTTGCCGCCGCTTGAGGCCGCCAAAGCCGCCGCGGGCGCGGACGGTGAAGACGTATAGCCGGCATGGGTAAAGCGGGCGCGCAACTCCTCGGCAGTGGCCGCCGTTTGCACCTGCTCCTGCACGCGGCCACGCTCATCGGCCAGCTTGATGACAAATTCTGCCATGATTCTTCTCGCCGGGGCGAAGGGTCCGGCCTTTCCGAGAGGTTTTTCTCAAGCTTTAGGTTACCAGCTTCCACCGCTGGTTTTCGTAACGGATAGACGCAAAAGGGAGATGCAACGCTCGAAAGGGGCGAGTATGGCTGGGTGATGGCTGGAGGTATTGAGAACCTGCCTGTTTTTACTCGGAATCCGGTTCAGGGCGGATTGCCGAGCTGCGGGATCGTAAACCCTCGACTATTGAATATTAGGCGCCAACACCGATTTTGCGGTTCTCAAGTGCATAATCTGGAACAACATGCAAGAATAGGTATGGAACCCATGAGAATGGGGATCAGGGGTCGAACGGAATGCGTCGTGTCGCGCTGATTTACAACCCGGCTTCAGGCCAGCGTCCGCAATAAGCGGTCTGGACGCAATTGCGGCGGTGGTGGCGGTGCTGGAGAAAGCCGGCGTTGAAGTGAAGACGATCGCTACCGAATCGCCTGAAAGCGCGGGAATACAGGCGCAGGAGGCAGTCAGCCAGGGGTTCGATACGATTCTTGCCTGCGGAGGGGACGGCACCGTTCACGAGTCGCTGCAAAGGTTAGTTGGAGGATCGGCTGCGCTGGGCGTGATCCCCATGGGCACAGCCAATGCCCTGGCGGCGGATTTGGGGATGCCGTCCTCCCCGGTGAAGGCGGTGAAGGCGCTGCTGAACGCGATACCGGAGCGAGTCTGCGTGGGGCAGATCTTTTATCAGGACAGCAATGGAGGATCGCGCTCGCGCTACTTTATTGTTGCGGCCGGAATTGGAGCAGACGCTATTTTTCTATCAAGGCTCGACGCGGGGTTAAAGCAGCGATTGGGTTACGCCTTGTATCTGATTGAAGGATTTCGCGTCTGGGCTACGCATAAATTTCCCATGTTTGCGGCGTCCTTTACGGAAAAAGGAAGCCATGAATCGCGGGTGGAAGAAGTGTCACAGTTGCTGGCGGTGCGCATCAGCAATTTTGGCGGGGTGCTGAATAACCTGGCGCCTGGCGCCGCACTGGTAAACAATCAACTGCGCCTGATTGCTTTCAAGACGCGCAGCCGCTTGCGTTATATGAAGTTTCTTGCAGCGGTGCTGTTTGGACGGCACACATTCTCGAATACAGTTGAGCTGATAAAGGCCGTCTCAGTGGATTGCAGCAGCCTGAATGGATCAAAGGAGCGCTTGCTCGTGGAGGCGGACGGCGAGGTGCTGGGCACGCTTCCGGTGAGGATTGAAGTGGTGCAGGAAGCTTTGACCTTGCTGGTTCCCCAGAAAAGTCTGAGCCGAAATTCTGGCCACCGAGGCGCGGATCGGGCCCAACATCCCCAGTCTCGATAATCTCACCCTTACAGATTGCTGAACCTGTATTCTGATTGCGTTCCCTATTGCTTTTTGGGAACGTGGTCAGGATCGAGGCGGCAATGGATTTTGCGATGCGGGAATGGCGGCCGGGAGCGGGCCTTGTGCCTGCACTGCACAGGCATTGGCGTTTGGCCGGCGGAGCCGTCTTGCTGGTTGCCGTGGCTGCGGTTGCCGCGGTGGTGCTGGCGGGGTTCCACGGCGGACGAGCGGCGGTGGTGGTCGTTCCTTATCCGCACGAACTGGCGCAAGGTGAGTTTTGCCGTGGCCGGCGACGTGATTCCGCATGAGCCGGTGCGTGCGGCCGCGGCTGCCGCCGCCAGTGCCGATCCAACCAACTCGCAGGGGTGGGGGGCGCTGTTCAGCGACGTGAGCGACGTCTTTCGCGGCGTGGACTACGGATTTGTGAACCTGGAGACGCCGGTTGCGCCGGCACACTCGCACGGGTCAAAGCCATTCATGTTCGACGCGCCTATCGCGCTGCTCGACGGGCTGAAGGCCAACGGAATCAAGATTGTCTCTTTTGCCAATAATCACGTGATGGACCAGGGGTGGGCGGGATTTGCCGAGACTCGTGAGCATCTGCGCGACGAAGGGATTTTGTTTGTGGGGTCGGGGGATACGGCCGCGCAGGCCTGGCAGCCGGTGATTGTGGAGGCGAACGGAATCAAGGTGGGCTGGCTGGGCATGACGCGCTGGCTCAATGGCAACCGCAATCCGGACAAGGACGATTTGCCGCACGTGAATTTCTTTCCTTATCCGGGTGAGTCGGGCGGAGCGCGGGGACTGGACGAGGCTGGGGTTCTGGCGGCGATCAAACAGGCGCGGGCGAAGTGCGATTTGCTGGTGGTTTCCATTCACTGGGGCATTGAGTATGCGCCTGCACCCAGGCCGGAAGACGTGGAGACGGCGCACAAGATGCTGGAGGCCGGGGCATCGGTGATCGTGGGTCACCATCCGCACGTGCTGCAGCCGGTGGAGACTTATCGACACCGAGGACGGGCGCAATGCAGTGATCTTTTATTCGCTGGGGAATTTTCTTTCGAACCAGTCGCGCACATATGTGGATGGGCTGATGCCGGACAAGAACGGCGACCCGCGCGATGAGATGATCGGGCTTGTTTTCTGCCGTGCGCAAGGACTATGGGCCGGCGGGCGTGCGCGTGGAGTTGGGACACGTGGGGATTTTGCCGGTGTGGGGCGAGAACAATCGCAACGAGCTGGCTCGCGGGCGCGCCAAGATCGACCATCATTCGCCCGATTCTGATCGATCGCGAGATTCCCAAGCTGCAGGCGCGGCTGGACGAGCTGAACCAGTTGAGCGCGGGGGGAACGGCGCTGACGGCCGAACAGAAGCAGGAGTTTATTGAAGTGACTAGTCGACTGAAGCTGCTGAGTGATCGTCGCAAAATTTTGCTGGATCGCACCGGTGATGAATATGTAACCGATCCGCCGAAGCTGGCGGCAAAGCCGTAAACCTGCTCATATTATTCAGGGATTTTTACTTATCGCACATTTGAGGCGAGCTTGCTCAGTCTTTACTATTGCTAATCCTGCTGTTGGAATTGCGTTTATCATTTTCTTGTTTTTGACGGTGAACCCAGGCGAGATCAGGTCGCGACGTGCCGGCGCCTCGCCGCTCCAGATCGGCTGAAACGCCGGTATAGCGAAAATGTTGGCGCAGGGCAGCGGTAATTTTGAGGCAATCTCTGCTACCGATTTCATGCCCTTTCTCCTGACTCTTCTCTGCCTATCTTTTTGTAGGGCAAGCTTCCCATTTCCCTTTGCGAGAGCCGCCTAGCCAGGCGAGAAACCGGCTCCAGCGGGAAATTGCCGGGCTCTGTTTGGGTTGCGGGGAATCAGCCAGAGCGTCTGGATCGGCGGCGGCTTCACGAGCGGCTTGGCGGCTTCAAATTCTTCGCGGTCGTCGGAGAGAATCTGCCATAACGCTTTGCCGCGATCTTCCCAGTCATCATGGCCGCATGCGTCGCATTTGTACTCGCGGATATCGCGTCCGGAGAAGGTGTTCTTATCTGTCATCCGCATCGGTTTTCCGCATTTGGAGCAGTCCATAAGTTTGTCCGCAACAACTTTGCGCCTGATTGCGGCAGCCGTCAATAGCCGTTTGCCACCAGCCAGGCTTCGGTCAGTTGCAGCTCAGGTTTCTTCTGGGCCTGCATTTGTGCGTGGGCCAGCTTCACCAGCACATCGGCTTCAATGTTCAGCGGAGCGCCGACGGCAGAGCGTGTGCAGATTCGTTCGCCAATAGGTGAGGGGAAGAATGGCGATGGTGATTGTCTTCGCCGTCGAAATCGGCGATGGTCAGGCTGATGCCTTCGATTGCGACCGAGCCTTTGTGGACCATCCACGGGCGGACGTTTTCAGGGACGCGCACTTTGAGGGTCCAGTCGGTGGTTTGCTTGTCGAACTGCGGGCTCGACTCCGGAATCACCGGGTCGAGAGCCGTCATGGTTCCGCAGCCGTCCACGTGACCCTGCACGATGTGGCCTCCGAGCGGGCTGCCGGCAGCGGTGGGCAATTCGAGGTTGACTTTGGCGCCGGGTGCGAGCGAGCCCAGCGAGGTGCGGTCGAGCGTTTCCTGCGCCAGATCGGCGTGAAAGAGGGTTGGGTGCACATCGAGAGCAGTCAGGCAGACGCCGGAGACGCCCAGCGAGTCGCCCTCGCGCAGCCGTCCGGCCAGGCCCGGAGCCTCGACCGTCAGCCGGCGCACACCTCCGGTATCTTTCAGGCTGACCAGCGTGCCGGTTTGTTCGATGATGCCGGTGAACATGTTTCCATTTTAAGCGGTTTGTGCGCGAGTGGATGGTCAGATTTCACGGGTCGGCCTCTGCGTATTACACTCAAATGGACCTCTAGAAAGACAAAAGCCGGTTCGCAAAAGATAAAAGCTCTTTTGTATAGGTCCCAGTGCACATAAAAAATATCCTGTGGAGAATTAGCGAATGAGCGAGACTGTCGCGGTCGTGGAACCAAGACTGGAACACAAAACTGCGGTTGACGCTGAGCGTACCGTCGCGAGCGTGGAACAAAAGCTGGAGCGGAATATTGCGGTCGATGCTTACCGCGGCCTGGTGATGGTGCTGATGATGGCGGAAGTGCTTGAGTTAGCATACATGCATAGGACCTTTTACCCCAACAATCTCATTTGGAGGTTTCTGGCGATCAACCAAATCCACTCCGAGTGGGCGGGCATGAGCCTGCACGATACGATCCAGCCGTCATTCACATTCCTTGTGGGCGTTGCGCTTCCTTACTCAGTGAGAAGCCGCTTAAAGAAGGGCGCTACTTTTTCGCGGATGCTGGTCCATACTATCTGGCGCAGTTTAATTCTTATCGCGCTGGGGTCTTTCTCTCGTCTACCCACAGCCCCATGACCAACTTCGCCTTCACGGACACTCTGAGCCAGATCGGGCTGGGTTATACATTTGCGTTTCTGTTGACCTTTGTTCGTCCGCGCTGGCAGTGGACCGCATTCGGGGCGATTCTCTTCGGCTACTGGCTGGCGTGGGCACTGTATCCCGCGCCTGGACCCGGCTTCGACTACGCGGCCGTGGGGGTGCCGGCCGGGTGGAATCATCTAATTACACCGGCTTCCTGTCGCACTGGAACAAGAACAGCAACCTCGGCAATGCATTCGACGTCTGGTTTCTGAACCTGTTTCCGCGGCCCGGCCGTTTCCTGTTCAACAGGGGCGGCTACCAGGTGCTGAGTTTTATTCCTACGCTTGGAACCATGCTGCTGGGAGTCTTTGCGGGCCGCTGGTTTCTCGCTTCGGAACCAAAGATTCCGATGCGCAAATTTCTCGTCGCTGCAGTCGCGTTGATGGCCGCCGGACTTCTGTTTCACTTCGCCGGAATTTGCCCGATCGTGAAGCGCATCTGGACGCCTTCGTGGGTGCTGTTCAGCGGCGGCGTTTGCTTCGTCTTTCTGGCCGCGTTTTCGTGGGTCGTCGATATCAGAAAGCATCGCAGCATCGCGTTTCCGCTGGTCGTGGTCGGCATGAATTCCATTGCGGCTTACGTCATGGCGGGTCTGTGCAGGGAATTCTTCGAGAACAGCTTCCGCATTCACTTGGGATGGGTGTTGAATATTATGGGCGCGGCGCTTCAGACGCTTGTTCTGGGCACGCTGGTATTGGGGACTTATTGGGTGATTCTCTTCTGGATGTATCGAAAGAAGATTTTTATCCGGATATAGAGGAACTCTGATTCGAGGTATTGATGGTTTGAGTTTTGTGGTATCCCACCCTAGCGACAAAAACAAAAACGTCGCGAGGGTGGGGCACCCGGCCCGGTACCATTCGTTTGGCCGAGGCATGCTGGTTATAATCCCGATCTTCCGAATGGTTTATGCCTGGGTTGCGATGCCGGAGGCGCTGCGCTGCATCCACTTGCCCTGCGTAAAGTCAGGGAACTCGACGGGCGCGCTGCCCTGGCTGACGGAAGTGACGCTGAGCGCGCCAACCGCGGACCAGGCGGCCGTGTCGTAGACATCCATATCCGGCGGAAGGCCTTCGCGCACGCATTGCAGCAGGCGGATAGAGCATGATGTAGTCCATGCCGCCGTGGCCGCCGACTCTTGGCGGCCAGCTCGCCTTGCTTTCCACAGCGGATGCGCGTACTGCTTGTAATCGTCGATCGATCCGCACGACTCATCCTTGTTCATTCCGTCGAAATAGATGCGCGGCGGATAGTCCTGAAAGATGCCCTTGGTTCCGGCAATCAGGTTGATGCGGTCGTAGGGATGAGGGGTGGAGACGGCATGCTTGACGGTGATGGTGAGTCCCTTCGCGGTCTTGATCAGCGAGGTGTTCATGTCGCCGCAGATGTAGTGCTCTTCCAAGCGCGGATCGCCCGGCTTGAGGTGGTCCTTGCGATATTTGTCGAGGCCGCGCTGGGGCGAGCTCATGGAGACAATGTATCCGAAGCGGTCGCCGCGCTGCATGCCCATGTAGTTGGCTACCGGGCCCAGCCCGTGGCTGGGATAGAGGTTGCCGTCGCGCATGGTGTGCTCCGTGCGGCGCCAGAGGCCTTCGCTCTTTATTCGGAAAAGAGTTCGGCGCGCAGATCGTGAAGGTAAGCGCCTTCGCCATAGAGAAGATCGCCGAACTCGCCGTCCTGGATCATGCGCAGAATCAGCGTCTCGTTGTAGCCGTAGCAGCAGTTCTCAAGCATCATGCAGTGCTTGCGGGTTTCTTCAGAGGTCTTGACGATCTTCCAGCATTCATCGAGCGTGGTTACGCCGGGCACTTCAATGGCAACATCCTTGCCGTGCTTCATGGCGGCGACGCCCATCTCGCAATGCCAGCTCCAGGGAGTGGCGACGATGACCAGGTCGATATCGTCTTTGGCCAGCATGGTTTCAAAGGCATAAGGGCCATCGGTGAAGAGCGGCGGCTTGGGCTGGCCGGCGGCGACGACCAATGAGGCGGCGTGATCGGCGGCTTGCCGGGTTCACGTCGCAGAGCGCCACAATCTGCGCGCCGGCGGCGAGCAGATTATCCAGCAGGGAGGTTCCGCGATGGCCGACGCCGATGAAGGCGATGCGAGGATTACGCTTTTCAAAGGGAACGTCCACCATGGTGCCGTGAGTGGTGGCTTCCGGTGCAGCGGCGCTTTGTGCATTTGCGCGCGCCAAGTTCAATACGCTGAGCGTGACTGCACTGGCCGCGCCCATTTTGAAGAACTTGCGGCGGCTTAACGATTCAGACCCATGATTCTGCTCGCTGGAATTCATCGATTTATCCTTTGCATTGCTTTTTTGCTTACTTTAACACTTTGACCGCTCGACGGAATTGACAGACGGCGGCCAGGGATCGCGGAGCAGCGAGCAGAGGCCCAGGTCGTTGTCGTAGCGCTCGACCTCAACCTCTGCCATATGAATGGGATGCGACATTCCTTTGAAGGCTGGGACGGCATCGGAGCCCATGATTTGCGGGGAGATGAAGAGGTGGATTCGGTCGACCAGGCCGCCGGCGAGGAGGGCCGTATTGAGCCGCGTGCCGGTTTCAGTAAGCAGGGTGAGGATGCCTTCTTCGCCGAGAATGTCCAGCACTTTATCGAGCGGGACGCGGCCGGACTTCGGCAGGGCAGAACTTCGACGCGGACGCCGCGGGCGCGGAGTTCGGCGATGCGGGCTTCGTCGTTTGAGACGGTGAAGATGGCGACGTCGTTGTGGGCGGTGGCGACCATTTTGAGTCGAGGGGCATGCGCAGGGCGGAGTCGAGGACGATGCGCAGCAGGGGGCGGCGGCGGCGGAGACCGCTGCGGTCGGTGAGCATGGGGTCGTCGGCGAGGACGGTATCGACGCCGACCATGGCGGCGTCGGCCTGCCAGCGGAGGGGCTGGACGGCGGGGCGGGCGGCTTCGCAGGTGATCCAGTAGGGCTGCGGGACGTGATGCTGGCCGGGAGGGCGGCGCGATGCGGCTGTCGAGGGACATGGCCACTTTCATGAGGACCAGGGGGCGCTGGTGCTGGCTCCAGCGGGCGAAGCCTTCGTTGAGGCGGCGGGCTTCGGCTTCGCAGACGCCGACGACGGTTTCAATGCCCGCGGCGCGCAGCGCTTCCATGCCGTGGCCGGCGACGGCGGGGTTGGGGTCGATGGTGGCGGCGACTACGCGGCTAACTCCTGAAGAGATAAGGGCCTGGGTGCAGGGAGGGGTGCGGCCGGTGTGGTTGCAGGGCTCGAGGTTGACGTAGGCCGTGCCGCCGCGGAGACGGTCGCCGGCGTGCTGTTGGGCGACTTTGAGGGCGACGACTTCAGCGTGGTCGACGAGGTCGTATTCGTGCCAGCCTTCGCCGGCTACCTGGCCGGCGCGGTCGAGGATGACGCAGCCGACGGCGGGGTTGGGCGAGGTGACGGCGATGCCGCGGCGGGCCAGCTCGAGGGCTCGCTGCATCCAGTAACGGTCTTGATCTGAGGAATTCATCGTGCGCGCATCCTGTGGAACCTTCAAGTGTACATGCCGCGTGGAGTCCGACTTCCGGGATGCAGGTTACGGAATTGTCCACGGCATAAATGATCACTGACACAAACTGGGCTAATTCGAGTTACTGGTGTATTGCGGCCTTCTTCAGTTACCGCCGGAAACGATCCCATATACTCTCGGCATGGATTAGGATTGCATCCTCTCGCGGCAGATTCAATCGCATCCGGCGGCAGCAGATGGCGCGGGCCTTTTCGGTTGTGAGGGCAGCAATTGAAGACAAGGCCTCTTACTGGGTGGCCAACGAAGTGACAGCCATCACTGCGCCATATTGGCAAGTTTCGTAGGATTCTCTCGATTTTCAGTCCTTGTCAAGAACTTTTCCCGTCTGAACAAAGAGGATATGGCGCACGTACTTCCCGTTCTTGGCGTTTATGTCGGGCATCAGTGGCGTGTAAACGTCCTTTGCGCTCTGAATTTGTTTGCATTCTTAAGGTGACTTGCGATGAACGATGTGAGATGCCCACGGTGTGGCGGGTCAAATCCGCCAAATGCGGTGTACTGTGGAATGTGCGCAGCGCAATTGAATATCCAGCCGCCAATCAACATCCCGCCGCCAACCAACGCTCCGCCGCCAGCCAGCGTCCAGCCCCCGCCCCCTGCCGGCTACTACCCTCCGCCGGTTCCCGGACTCAAGGTAATGGGTGACAACACCAAGTGGGCCCTCGGATTGGGCATTGCTTCCTTCTTCTGTTGTGGACCAATCACCGCAATCATCGGCCTCTTCCTCGCGAAAAAAGACATGGATGCGATCGCTGCCGGGCGGGCTCCGCAATTAGACGAAAAATGGGCCAAATGGGCCTTTTACTTGAATATCGGTGGGCTGATTCTTTCTGTTCTTGGTCTTTGCTTGTTTTGGGGCATGTCAGGACTGCGTCGCTTCTGAGGTTGTTCGGAGTGCCTGCATGTATGACCGGACGGACAAATCGGTTGCCGTTGGCATGCTGGCTGCCGCATGCAGCGTACTGGCGGTCGCTCTTTGGCTCAAACCCGCCGCGTGCGGCTATGGCACGCACACCCAGCTCGGTCTGCCTCCCTGCAACTTCCTACTGGTCACGCATCTGCCGTGCCCCAGTTGCGGACTAACCACCAGCTTTGCCTACGCAATCCGGTTTCAATACTGGAAAGCATTCGCCGCCAATCCCTTCGGCCTGGTCGCTTTCATTGGCACTGTGTCCCTTATCCCGTCGGCGATCTTTCTCCTCTGGCGGCGCATGTCCTTTCGGCGGATAACTGAGAGTGCTTACTTCACCAAGGCTCTTTATGCTGCAACTGCCCTTTACTTCCTGAGTTGGATATTCAAGCTCGGGGAGATTGAGTTCGCAATTCACTGAGGGTCAGGCGTTTTGACCAGAAAGGTAAGCCCATGGCAAGCAACGCTCTTTCGCTCATTTGCCCGCAGGGCCACGGCCTTGGGGCGCCGGGTTCGCGATTCTGCACCGTTTGCGGAACCACGCTCGTGGCCCCAGCCGGAACGCGGCCAGCCGCCGACCGCACCGTCCGTCCCACCGCTTGGCGGGGGCAGCCAGCCCTCCATCTGCAAGCACTGCGGAGGGAACGGGGTTGGCCTGGGCCCCGCGGAGAATGTCTGCGCGCAGTGTGGATGGCTGCGGCCGTTGTTTCCCGGGTACCAGCTCGATCGCTCGGTCTTTTTGTGGGCGCAGGACGGCCAGGCGATGGCCAGATTGCAAAAGATTCCAGCGCTCCATTCAATTGTGCGCTCCGCCTCCGACAAGGTGGGCCGTCCCTGGATCGAATCGACGTTCAACGGCATTCGCCTTGGCCCGATGCAGTTGCCCGAGGTGTGGAAGCAGGGAGTTCTGGCTGCTCGCATTCTTGGGTTGCCCAGCATGCCCGATGTATATGTTTCAGGCGATTCCCAGTGGAACACCTATACCTTCGGCTCGGACACCAGTGCGTTCATCGTGCTGGGCACAGCCATCCTCACCAATTTCCAGAACGACGAACTGCTCTTTGTGCTGGCGCGAGAGATGGGACACTGCCGCGCCGGCCATGCCCTGTGGAAGACCGTGACTCGTTTTATCGCCGGCGATTCCGCCGCGATGCACGGACTGCTTTCTAACGGGGTGATGAACGCGCTGCACCCCATGCAATTGATCCAGGGCACAGTGGAACTGCCCCTGCTGGCGTGGGCGCGCCAGTCGGAGGTCACCGCCGACCGCGCCGGGCTGCTCGCCGTTGGTGACCAGGCTCTCGCACGCCGCGTTCTGCTGGCATGGTCCATCCGCTCTAACCGGCTCCTGAAGCAAATCAACATCGAGGAATGGATGAAGCAGGAAGAGGCAAGCGACGACCAAATGACGCGTCTTTCTGAAATGACGACCTCCTCCTCGATGTACACCACGCGTCGCCTGCGGCTGTTAGGCCAGGCGGCGGCCGAGCCCGAACTCATGCGCTTGAGCCAGAGCGTGCAGCCCGCTCGCAAGCAGCTCGCTCCTTTACGGCAGCAGGGTTCTCCCGCTGATGCGCCTGCCCCGGCGGCCACACCTGTGGGCTCCATTCGTGTCGTTTGCGCCAAATGCCAGGCCGCAATGCGAATTCCGTTTGCTGTTTTGCGGGGCAAACTATCACTGAATGTCCGCTGCCCAAAATGTCAAAACGTTTTCACGCTGCGCCCAAAGCCGGCTGCTCCGCCACCAGTGCCTGCCACCGCGCAAAAACTATCCGGGTAACCGGGAATGAGAGGTTGAATTATGCCAGACGATACTACCAATGAAGTCGTAGTGATTGTGCCCGATGACTCCGGCACACCGGTCGCGAACCCAGTTGATTCCGCAAATCCCTCTACGTCCGAAACACTGCCGGAAGAGATTATTGACGCTATCCTCGATCCATTCGGGAGCGGTGACAATTCCGCGGGATCAACCACCACTCCAGAAGGAGTTGTGGCTGAAGCTTTTGTGGTGGACCCTGGCGTGGATTCCCCCGCGATGGGCGGCGAAGCATACGTGACTGACCCCACGGATGAAACTGCAACCTCGGTGGGGGCGTATGAACCTGTCGGCATGGTGGACCCGGCTATCGACGCCTCTGGAACTAACATCGAAGGCAGCTCGACCGACCCCATCGAATCCGGCGATCTAACCGGCGATCTTGCTGGCGGAGAGGCCGGCGCTGTAGATTCTGACGCGGCAACTTCGGACCTCGACTCGGCTGCTGGCACAGATTCACCCGCCGACACGACCGACCCGGACGCCCAGTCCCAGGCTGACGCTTTGAGCGATGACCAGCAAACGCTTCAGCAAGATGAGCAGGCAGAGGGAGATGCTGCCGCCTCAGGCGACTACGCAACGGCGCAGGACGATGCCCAGCAAGCATATTCGGCCTCGGAGGACGTTGCGAACGCGGGAGGTCCGGACAATACCGACCAGACCTGGCAAGCGTCTCAGGACGAGAGTTGGGCTAATTGGGACCAGGAGACCGCCAACGAGGACGCGCAGACTGCCCAGAGTTACGCCGACGATACTTCCGGGAGTCCGGACGATGCGGCCGACGCGCAGATGTACGCCGCGGACGCCCAGGGCGAACAGGAGAATGCCGACGCTGCCGGCGAAGCGGGCGAGTATGGCGATGATTTGGGCCCACAGGACGACTCCTCGGCCGTTACAGAGGATGCTCCGGTTGACGACACTGCGGTGGACGATTCTGCCGCCTCGGTCGACGACGATTCGTCCTCAGGCGACTAGCTCAGATAGGCAACTTGAAAGGCGGGTTGCCTCCTTTGTCCAAAGGGCGCCTTTAAGGCCAGGGTCAGTACGAACCTCCACCCCGACGGGAAATTTCTGATGTTAGGGGACTGATGCTGAAGAATTTGAAGTGTATCGGATTCCTCGCAGTCTGTTTAATTGCTGTTTTAGCGGTGCCTGCCGGAGCATCCCCGGCGGGGACGAAGATTGACTTTACATCGCTCGATATCACCCGAGCCTACAAAGTTTCGGGCATACTTTACCTGCCGGAAAACGCTACGCATCCGGTTCCCGCCATCGTTATGGTGCATGGCACGATGGGGATCGACCAGCGCGGCGAGCTTTATCGCCAACCGCTGCTGGATGCGGGGATTGCGATATTTGAAGTGGACTTCATGACCGGGATTTACAGGGGCCCCCTGGACCGGCCGAAGCCTGACACCTTTCTGCCACTGGCTTTCGCGGCGCTAAAAGAATTGCGAAAACTGCCCGCCGTGGACGCCAACCGCATCGGTATCATGGGTTTTTCGTTGGGCGGAAACATAGCCCTGAGAACAGCCATGGAAAGTAATGTTCAACAATGGATGGGAAAGGACAAGGGATTCGCCGCGTTTGCCTTGTTCTATCCGGTGTGCAACCACTTCACAAAAGACTTTGAAGAGAGCGGCAGCAAGTTGGCCGGCGGTCCCATGATTCTCTTTTACGGATCTGATGACTCATATGGCGAGGACAAAGCCGTACCGGAGCTCAAGAGCCTGCTCGCGAAAAAATATAGTTTTCAGTTGATCACTGTCGAATATCCGGGCGCCACGCATGCTTTCAACCTGAATGGGCCCGACATGACTGTGCGCGACCCCGCCGCCATCGGGATGAAAGTGCACATAAGATGGGACCCCAAGGCGGCGAACGATTCCGTAACCAGAGTGGTGGTCTTTCTGCGCGAAAACCTGGTAGCCAAGTGACGGATGCGGCGGGAGGACCGAGACTGACTGGAAAGTCAGGCACCCACCCGGTCCAAGAGATGGAAAAAGATGAATCTGGCGTGGAGAGTAAGAGTGATCACATGCCTGGGCTTCGGGCTGCTGGCGGCCGTTATGGCAGGCGCACAGAGTTCGCCGGTAAACGATCAGATCGTCCAGCATGAACAGAAACTGGCCGACGTGCGTGCAGCGCGACACGTAACCGATGAAGGGTTTCAACTGATTACCCTTGGCTTTCTGTACCGGCAAGCGGGAAAGATGCAGAAAGCGCTGGCCTGCCTCAACGAGGCCTTGCCTATCGAACAGAATGCGAACAATCAGGCCGCCCAGGCAATGACGCTCAACACCATCGGCAGGGTATACAGCGATCTGGGCCGGCAGGATAAAGCGCTGGCGATATTCAACCAGGCATTGCAGATTTGGCGCAAGATGGGGATTCGCTGGGCTGAGGCCAACACGCTGAACAATATAGGCAGGGCTCATAATGACCTGGGCCAGCGGGAAGAGGCACTGAAGGACCTGAACGAGGCGATGACGATCTGGCAGGACGTCGGCAACGGGCGCAGAGCTAAGCAGAATAGGCCGGCTACACGACCTGGGGCAGTTACGTGGTCTCAAGGAACTGAGCGACGCGCTGCCGCCGAACTTGCGCGAGGCGGGCGGACGCGCCGGGGAGGCGAGCACGCTGGATAATCTGGGAGAGACGTACTCCGCCATGGGCCAGGAGCAGGAGGCGCTCAATTACTTCAACCAGGCTCTGCCCATCTGGCGGGAAGAGGGAGAGCAAGGCGGCGAAGCACTGACAATGAACAACATGGGCAGGGTATACGCTGAACTGGGAGAGAAGCAGAAATCACTGGAAGTTTATAACCGGGGGTTGACAATATCGCGCTCCATCGGCAACCGGCAGGTCGAAGCTTTGACGCTGAACAACCTGGGCCGCCTGTATCGCGATTTAGGGCAACAGCAAACGGCTCTGGACTATTACAACCAAGCGTTGCCCATCTGGCGCGAAGTAGGAAATCGCATCGGGGAGGGGTTGGCTCTCAATGATATTGGCCGGGCCTATGCCGATATGGGTCAAGCGCAAAAGGCACTGGAGTACTGCGAACAGGCGCTGCCGATCTGGCGCGAGACCGAGAGCCGACGCGGCGAAGCGATGACGCTGAACAATATGGGCCGGGATTATTCCAACCTGGGAAAGACAGACAAGGCTCTGGCGTTCGACAACCAGGCGCTGCCGATCTGGCGCGAAGTCGGGGACCGTCGCGGTGAAGCGCTGGCGATGATGACCATCGGTTGGGGGTACTCGGCGCAAGGGAGAAGCAAAAGGCGCTGGCCAGCGAACTGGCAGCATTGTCTTTGGCCAAGGCCGCGGGCGATCCAGAGATACAGGGCGGAATTCAAACTACGCTGATGATCGGCTTCCGGGACCAGCATCGTCCCGATGAAGCGATCTTCTTCGGAATGGAGGCGGTGAGCTCCTACCAGCAGATTCGCAAAAACATCTCGGGGATGGATAAGGATCTGCAAGCTGGATTTGCGCAATCCAAGTCGAAGACCTATCGCGTACTGGCAGAGCTTCTGGTTGAGGCCGGCCGGCTCGGCGAAGCCGAAGAGATTCTCGACCTTCTGAAAGAGCAGGAGCTGAAGGACATTGTGCGTGGAGCCGCCCCTGATTCCGCGGCTAAAGTTGAGTCGTTGCAGCTCACTGCGGCGCAGCAGAAGGTGCAGAGCGAGTTGGCGGCGCTGGACAAGATGGCGCTGGCTTTTGAGCAGCTCAATGTTGAATCTGCCGGCTTGCAAACCAAGGCGGCGCGTACCCCCGAGGAAGACAATCGACTGAAGACATTGAACACAAGCATGGAGAGGAACAGGGGGAGCTTCAAGCCTTCTTCGCCAGCACGATCTATCCAGGCTCGAGCAGAAATCCGGCGCCGGTCAAGCAAATGGACAACCGGCGGCGAGACACTGTGCAGAGTTATCTGCAGAACACGCTGGCAAAATTGGGGCCGCGTGCCATGGGCATCCGTATTCTGATCGGCGAAAATCATGCTTACGCGATTGTAGTCACGGCCGGCACGCGAAAGAAGTTCGAGTTGAAGGCCACGCCGGCAGAGATACGCAGCAAAGCGTTTGAAGTGCTTGAAACTCTGGGCTCGCGCGCGTCCGATCCCCGGCCTCGTCTCGCAGGAATTGTATGCCATGGTCGTGGCTCCCATAGAAGATGAGTTGAAAACCCTGGAAGCCCCCGCTCCCGGGCAAACCGGAGTTCCCACGCTGCTGTGGTCCTTAGACGATGCCTTGCGCTATCTGCCGATGGCCGCGCTCTATGATGGCCATCATTATATGGTGGAGCGCTTCAACAACGTTCTCTTCACTCCGGAGAGCTACGGTCACATGACGGATTCGCCGATGACGAACGGGACAAGCCCAGCGTGCTGGCGATGGGCTTGTCGAGGAGCTATGGCGGCCTGCCCGCGCTGCCCGGTGTGATGCCGGAGTTGGATGCCGTGGTCCACGACCCTGCCGTGCCTGAATCGCATGGCCCCATGGAAGGCAAGCTGCTGCCCAACGAACAATTCACGCTGTCCGCACTGAAGACCGAACTTGGCGCCGGCAAGAGTTTCTCCGTCGTGCATATTGCCAGCCATTTTGTTGTGGAGACGGGCAACGGCGAGGAGCCATACCTGATGCTGGGCGGTGAAGACGCCGGAGATGCGAAGGGATATGCGTGGAATCTCTCCGATATGGAAAACTCCACGGTTGCCTTTCACGGAACACGGCTTCTGACCCTCTCGGCGTGCAGCACGGCGAAAGACTACAAATCCAGGGATGGCCTGGAGATGGACAGCCTGGGCATGATCGCCCAGCAAAAGGATGCTGAAGCGGTGCTGGCAACGCTGTGGGACGTGAACGACGCGAGTACCAGCCGGATGATGAGCGACTTCTACTCGCGATGGGTGACGCATCCCGCCGAAGGCAAAGCAGAGGCTTTGCGCCAGGCGCAGATGGCCTTCCTGCACGGGTCTGGCGCATACGCCGAATGCGGCCAGCGATCGCGGAGTTCAAACGCGTGGAAGAATCAACGCGAGGTCACACGCAACGGTTACTAGCATCCGTTTTACTGGGCGCCGTTTGTCCTAATTGGAAACTACCAGTAACACCGCCAAGTCAAAGTCCCGGCCAAGACAGTCGATTCCCGAGGACATAACACGAGGGGATATCTTGAGCTAGTTTCTTCACCAATGGAGAATTATCTATGTTCATTATGGCGGATCAGCTGAGATAAGACTGCGGAGCGTCAGACATAATTGGGCCGATTAGAAATCTCCAAGTTTCGAAATGTCATATCGGACCGCATCATAACCCGCAACGCTACTCGTCCCCTACGCATTACCGGCCCGTTGTTGGTGAGTCCGCTATCGCTCACATCAAAGACTGTTACATCGTCGATCGCCCCGCGCAGCCGGTTATTCTCCTGCAAAAAGGTTACCCGATACCAGCGGTCCAGTTCCCAGCGCCGATTCTCGACCTGAAAGGCAACCGGGCAGAACCACGGATTCTTGATTACTGCATGGGAAACCACATCGTTACGTGTGTCAAGCATCTCCCTGTAGAATTCCCAGTGGTAGTTTCGGATGTCCTCCCAACAAACCGTCTGCATGCCGTCGACATACCACTGGCCGATCCTCACTTCTGGACCATGCAGGGATCGGTACGCGTCGCGCAGGTGTGCCGCGACAATGGGCTCACTTGGGGCTCGCACTCGAACAACCACTTCGACATTTCCTTGGCGATGGTTACGCATGTAGCGGCCGCCGCGCCCGGCGCCATCACGGCCATTGACACGCACTGGATCTGGCAGGATGGGCAACGTCTCACGCTCAATCCGTTTCTGATCCGCGATGGCATGTTGACTGTGCCGGAGCGCCCGGGCCTTGGCGTCGATCTCGATCTCGATGCCATCGAGCGGGCGCATGAGCTCTACAAGTCGAAGGCATTGGGCGCGCGCGACGATGCAACGCAGATGCAATTCCTCATTCCGGGCTGGACGTTCGATCCGAAACGTCCAAGCATGGTGCGCTGACGATGAGCGAGCGGATGGAAAAGACGGCGAAGCTCGCGATGGAGCCAAGGTACATTCGCGTCGATGCGCGCGACAATGTTGCCATCGTGGTGAACCAGGCCGGACTCGCGGCAGGCAGCGTTTTTCCGGATGGGCTTGTGGTCGTGGAGGCTGTTCCAGAGGCGCACAAGGTTGCGCTTGCCGATCTTGCTGAGGGCGCGGCGATCGTGCGCTACGGCGTGGTCATCGGCTATTCAA